>CAZTCQ010000052.1:4784-19743 GCA_964612525.1 uncultured Chitinophagaceae bacterium | reverse complement strand
TGTTTTTTAAAGATTCGTTTTCCAAAAAAACCAAAAAGCTTCATAGCAAATCCATTGAATTGTGTGTAATGTATTTCAACTTTCCAAATTGTTGTTTCGGTGTCTAAAGCAACGAAAGTACTTTTCATTCGATTGGTCATGGTTACATGCAAGTACTCTCCTTCGAAGGTTTCAGGTAGTTTATTTTCAACTACGGTTTCTTCCAAATCAAATTGATTGCCTTTATTGTTGTACGTAAGAAATGCCCTTGATCCCACTTCACCTTGCTTGCCTTCAATTAGTTTAAAAGCTTCAAACCCATCTTGCCAATGCTTATAATTTTTTGGATTTTTCCAAAGCTCAATTACTTTTTTACGCGGAGCGTATATCTCGGTTAGGCAAGTAAATTTCACGACTTTACTTTTTTCTGACCCAAACTAAATCTTGTGTTGTGGCGTTATCCGCAACAATATCTGCCGCTTTTAAATAATACATTACACTTTTGAGCATTTTCTCGCTCACCCATCCATGGATACTCCACTCTGTACTATGAAACCAGCGTGCTACATCTTTAGGTTTTTGGTGCATGCGTTCACTTACAATTTCTATTGCTTGGTCACTTTGCATAAAACTATCGCAGCTGTCATGAATTACACGAAGTAATCTAATTATATTTTCAGGTTGTTCTTCTAATATTTGATTGGTTGCCGCAATCATAAAGCACGGCCACGGAGTAATAAATTCACCTACTCTTTTTAAGTCTCCTTTATCTACCCAGGGCTTGGTTGTGTATTTTTCCCAATAAAAAATATCAGTTTCTTGTTTGTCTAAGGATTCTAAAGCGCCGTCTAGATTTTTTATAACATTGAATTGAGACTCTTCAATTTTTTTACCTTCCAAGTTGGCATCAACTATAGCCATCAAATGTGACCCTGATCCAAAACGACTTATTGCATATCGTTTGTCATAGATTTCTTCATGATGTTGAACCGGGTTTTTAGCACTGGAATGTATGCCCCAAGTTAGTGGTGTGATAACGTATTCACTTATAATCTTACTTGGGTTGCCTTTAATAATATCAGCAATAATTCCTTCCGTAAGTAGGATACAAACATCTATTTCGTTTTCACGTAAGGCTTTAGTCATTTGGCCCGTACCACCTCCAAAATTTGTCCATTCTACATCTAGGCCTCGCTTGGCAAATTCGCCATTTTCTATAGCCAAGTGAACGGGCATATTAAAATGCTCGGGTACGCCACCGATTCTAATCTTGGATAAGCTCATGCTACGAAGTTAGCAGGAAAATAGGGATCTATGATTTTAGTCGTGCAAAATTTGATGCAAAATACCAACTGACTTCACATCGCCCATTTGATCAATCTGTAGTTTTAAAAAACGAATGAGGTCATTCAAACTTTGCTCTCGGATGGTTTGCGGAAATGTTTTTTGATCTTGTCCGCCTAAGCATTGATGTATGAGCAAGGAACTTTGCTTATTCGAAGTATAAGAATTATTGCTTTGTTCTTTACAAAATGAACCATTTAGACCATCGAAGTGCGGCTTGTCTAAAGAAAAATTATCATAAATTTCAAAACCGATTTTAGCCGCGAATTGTAAAGTGAAATGAAGTGGAGCCAAGGCTATGTTTTCGTTGGCGAGTAAGCCTACTTTGTCAAAAAATAATGCCAAGAAAGAAAAAAGTGCTTCATTTTTTTCTTCTTCTTTTACGCAGCGTAACACAAGTTCGCTACAATATTGAATGACGCTCTGTTTTACAATATTCTGCGATTGAATGGCATGTTCAGAATTAAGTTTTACCTCCTTGATGTAGTTTAAATTTTTACCGGGCTTGTAGTCAACGGTAATATCTAGAAACTGCCCGATTTGAAAATAGTTGGCTTTGATGCCTGTTTTTTTACTAGAGCGTGCTCCGCGAATTAGGTAAGCTTGCATCCCAAAATCACGGGTAAACAAAGTACTGATAATACTAGTTTCACCATACTTTATTGTTCGGAGCACCAAGCCCTCCGTATTTTTTTGCATAGTTTATTCGTGAAAAATAAATTTGGTTGAGCCCGTTTCTTCACCGTTTTTATCAGTAACAAATACGTAGTAAACTCCACTGATAGGACGCTGCCCGGTATAAGTTTGTCCATTCCAAACGGCTTGACCTCCTTGTGCTTTTACTCTATAAATTAGCTGTCCGCTTACATCGGTAATTCGCACGTCTGCATTTTCGGTGAGTCCGCGGATAGCGATTGTGCCACTATAATTACTAGGAACAGGATTCGGAAATACTAAAATGTCTTCACTGTTCACAAAGCCTTCCGTTGCCTCTGATCGAAACGAAACTAGACCACCAGTTGTAGCAATGAACACATCGCCTGTTACCGGATGAATGACAATTTTATTTATTTCATCTGCGGGCAGCGGACTATTATCCACGTTAAAGCGCTTTAGAATGGTTTCGGCATCATCGCTAATTTGCCAAATGCCGTTAGTCGTTCCGATCCATTTATTATTCGCGCCGTCAACGGCTATCGTTCGAATGTTTTCATTTTGAAAAAGCAGACCGGCATTTTCGTCATACTGCACGATTCTTAATTCAGCATCACAGCCACCATTAAGAACAGAACCTGGGCAATTATAAATAGCAATGCCATCATTGGTGCCTACCCAAATGGCACCGTCTTTATCCTTGGCGATACAGTTTACGTTGGTGTTGGGAAGGTTTCCGTTTCCACTGCCTTGGCCAAGAAGCGTGACTTGATCATCTGCCTTATTATCCAAGGTGCCATTGTCATTAAAAACCAATAGGCCCACATTTCGGGGAGCCACCATCCATTTTTGATTGTTATCATCAATGAGAATTTGTGACCCTGATTTTTCGGCTGCACCGATAGGGTATGGCATGGAGTAAGATTGAAAACCTCCATCTGCTTTTTTTACTGCCAACGAATTTTGTACTCCATAGTTTGACATCCAAAGATTGTTATTTTCATCAAATTGCAAACCAGCAATTCTAATGACATTGTCACCTCCGAAGGGTTGAAGGATTGTATTTTGCTTATATATTTTGGTGGTAAGGTCGGGAGCTATTTCTAGCAAGCCACCGCCAAAAGAGGCAAAATACAAATATTGATTGCGAGGGTCCATCGCCACATCAAGAATGTCTTGCGTACTATCCATTCTTGGTAGTGTAGTGTATTGGCTATAATAGCGCCAACTTTTGTAGTCATAACGAGACACACCATCTCGCTGCGTGCTAGGTCGCCAGTTGTCATGTCGGCCACCGATTACAAATAATTCATTATTGGCTATTGATAAATTGAATGCGGAATTTGAAGAAACGCCTTCTGGTCGAATTATATCTTTTTGATTAAAGGTTTTTACATGGGTTAATCCAGAATAACCGTCAGCGATATAAAATGTATTGCCCGTTTCGGCAAGATCTAGTGCGTTGATACCAATAAAGTAAAGTTGATTGAGTGTGCCTAAATTATCATAAGCGTGCACTTTTCTGGAGGAACTCCCGTTTTCAATAATGTAGTTTTGACGGTCACCAATGACGATTCTAATGGTCGGTCTTGTTGTTCTGGCAATGGTATCCCACGATTGGGTAATATCGCTATTGCTGTATAAATGAAAGGTGTCAACCCCGGCTAAGATGAATCCTTCGGTGGGAGAGCTGGCAATTTTGTCAAATTTTAGGTTTGGATAATGAACCCATTTCGTAAAATCTTGCAATACGGTTTGATTATCGTCTACCACAAAAAGTCCTTGGTCAGAAGAGGCAATAAACTGCCCTCGATAATTGGTAAAAGAATTTATTTTGGCAATGGTAGAATTGTCTTGTAGAACGTATGTTTCTTTAATTTCTTTTCTGCTGGGATTAAGCACAACTACTCCAAAGTCCGTTGAAAGGTAGGCGAGTTGATTATAAAAGAAAACATCGTTTATATTTTTACTGCCTCCTGTATTGAGGTTTTTTATGTTGGAAAGATTGATGAAATTATTGTCAATCAGTAAGTCAATATTTCCGTTTTCATATATAATGAGAAGGTAGTCCTCGTCTTGATTGTAACGGATGAGTCGAATATCAATGTCGCTCAAACCATTAATTTTTGAAAAAATTTCGAATGAGTTTTCTTTCAGCGAATAGCGGAAAAGATTTTTATCGGCGCTATACATGTATTCATCACCGTCATAGGCTACACTTTTGGCACTATTATAGGAAAAGTGAGTTTCCCACTGACCGATGGGCGTATTTTGGGCGTTTGCACCAATTCCTAGCAGCAGAAAGAAAAATAACAGAGTGGATTTCATATACAATATCAAAACTAACGAAAAAATGCGGCGTGTAGTATGTCATCTAGGAATTTTACATACTTATGTATATCCTTATATTTGCCGCCCATGTGGCAAAAACTAGCTGATTTTATTATTCGCAATCGATTGTTTGTTTTGATCGCCTTGTTGCTCATAACCGTTTTTATGGGGTACAAAGCCTCGCAGGTGAAGATGAGCTATGAGTTTAACAACGCAATTCCTACCTCCAGTCAAAAGTATCAGGATTATCAAAAATTTAAGGATCAGTTTGGTCAGGATGGCACTATGCTCGTAGTGGGTTTTCAAAAAGAGAATTTTTTTGACGAAGTATTTTTTAAGCAATTTAGGGATTGGTCTGATAGAATCAAAGCTATAGAAGGTGTCGATAATATGCTAAGCATTGCAGATGCCGTGAACATCACGAAGCAAAACATTGATGGCAAAGCTTCATTAAAAACGGGGCCTATTTTTAAAAACGGTGTGGATTCTGCAAGTGTAGCTACTTTTTTAAATCTGCCGTTTTACAAAGATTTGCTTTATAACCCTCTTTCAAATTCTTATCTCACTGCTATTTATTTGGAACCAACCATTATTAATTCTGCTAAACGAATTGAGCTCGTAAATGATATTGAAAAAATGAGTACTGAGTTTGCCAAAACAAGTGGTGCGGAGCTTCATTACTCTGGATTGCCGTACATCAGAACCCGATTGGCCGAAGCCATAAAAAAGGAAATGAAAATGATTCTTATTATTTCATTAGTATTTACTTCCTTGATTTTGCTATTGTTTTTCAGATCGATCATGACCGTTATTTACAGTATGTTGGTGGTCGTGTTGGGTGTTATTTGGTCGGTGGCTATATTGGTAATGTGCGGTTATGAAATCACGCTACTTACGGCTTTATTGCCTCCCTTGATTGTGGTAATTGGGCTGCCCAATTGTATTTATTTTTTGAATAAATATCATTCAGAATTTGCTGAGACGGGTGAAAAAATGAGTGCGATTCGCCGCATGGTCGAACGAATGGGAATTGTCACTTTGTTTACTAATTTGACAACCATGATTGGTTTTGGAGTGTTTTATTTTACCTACAGTAAAATCTTAAAAGAGTTTGGTTTAGTCGCCGGACTCAGTATTCTTTCGGTATTTATTATTTCTCTTTTCGCCTTGCCAGCTATTTTCTCGTATTTAAAAGAACCGAAGACGAGGCACACAAAATACTTAGACAATAAGTTAATCGCTAAATTGTTAGAACGGATTGAAGGTTGGAGTTTTAATCATAAAAAAACAATGGCTTCCATGTTTGCAGTGGTCGTTGTAGTTTCTGTAATTGGGTTGTTGCAGCTTGAGCAAGTGGGTCATATCGTTGATGACTTGCCTAAAGAGAATAAAATTTATAAAGATTTAAAATTCTTTGAAGATCAGTTTACAGGCATCATGCCGCTAGAAATTTTGGTAGATGCTAAGAAAAAAAATAAAATAACTAGTTTGGGCTCCATGAGTAAAATTGACGAGCTTGTCGAAATTCTACGTTCTATTCCTGAGTTTGGAAAGCCGCTATCTTACATTGAGATGCTTAAATTTGCGAAGCAAGCCTATTATGATGGCGATAGCTTAAATTATGCTATACCCAATATGTATGACGTTTCCTTTATCGCTCCTTACTTAAAAATGAAAACAGGCGGAGATGAAAGTGAGATGGGGCAGCTCGTAGAATCATTCGTTGATCAAGATAAAAAACTGGCGCGTATTAGTATTAATATCGCAGACGTGGGTTCAAAAAGACTACCGGAGTTACTAAAAAAAGTGCGTAAAGAAGCCGATGAAATTTTTGACCCTAAAAAGTATGACGTGAGCTTTACAGGCACGAGTATAGTTTTTTTGGAAGGGAGTCGGTTTATAATTAATAGTTTGCGAGATAGTATTTTACTCGCCTTGGGTATGATTTTTCTCTGTATGATTTTTCTTTTTAAATCATGGCGTACTGTTTTGATTGCTTTGGTTGTCAACATGGTTCCGCTTGCTATGACGGCCGGCATTATGGGGTGGTTTCGTATACCCCTAAAGCCTTCTACGGTTTTGGTGTTTAGCATTGCCTTGGGAATTGCTATTGATGTAACGATTCGATTTATTGTAAATTATCGGCAAGATTTGCCTCGCTTTAATTTTGATGTACATCAAACGGTTCGGCATACTATTAAAGAAACGGGCATCAGTATTTTGTTTACGTCCTTTATTTTAGCAGTAGGATTTATTGTCTTTCTTTTCTCACAGTTTGATGGCACCAAGTTTTTAGGTTTACTAACTTCACTTACTCTTTTATGGGCCATGATTGCCAATCTTACTTTGCTTCCGATTTTAATTGCTTGGTTTGATAAACCGAAGCCGCTAGGTAAAAAAGCGGTCTAGCATATATTTATTATTGTTTATATTATTTGGTTATAATATAAATAAACATTTCTAATCTTGGTTTTCGTTTTTTCTCTTTGTTGCAGCCTAACTTTGTTTGGAACAAAATAAGAAAGATTATGAAGAGAGAAGTTGTGTTGATTATATTAGGTGTTTTTCTAGCTGTGGGAAACAGTTTTGGCCAAGGTGAAGCCGTTTTGAATAATAAAGCCAAGACCTTTACCAGTTTGGAGAATGCATTAAAAAATCCTGAGATTGTGACTCGGATAGATTTGAGTAATCAAGAGGTCCAGCTGACGGATGCTGTTTTAAAACAATTCAAGAACATAGAATTTCTGAGCTTAAAAAATGATAATCTTGAAGAAGTACCTCATGGTATCGTGTACCTAAAAAAATTAAAGGTATTAGACTTGAGTGGAAATGATATTACTGAGCTTCCTCGTTTTATGAAAAAGCTTAAAAATCTGGAGGAAGTTTATTTGAATGATGAGACGAATTTAGATGTTGACCAGTCGATAGGAATTTTAACTAAACTTCCTAAGCTTAAAAGCCTCCATTTAGAAGGTGATCATTTAACAACTATCCCAAAAAGCATTGCGAAACTTACCTTTTTAGAAAGTTTATATTTGACCAATAATGACATTAAAGAGTTACCAAGAAATATTGAGCTGCCAAAAAATTTAAAGCTCATTGATTTAAAAATGAACGAAATTGGCCGACAAATAGACAAAGAAAATCGGTTTGGAAAAGGGCTGATAATTAAGTTTTAAAATCCTATTTCAGTTTAAAACTCAATCCAGCTCTGTAGAAAAAATCCGGTCGGTTGCCTACGCCACGGCCAGCACCAAAATCGGCAAGTACGTTTGGGCTGAGATAATAACCGAAACTAGAATAGAGTTGGCTATTTCTGCTAGGTCCCATCTCAGTTGCTTTCGTTGCCGATCCTGCATAGGTTATGGAGCTTATGAGTCGTTGTCCCCATTTTTTCTGTAGGTATAAATCGTAGGTAAAGTGAAGCCGCTGATTGTAATAGCTTCCAATATGGTAACCCGCGCTCAAGGATTTGTAGTTATGAGTGAATAAAAATTGTAGCCGGGGCATCACCTTTTTAGATCTGTAAATTTGAGAAGCTAATGGGAACAAACTTACTTCTCCGAGAACGGCAATTTGAGGAAGAAATTTCTTTTTTTGTTTGAGTAATTTTATTTTGCTTCCCAGTCTGGGAGCTTCAAAACCAGAAAGATAATAGTTGGTAGTATAGGCACCTTTGTTAATCGCAAAATTAGAAACGATACTGGTTTCTAGTCTAAGCTCTACCCTGTCACTAATTCCGTAACGTTGCAGAACCGTTGGAGAGTAGAATTTGTACTGACCAAAATTTTTGATACTAGTACCACTATACTGAAAACCGCTTTCTATTTGCCACTGTCCTCCCGACACATTCAGAGCATTACTTTGTAGGGTGAATCGTTCAGAACTCAATTGTTTCTGAGCTTGGAGCGTTGAACTCATTAATACAATAGAAAATAAAAAAAGAAAACGAATCATAATAAAACAAGCACCTCTTTTTGGGCGGAAAGTAAATATACGCCCCAAACACCCACTTAGATTTCGGGTGTCACATATTTAACATCGACTATCGAAACCGAAAGCTAATACCCGCACTCAAAAAGTAATCCGGGGCGTTTTCAGTTAAGCCCAAGCCGCCACTCACATCAAATTGAAAATCATTATTCAATAGATAGGTGATTCCTGCATCAAACCGGTGGTCGCCTATTACTTCCTTGGGAATATCATTACGCTTAAAAAATCCATAAAACTCAGCAAATCCTCCGAAGCCTTTGCCTAAGTCCCGAGCCATTGTTACGGTGTATATGGTATTAGGATTATTCGTTTGCCCGTTCCATTCCATTCCTAAGTTATATCCAAAAGAAGTTTTGTCAGTAAGTGTATGCTCCATTAAAAATCGAAACTGTGGGAAGGAGCGACTGGTTTCGTAAAAGTCGCTAGCCAATCTTGAAATTCCTAAGTGCCCAATGAAAGAGGTTTTCGGAATAAACTTTTTACGATTTTCTTTAAATAAATTTACTTTCATCCCGACAATCACCGGTTTAAATCCTGAGTTAAAACGATCTTTTGCTCCGCGAATCATCTGACCATTACCAGCTAGTTCCGTAATGAGTCGAAACTCAACCGTTCTGCTTAGCCCATACTTAGTAAGTATAGTAGGCATCAAAAAGTTATGTTCTGTAAGGTTGGAAGAGGTTCGATCGCTTTCGAATAAACCACCCATTTCAATTTGAAAATATCGAGGGGGTGTCGTACTAGGGCTCTCCGTTTGATCGGGTCTATCCGTTTTGATAGGAACCGAAGCCGTTTGAGCCAAAGAGGTAAATCCAATTATTATCAAACTGAGTGTTAGTATAATTTTTTGCATAGTACGAAGATAATCAAAAAGTTAGATTGTACTAACAATCGGTTTTTTATATTATTATTCAAAATGCATTATCTTGTGCGCAAATAATAATTTACAATGAGTCTAGCTACAAATTTGCCTGAGCTTACTATTATTGTCCGAGTCGCTGCTGCGACTTTTATCGGCTTATTGATAGGCTTAGAGCGGCATCAGAATGGAAAAATTGCAGGGGTCAGAACCTATTCAACTATGGCGCTCGGTACTTCTTTACTCACGGTCCTGGCCATTCACTTTTTTGCAGGAGAACAACAGGTTTTTGTCTTGGCGGCCACTATTGTTGGTCTGGCTGTAGTGTCTTCCAAAATATCAGTTATCGAAAATGATGGACGTCCTGAGTTTTCTAATATGGTAGCTCTCTGGACAACGGGTGCTGTGTCGATTGCAATTGCGTACGGAATGTATATTTTGGGTGCCGGTTCGGCTTTTATCCTGTTAGCCATTTATTTAGTTAAAGATTTAATAGAAGAAAAAACTGAAAAATAATGAGACAAAAAAGAAAATTTCCGATTCGATTATTGATTATGGGAGGGTTTATTCTCTTCTCGGTGGTATCGTATTATATGAAGTCACAAGTGAATCCCGTGACGGGTGAAAAACAGAGAGTGAGCCTATCACCCGCTGAAGAAGTGGCTATGGGGCTGCAATCGGCACCGCAGATGGCCGCACAGTTTGGTGGTTTGTATGCAGATAATAATGTTCAATTAAAAATTAGATCTATTGGGCAGCGTTTGGTCAATAGTTCACATGCTAAAGATTCTCCCTATGAATTTAATTTTCATGTATTGGCAGATGAGCGTACCATAAATGCTTTTGCTTTACCCGGTGGTCAAATATTTATCACGGCCGCTATGCTCTCTAAACTAAAAACCGAAGATGCCGTGGCATCGGTTTTGGGTCATGAAATAGCACATGTAATTCACAGACACTCTGCTGAGCAAATGGCTCAAACAGGTTTACTCAACGGGATTATCCAAGGGGTAACCATGGGCAGTGGCACTATGAACGGAGGCCAAATTGCAGGCTATGTAGGCAAAATGATCGGTATGAAATATGGCCGCGAAGATGAATTAGAGAGCGATGAATTTGGTGTAAAATATTGCCACCAAGCTGGCTATGATGCACGGGCTGCGCTGGATGTAATGAAAGTATTAGCCGAGGCCAGCGGAGGAGCCGACAGAAGTGATTTTAATAGCACGCACCCAAGCCCAGCCAATCGTATTGAAAAAATCAATGAGCATTTAGCGGCTTTGCCGGCAAGGTAGTTATATTTAAAAAATTGGAAAGAATAGCGGACCGTCCGTTTTCTAATAATAAATCAACAGTCTCTTTTCTTAATTTTCTAATTCTTGGTCCTACGTTTCCGTCGGAGATGTTGACTAATTTGACTTTTTTGTAATTAGCCAGTTTTAAATTCTGTGTATTTTCTTTCGTCAAATTATAAATTGCTTTTACGAAAGTGCCTATACTTTTCATGTTAGAAAAAGGCGCTGTTCGTTTTTGACTATCATATTTCAATTGTTCGTCCCGCACAATCTGAAACCCTAGTATATTTTCTTGAGGAGTATTAAAAAGTTCTACGGGCAAATTACTGGTCATGCCACCGTCTACGCAAATATCATAAGCGCCTTGAATGGGTTGCTCTTTCAGACGCTTGCCATTACTGTCAATAATGACGGCCTTATAGTAATACGGAATAGACATACTTACGCGCACGGCCGTGGCAATTTCCATATTTGGATAGGTTTTATAATTAAAATTGATGCTGCGCTGATTATTGATAGAAGCACCCATGATATACAAATCCTTGTAGTTTGGGTTATCGTGCAATTCTTTAAATGTAATGTTCGGATTATTCGTTTTGGACGCAATTAATTTTCTATTCCATTTTTCAAAAGCGTCACCTTTGTACCATCCAAAATGTTTTATCATGTTTCGTAAACCACTTACAAGTGGTAGGGTGTTGTCATTAAATTTTCTAAAGTTCAATTGGCGAAGCTCAGTCTCCATTTCTTGGGGCGTAAAACCAAGGGCTAAGAAACAGGCGGTGATAGAACCCGCACTCGTACCACCCACGACCTGGAGCGAATCTAAATAGTGGAGTTTATCCAATTCCTTGATGGCGCCTACATAGGCGATGCCACGTATACCGGCTCCTTCAAAAACCCAATGTGTGTAAGCTGCTTCTGATTTAAAACAAGCGAATAAAATGAATAGTGAAAAAATAATTCTTTTCATTGGGCAAAATTGTCACGCAATTCGGTCACTTAGCTCCTTGGAATGTTAATTATATTGAAGTAATCCCTTCGATACTGCGCTCCAAAATTCTAAAAAGTGATACCAAATTCTCTTTACTGAGATAAATTATGTTAATTTAACGCTTTCAAATAAAACTATATGAGTCAAGAAGTAATACTAGAAGAAAACAAGGACGACGGATTTCCAGAAAAAACGAGCGGACATCCTAAGGGACTAATGACCTTATTCTTTTCAGAAATGTGGGAACGTTTCTGTTACTATGGAATGAGAACTTTATTGACACTTTATTTAGTAAAATCATTGATGCAAGGAGACGCTGAGGCCTCCTTGATTTATGGTGGTTATACTGCTTTAGTTTATGCGGCCCCAATTTTGGGAGGACGTATGGCGGATAAATATTTGGGTTATCGATATGCTGTTCTTTTTGGAGCGATCATGATGGCCATCGGAGAGTTTATTATACTCGGTGGAACAGAACAGTTTTTACTAATTGGTATGGGAGCTTTGATTGTCGGGAATGGTTATTTTAAGGCTAATATCTCAACTATTGTTGGTAAGCTCTACAAAGATGGCGACCCAAGGCGAGATTCTGGTTTTACCATTTTTTATATTGGTATTAATATCGGAGCTTTTTTAGCTACCACAGTGGTAGCCTACGTAGGTGAGACCTATGGCTTTAAATATGGATTTGGTTTAGCAGGTCTAGGTATGTTGGCTGGGTTCTTAATATTTTGGTCTGGACGTAAGAATTTTGAGCGAGCCCCCGGCGTAAATATTCACCCGGCTGGATTAGAAAAAGCTTTTGGTCCGTTGAATTGGGTACAGGCTATAACCATCGGCTCTTTGTTATTGATTCCTTTGTGCTATGTTCTTATTAAATTAAGCACAGTATTGGGCATATTGTTATTAGGTCTGTTCGTCCTGATTTGTGCGCAGTTAGTTATGGCTGGTATCAAAGCGGATAAAGAGATGGCCAACGGAGGAGAAGGCAATGGTTTTACAAAAGGTGGTGAGGATAAAAGCACGCCTATTTGGAAAGACAGAATGATAGCATTAGTAATACTTATGTTAGTGAATATTGTGTTCTGGGCATGTTTTGAGCAGGCAGGAACATCATTAACTTTATTTGCTGATAAAAATGTAGATCGAATGATTGGAGGTTGGGAAATGCCAGCATCTATGACGCAATTTTTTAATCCATTGTTTATCGTAATATTTGGCTCCATCTTTTCAATGATGTGGGTTAAATTATCTAAAATAGGAAAGAACCCTAGTATCCCAGTGAAGTTTGGTTTGGCTTTCTTCCAGATTGCTGCTGGTTTCTTGGTTACCAAAGCTATGTTGCCTTTTGTAAACGATGCGTTTCAGGTTCCTTTAATTACGGTTGTGCTTTTGTATCTCTTACATACTACGGGTGAGTTATTTATCTCTCCCATTGGCTTGTCAATGGTTACCAAAATGGCACCAAAAAATATTGCGGGTACAGCGATGGGAGCTTGGTTCTTGAGCTTCGCTATGGCAAATTACTTAGGCGGTATTATCGCTTCTATGACGGGTGGTCATGGCGGTGAGGGTGGTGCGCTAGATGCCGCAGCTGGTTTGGCGAAGTATACGGAGGTTTTTGCTATTTTGGCTTATGTGCTTTTAGGAATAGGAGCCTTAGTAATCATACTAAATAAACCAATTAAAAAATTAATGCACGGAGTAGAATAAACTCTACAGAATCAATATGCAAAGCCTCTTTATGCTCACGCCTGAAGAGGTTTTTTTTGTGCAGAAATTAAATTTTAATCTACTGTAAGGCGCAACGGGTATGAATGGTAATTCCGTTCTCATAATCGGTTTGGAACCGAGGACATTCATCGCCAAGATTAAATCTGGTACCTCTAACGTTTTCAAAAGTAGAATTTATCGTGGTGTCCACACCATTCGTTTGGATAATCGAACATTCGCATACGAAATCTTTAGTGCAACAACTCATTAAGCTAATTATTGATAGGAGGAGAACGAGGGTATTAGACTTCATAGTTTGTTTTTTACGATAAACTTAAATAGGAGATTGAATTCTTAGACATAAATAAAGGCAAAGAGTTTAAATTCGCAGCTTATGGCAGAAAATAACAAATGGCAATCGCTGATTGCACATTGTAAGGAATATGGTTTTGTTTTTCAATCGAGTGAAATCTATGATGGCTTACAGGCCGTTTATGATTATGGTCCTTGGGGTGTAGAGTTGAAAAAGAACATCAGAGAATATTGGTGGAAAACCATGGTGTATCAAAACCAAAATATAGTTGGTTTGGACGCTTCTATTTTTATGCATCCTACTACCTGGAAAGCAAGTGGTCACGTGGATAGTTTTTCTGATCCCTTGATTGATAATTTGGATAGTAACAAACGGTATCGCGTAGACCATTTAATAGAAGGTCATGCCGACACAATAAGAGAAGCAGGTGATGCCGATAAAGCGCAAGCACTTTTAGATAAAATGGAAATTCTTGAAAAAGAAGAAAACATGGCTGGCCTAAAAGAGTTAATTATTGAAAACGATATTAAATGTGCGGTTAGCGAAACATCTAATTGGACTGACGTTCGTCAATTCAATTTAATGTTTGGTACACAAGTAGGTTCCGTGGCGGAAGATGCTACAGAAATTTATTTACGCCCTGAAACGGCACAAGGAATATTTGTAAACTTTTTAAACGTTCAAAAAACAAGCCGTCAAAAAATTCCTTTTGGAATTGCGCAAACAGGTAAGGCGTTTCGTAACGAAATTGTAGCCCGTCAGTTTATTTTTAGAATGCGTGAGTTTGAACAAATGGAAATGCAATTTTTTGTGCGCCCGGGCACTCAAAAAGAATGGTATGAGCATTGGAAAGAAAAACGAAGCCAATGGCATCAAGACTTAGGAATTCCTGCCGAGAAATCTCGTTTTCATGATCATGTAAAATTAGCGCACTACGCTGATGCAGCTTGCGATATTGAATATGATTTCCCATTTGGGTTCAAAGAAGTAGAAGGGATTCACTCGCGGGGTGATTTTGATTTAAAGCAACATCAAGAGCATAGCAAAAAGAAGCAGCAGTACTTTGATAATGAAATTAATCCTGAAACGAACAAGCCCTACGGAAACTATGTGCCTTATGTTATAGAAACTTCTATTGGGCTAGACAGAACCGTCTTAATGGTTTTGAGCGAGGCATACGAAGAAGAGGATTTGAGCAACGAAGAAAAAAAGGATAGCCGAAAAGTTTTACGTATCCCAGCCAAACTGGCGCCAATCAAATTAGCGATTCTTCCATTAATTAAAAAGAAAGGCTTACCAGAAAAAGCCAAAGAGCTTTTGGCCGAATTGCAAGAAGAGTTCAACTGTTTTTACGAAGAGAAAAATGCTATTGGTAAACGCTATAGAATTCAAGATGCCATAGGAACACCTTTTTGTGTAACGATTGATTTTGATACTTTAGAAGATAATTCGGTAACGATACGTCATAGAGATTCCATGGAGCA
>CAZTCQ010000052.1:0-4684 GCA_964612525.1 uncultured Chitinophagaceae bacterium | reverse complement strand
AAAAGTATTTTAGAAACACTTGAGTTTTTTCTATTCACATCAAACTGAATAATATAGATACCTTTAGTAAGGACGTTGCTGTTTTTAACAGAGAATTTGTTGTGACCGGTAGTGAGATGAATCTCTTCTTGATGCAACAGTTGTCCGTTCAGTGAGTAGAGCATCAGGTTCCCTTTGGAAATCTTAGCAGCATAGTAAAGCCCTACTATATTTCCATTCTGTAAATAAAAAGATGCCGATGAGGATCTATCGTCTCTCTTTACTTTGATTACATTGCTAAACGAAGCTTGATTATCAAAATCAATCTGGCGTAATTTATAATAGTTCGTTCCAAGCAATGGTTCGCGATCTAAGAAACTATAAGTCTGCAGAGAAGCCGAATGTATTTGACCATTTACACTTCCGATTTCTTCAAAATTTATACCGTCTGCACTTCTTTCAATAATGAAATGACTGTTATTAATCTCAGTAGCTGTTACCCAATTTAATTTGTTTGTGGTACCTGAAACTTCACCATTGAATGAGAGAAGATCAACCGGTAAGACAGCACAGGGTGCGGTAATGATAACAGAGTCAGAAACCATACAGCCTTTGCTATCTGTGAGCGTAAAATTATAAGTGCCTTGAGTAAGTCCACTTATATTTATCGGACTAGTAGCACTCGTATCATCGAGGTCGCCACTTAGGATAAAGGATGGTGTGCCATCAGCTACTGTAATTGTTGCGGTGCCAGATGAGTCTATGCAGTTTCCACTAGTGCTGGTTATAGTCGGTGGTGTTGGAAAGCCAAGCTCCATCCAAGTCCAGGCTGCCGCGGGCAAAGAGTTTGTTCTTGTGTCGCCATCATTGTCTGTATCAAAGGCTACATCGGTCAATCCAAAGTAATAGGTAATTTTATTAATAGGCGTGCCAACACTCAATCCTAAATCTGCAACACCATTAATTGTTTGGTTGTCATTCGTGGCACCATTACCGGCATCAGGATTTGTGCCTACGGCTTCTGGTCCATCTAGAATAGTGGTATTGAAATCATCTATTGTCCAAAGTCCTGGGCGTAAAAAACCACCTTGCGTTCCAACATCCGTTAGTCCTGTAATGTGTTCACTAATGCTTGTTCCATTGGGTAGTGGTGTATTGGTTGCACCTGCAATATTTACAACAGCGCCTGTGCTGTCAAAATAGGTACTTGCTGAAACATCGCTATAATTAATGTTTTGATAAGTGCCTATCAAAGCTTCTTCCGCTGCCGTTAGGTTATCATTTATAGAAACTAAGGTCCATTCATAAGCCTCAGAACTTCCATTGGTTGAAGTATGTCTTAGGTTTAAAAGGGAAGGGCAAATACTAGTAGGGAGATCGCCTAAAAAGGCTACTTCAACTTTAATGTAGCCAAAATCGTTTGGGGCACTTTGTTGGTCATTTATAGAAAAATCACTTCTCCAAGAACCTGAACTCGTAGTAGCATAATCGCCTTCAATTTGTGTCCAGGCATTTCCTGTATTGGTAACCCTTGTCACAGTTACGGTCATATCGTTTATGGAATCGCCACCGTTTTCGGTATAGATAAATGCATTAGGTCCGTTGCAAATAGCGGCTCCTTTATTGAGCACATCAAAACTTTGCATCCAACTTGGGGTGGTCGTATTGGCTAAAGTTGTTGTTGAGGTCGGGAAGCCGGGCATGCCCGTTTCATTAAATTCAATCCGTGTAAACCAAGCCTGGGCTGAGCTCATTAGGGGCGAGGATAAAACGCACAATAGTAGTAGGTATATGTGTTTTTTCATTTTTCAATTTATTTATAAAGAGCCTGTTGCATGAGGTATAACGGAGTGTTATTTTCTATGCATCAAGAATTGTAATCTATAGAGTACAATTTTTAAGCCAAGTTCGAAAGAATTCGGCATTACCGTGTTCCAATAAAGTTAATGTTCTTAACTCGAATGAGGCGTTAACAAAGTATGATTACGAAGTAGCTTCGGGCTAGAGCGGATAGTTAGAAGTTAAATTAGTTTGGAAGGAACTTCAAGGAATAAGTATTGAACAGGTGTTACTTCCCCCAAATACTTGGATTTTCTCTCCAAGTTTGCAATACTTCCATATCGCTGGCCTCAATTAGCTTTTGTTCTAAGGCAACTTCTAATAGCGCATTGTAATTGCTCAAGCTTTGGACAGGGATATTTTCTTTTTCAAAAAGCTCTTTTGAAACGTCGAAGCCATAACTAAAAACAGAACAGAGTCCTTCAATTTTTGCATCTGCCGCTCGGAGAGCTTCAATTGCCTCCATGCTACTTTTTCCAGTGGAGATTAAATCTTCTATGACAAGTACTTTTTTGTTGGGTTCCAAATGACCTTCAATTTGATTACCCATACCGTGTGCTTTTGGTTTTGAGCGAACATATACAAAAGGCATTTTGAGCAAATCGGCGACTAAGGCTCCGTGGGGAATGCCAGCCGTAGCTACACCTGCAATTACTTCCGCATCAGGAAATTCAGTGAAGACCAAATTAGATAATTCACTTTTTACAAAATCACGAATGGCGGGGTAGGATAAAATTTTTCGATTGTCACAATAAATAGGACTTTTCCAACCACTAGCCCAAGTAAATGGTTCTTGCGGTTGTAATTTTACTGCTTTAATTTGAAGTAATTTCTCGGCGATTCGTTGTTCTCTTTGCACAGCGCAAACCTAAAAGTATAATTCGATAAATGGAAGAGAATATAAGGATATATTATAAGGAGCAGTGTATTTTTCTGACAAGCGATGCTATGAAAATGGTCGCGCAAGAAAAACTCACGAATGCCTGGATTGTAAGAAACCAGGAGGCTGAAAACGTAAAGGAGTTATTTCAGAGTTTTTTTCAATCTAGTTTTGAAACCTTATTATGGGAAGGTGAGCCTTCTGAGTGCCTAAAAAATGTTGAGCGGTGTTTCAGAAAAATAGAAGCGGGCGGAGGCTTAGTATGGAATGAAAATAAGGAGCTGCTCATGATAGAGCGTCTTGGGAAATGGGATTTGCCTAAAGGTAAAATAGACCCAGGCGAAAAGTTGGCGGAGTGCGCTTTGCGAGAGGTAGCTGAAGAAACGGGGGTGACTGAGCTTACACTAGAAAAAAAACTAATAAACACTTACCACATATATGAATTTGATGATAAATGGATTTTGAAGTTGACCGCTTGGTATGAGATGAAAGCTCCAAAGCAAGCTCTTGTACCTGAAAAAGAAGAGGGAATCACGCAGACAGTGTGGGCTTCAAATATTGAAGTAGCTGAATATCGCAGAAATACGTATAGAAATGTTGATTATATTTTGGGAAAGTGCTTAAAATAAAAAAAGCTCCTTGAAACAAGGAGCTTTTTTTATACTTTTGAAAAAGTCACATAAATAACCTACTGCGAACAAAGATGGGGTAAAGTAAGATACCAAAAACGCAGTTTTGAGTATTTGGTAGTTTTATTGAGTATTTGGTAAATTTGAATTAGAATTTGGAAAACGAACAGAAACATACAAGTATCAAAGACTGGGCCGTTGAGGACATGCCTCGCGAAAAACTATTAGCAAAAGGCGCTGCAAGCCTTACGAATGCTGAGTTGTTGGCTATTTTGATCAACACCGGAACACGCAATCGGTCGGCCTTGGATATTGCCAAAGAGGTCCTAGACCTAGCCGGGCAAGATTTATTAAACGTAGAGCAATTAAACTACGATCAGCTAAAAAAAGTGAAAGGCTTGGGTCCTAAAAAGGTGGTTACTTTGTTGGCTTCCATAGAGTTGAGTAGAAGAGGGAAGTTAGCGAAGGCATTAGTGAGGAAGAAAATCACTACCAGTGGTGAAGCCTTCAATCTTTTGCTGCCGTTCTATAGTGATTTTACCAAAGAGTCCTGCGTGGCCCTGTTTATGGATCATGGCAATAAATTGGTTTCGGTCGTACCAATTAGCTCGGGCGGAATGACAGCCACGGTAGTAGATCCAAAAATTTTATTTCGCAAAGCGCTTGAAACCCAGAAAACCACTCAAATCATTCTTTCTCACAATCACCCGAGTGGCAATATTCGCCCAAGCGAGGCAGACAAGCACATGACCACTAAAATCTTGGAAGCAGGAAAATTGTTGGATATTCGATGTGTGGATCACCTCATAATTGGACACAATGAATATTACAGCTTTGCCGACGCCGCAATGATGGTTTAGTTCCAGCTACGTTCAAAGAGCGAGTTCACTATCAATATCTAGTAAAATCAGTTCGATTCCTTTTTTAGAAAATATTTCCTTTACTTCTGTGTGATCAATTTCTATAAATCCAAAGGTGTCATAATGCACGCCAATCACCTTTTTTGTTTCAACCATTTCGGCGGCACGGGCTGCATCGGTGGCATCCATTGTAAAATTATCGCCTATCGGCAAAATGGCATATTCAATAGTGGCCCATGTAGGAATCAGTTGCATATCCAAGGTGAGGGCTGTGTCTCCGGCGTAATAAATAGTGCGTTCGTTCATAGTTACTAAAAATCCCATTGGGTTTCCTCCGTAACTACCATCGGGCAGTCCGCTACTGTGCTGAGCCACTACACATTTTACCTTAAAATCACCAAAATCCCAACCGCCTCCTGTGTTCATAGGGTGCGTATTTTCGATTCCTTTATTATTGAGCCATTCATGAATTTCCCAAGCGCAAATTACCTTGGCAT
>CAZTCQ010000051.1:15547-19973 GCA_964612525.1 uncultured Chitinophagaceae bacterium | reverse complement strand
ATCTCACCTTGTGTATCTAACAGCTCCACATTTTTGGGTAGTGCTTTTCTAAACTTTTGGTTTGGATATAAATGGTAAATAGCAATTTTTTTCGCGGGTATATCAAGTTTTTTTTCGTTTGCATCTAACATTATCCAGGAAGGCACAAATGCCCAGTCTACTTCTCGAATGTTAGCTACTGTAGATGCACTCTCCGTATCACCCGATAAAAATATTCTTTTCGCGTGCCAAGTAATTATATAGGAATAGTGCTTAAATGAGAACCTATGTTTCGTTTTAATTTTTTCAATAGAAAAACCTGAAATTGCATTCAACTTTTTCAATTGACTAATATTCCCAGAACCATATTTTTTAGCATTCTTCTCCTTCTTGAGTTTTTTATAATTTTTCTGGAGTAATGGTCGGCGTGCCTATGTGTAAATAGAAAGATTGCGTTGGATTTTATACCGTCTATTTCAGCCGAATCATATTCCATATAATTGTAAGCTCCAGATTTATAAGGAAAATCTAGATAAAGATTGGTGGAACCATCGGTCATGAACAAACCACAATTGCCAATGAACTTTATTTTTATTTCATTGGATTGGCTGAACCCAAAATTGGAAAGACAAACCAAACTAAATATCAAAATTATTTTTGCAAAATTTTTATTCATAGGGTGCTCAATTTATTACTCGACCTAAAATAAGCTGAAAATCATGAGAATGGAAGGATTTATGCGGAATCATGGACCACAGTTTAGCCTACTGTTTTTGTCGAGGATCCTGGATATTTTATTCGTACTTCAAAAAAATCAGAAATGATAATTTAAACTATCTCCCCAAAAAGCGTAGCCGAAGAAGCTCGATGAATATACACTTCAACATAATCTCCTTTCTTGGTAGCTCCTTTTGGAAAAATTACCAACTTATTCTGGTCCGTTCGTCCTTGAAATTCTTCAGGGTTCTTTTTACTTGGGCCTTCTACTAAAACTTTGTAGGTTTTACCTACTGTTCTCTCGTTGCTCAGCAAAGCGTGTTGTCGGTGCAAAGCCACTACTTCTGCCAAACGTCGTTTCTTAATCTCTTCAGGCACGTCGTCTTCGTAGCGTCGCTCGGCTAAAGTTCCCGGTCGTTCGCTGTAGAAATACATATACGCCAAATCGTATTGGCAATATTCCATGATACTCATGGTCTCTTGATGTTCTTCTTCCGTCTCGGTACAAAAGCCAGTGATAATATCAGTACTAATTCCACAGTCCGGAATCAATTCTCGGATACGATCCACTTTGGATAAATACCATTCTCGCGTGTAGGTACGATTCATTAATTGTAGTACTCGCGTACTTCCACTCTGCACAGGCAAGTGAATATAATTACAAATGTTATCGTATTTTTTAATCGTAAATAAAACGTCGTCAGTGATATCCTTTGGGTGTGAGGTGCTAAATCGTACGCGTAAATCCGCGCCTACTTTCGCTACTTTTTCTAACAAATTAGCAAAATTGACTTCCTCGTATTGCATTTCACCGCTAGCATCAACTGTATTGTTGGTCCAACTGTAGGAGTCTACATTTTGCCCAAGTAAGGTAACCTCTTTATATCCTCTATCATATAAGTCTTGGGCCTCGGCCAAAATTGAGCGATAATCTCTGCTTCGTTCGCGCCCTCTTGTAAAAGGCACTACACAAAATGTACACATATTATTGCAGCCACGCATGATAGAAATAAACGCACTCACGCCATTGCTATCTAGACGTACGGGAGAAATATCCGCATAGGTTTCTTCACGTGAGAGCAAAACATTTACCGCTTTTTGACCACCGCTTGCTTCGGCAATTAAGTCGGGTAAAGAACGATAAGCATCGGGTCCTACGACCATGTCCACCAATTTTTCTTCCTCCAATAATTTTGCTTTTAAGCGCTCCGCCATACAACCCAACACACCTACTAAGGGGCGCTGGTTTTTCTTTTTTTTCTTTAAACCTTTAAAATGAGTCAAACGATTCCGTACAGTTTGTTCCGCTTTATCTCTGATAGAACAGGTATTTAACAGGATTAAATTCGCTTCTGTAAAATCTTTGGTCGCACCGTAACCATTTTCGTAAAGGATACTTGCTATGATTTCGCTATCATTAAAATTCATAGCGCAGCCATAGCTTTCTATATAAAATTTTTTACTAAACGTATTGACCTCATCAATGGGTTGAAAAGCCTCACCTTGTTTTTTCTCATCTAATAATTCTCCTCTCGAATTCATTGCGGTTGCCAAAATTAGCTAATTCGCTTGAAACCTGTCGGGTTTGCATTGCTTAAAAAAGCCGAGGAACTATTCAAACCTAGAACATGTAAAGAAGAGCAATAAAGCCCGCCCAGCTTAAACTGATTCGCATGATAACTTTCACTCCGAAAACCCATAGGGTTTATAATAATCTCAAAGGAAACTAGCTGTCCGAAAAATCACAACCTCAAAAGCATTTTTAAAAAACCGACGGGTTTAGCATTGCATGGAAAATTATGCAGATTTATATCCTCTATAGCAAATCCTTAGTTAAGACTTCATAAGTCCTTTTATATTTCTAAAAATGTTCCTATATTAACCCTACTTAAAATACAAACTATGGTAAACGCAAAACATATGGCCACCTTTTTATTGGGTGCCGCAGCAGGAGCAGCTTTTTTGAAATACAAAACAATGAGCGAAGAAGAGAAAGAAGAAATGATGGAAAAATTCAAAGCAAAAGCTGAAGAGTTTAAAACACAAGCTTCAGAAGCCGCTGAGAAAACAGAAGGATACTTTGAAGAACTTATGGGCAAAAGTGGAGACGCTATGAAAGATATGATGGAGAGTTCTGAAGACTTTTTAGCCGATCTTTTCAAGCCTAAAGATGAGGCCGAAGGCGATGAAGCCAAAGCCTAAAACCCTTACCAAGGCTAAGATTGTTAAGACTTAGCCTTTTTTTCACACTTAGTATAAAAGTGCGTTAAAAAAATAGCGAACGCTTTTTTGAACTTAGTTTCATTCCTAATTTTGTTCCAAACATTATAATTATGAAACGAATATTGGGAATCATTTTAATCGCATGCTTAACAACGGTAGCCACTTTAGCTATCGCAAAACAATTCTTTTCAAACGAAAATCTGGCCCTAGCCAAGAACGAAAATCATGGCTATGAAATGCAAAATGCAAACTACAAGGCCGAAGCAGCTGCTGCTCCTTCTCCGCATGGTGGTTATGTAAATCTCGAAACCGCTGCTGAAAGGTCAACCAAAGCTGTAGTTCATATTCGTACTAAATCCAAAGCACGTGCTGTTCAATATAGCGATCCATTTGGCGATGTATTCGGAAGTTTTTTTGGGCAACGTCGCCAAATGCAACCGCAAAGTTCCTCGGGTTCAGGTGTAATCATTTCGGCTGATGGATATATCGTAACGAACAATCACGTAGTAGACGGAGCCGAGCAAGTAGAGGTGACTTTTAAAAATAAAAGAACGGTTACTGCCAAAGTAGTTGGAAAGGATGCTTCTTTTGATTTAGCTGTGTTAAAGGTGGAAGAGAAAAACCTACCAACCCTCAGCTACGGCAACTCAGACAATGTGAAGTTGGGCGAGTGGGTCTTGGCCGTGGGATATCCTTTAAATTTAGAAACAACCGTAACGGCAGGAATCGTTAGTGCGAAACATAGAAATATTGGAATCAATCAGCGCAACAATAATGCAGGAGCTATAGAAAGTTTTATTCAGACAGACGCTGCCGTAAATCCCGGAAACTCAGGAGGTGCGCTTGTGAATGCCAAGGGTGAATTAATTGGGATCAATACAGCGATAGCCTCCCCGACTGGTAGCTATGCTGGCTATTCTTATGCTATACCAGCCAACCTGGTAAAAAAAGTAGTGGGTGATATGGTAGAGTATGGTAATGTGCAGCGCGCCTACTTGGGTGTCAACTTCATAGATAGTAAAACTGCGTCGAAAGAAGCTAGAGAAAAATATAATTTGGATAATATTCAAGGAGTGGCTGTCGGTGCTGTAATCGATGGAAGTGGAGCAGATCGAGCTGGTTTAAAAGAGGGCGATATTATTAAGAGCATTAATGATAAACCGATTAACTCAGGGACACAACTTCAAGAGCGCATCGCTAGTAAACGACCGGGTGAAAAAGTATCTCTCCTATTGGAAAGAAACGGCAGAACAATGACTAAATCAGTAACCCTAAAAAATAACCTAGGAAATACGGAGGTGGTCAAAAAACCAAGCAACTCAAATATAGAATCATTAGGTGCAACTTTTAGAGATCTCAGCGCAGCGGAAAAAAGAAGATTTAAAAGCGATGGAGTTATGGTTTCAGAATTGCAAAGAGGAATCATGGCATACTCAAGAATTAAAAGAGGATTTATCATCACTAGTGTGAATGATAAGGAAGTAAAAAATGTAGATCAACTGAATAA
>CAZTCQ010000051.1:0-15447 GCA_964612525.1 uncultured Chitinophagaceae bacterium | reverse complement strand
GGTAAGAGGATAACTACTGATTTTACTGACAAAAAGATACTACAATATGAGTTTAGACCGACAATATTTCGCAAATCAAGCAGAGGACATGGAAGTTATGCCAATAGTGCCGCTTACCGAGGAAGAGCTAAGTGATGAAGAGAAAAAAAATCTTCCTACCGAAAACCTAACAATCCTTACACTACGAAATATGGTGCTATTTCCCAATGTGGTGATTCCCATTACAGTTTCACGTGACAAATCGATTGATGCCGTAAAATTTGCCGATAAAAATGGAAAGTACATTGGTGTATTAGCTCAAAAGGACGACAAGGTTGAAGAACCTAAAGGAGCTGATTTATTTACGAAGGGTACGCTAGCGCAAATCATTAAGACTATAAAAATGCCTGATGATAGCATTACCATTTTTATTCGCGGACAAGTACGATTTGAAGTCAAACAATTTTCTCAAGAGGCGCCTTTTTTCAAAGCAGATGTAAAATACCTAGCGGATAAAATGCCCAAACCCAATAAGGAGTTTAAGGCGATGACCGACAGCGTGAGAGACATGGCTGAGCAAATCATGCAAAAATCTCAGAACGTACCACCAGAAGCCGGTATCATTCTTAAAAACATTGAAAATGTGGCTTTTTTGAATCATTTTATTTCTTCTAATTTGAATAGCTCCTTGCTAGAAAAACAGGAGATGCTTGAGATGGATGATTTCCAAAAGCGCACAGAAATGCTTTTACAATTGCTTCAAGTAGAGCTTCATCATGTTGAGCTAAAAAACAAAATCACTAACCGAACCAAGCAAGATATTGACAAACAGCAACGCGAATATTTTTTGCAGCAGCAGATGAAGTCGATCAAAGAAGAGCTTGGCGGCGATAGCAATGATAGAGAGATTAAGGATTTAGTCCTTAGGGCAGAAAAAGTAAAACTGAGCAAGACGGCCAAGGAGCTTTTTGATAAAAGCATTCAAAAGCTGGAAAGAATGCACCCGACAACGCCGGATTATTCTATCACGTACAATCATCTGGATCTTATATTAGACTTACCTTGGGACACCTACACCACGGACACTTACGACATACCCAAGGCAAGAAAAATATTGGACGGGGACCATTATGGAATGCATAAAATCAAAGATCGCTTGTTAGAATATTTGGCGGTTTTGAAGCTAAAAGGAGACATGAAATCCCCTATCCTATGTTTTGTAGGTCCTCCCGGAATTGGAAAAACATCATTAGGAAAAAGTATTGCACACGCAATCAATAGAAAATACACAAGGCTGAGCATGGGAGGAATGCACGATGAGAGCGAACTACGCGGTCACCGTAAAACCTATATTGGCGCTATGCCCGGTCGATTGATTCAATCACTTAGAAAGGTAAAAACGTCCAACCCTGTTTTCATTTTGGATGAGATTGACAAAATTGGAAAAGACTTCAGAGGTGACCCTAGTTCGGCCCTGTTAGAAGTGCTAGATCCGGAGCAGAATCACACATTCTATGATAATTATTTAGAGCTAGAATATGATTTGAGCAAGGTTCTTTTTATTGCCACTGCCAATAGTCTGAATGACATTCAACCTGCCCTACGGGATCGTTTGGAAATCATTCATTTAAATGGCTATGCGGTAGAAGAAAAAATTGAAATCGCTAAAAAACATTTAATTCCTAAACAAAAAGGAGCTCATGGACTGAAAAATCATAAAATAAGCTTGGGTAACCCCAGCATCCGAAAAATAATTGAAGATTATAGCAGAGAGAGCGGTGTCAGAGAGTTGGACAGACAAATAGCCTCCGTTATGCGCAATATCGCCATGCAAGTAGCCACTCACCCCAGAAAAAAAGAATTCAAACTAACGCCCGAGGATATTGTTGAAATATTGGGCAAAGCAAAATACAATATTGAACTTTATAAAAAGGACAACCCGGCCGGCGTAGCAGTAGGACTAGCTTGGACCTATGTAGGCGGAGATATTTTATTTATTGAAACGGCAATGAGCAAAGGCAAAGCTGGACTTACGCTAACAGGAAACTTGGGAGATGTAATGAAAGAGAGTGCCATGACAGCTCTAACTTTCTTGAAGGCGCACGCAGAAAAGTATCAAATCTCACAAGAAATATTAGAGAACAATCAGTTTCACATTCACGTACCAGAAGGAGCCACACCGAAGGACGGCCCTAGCGCGGGTGTGACCATGCTAACATCGCTTTATTCAACGATAACGGGCAAGAAAGTCAAAAAGAACTTAGCGATGAGCGGAGAAATTACGTTACGAGGTCAGGTATTACCGGTTGGCGGAATCAAGGAAAAGATTTTGGCTGCCAAACGTGCCGGTATCAAAGAAATCATTCTTTGCAAAGACAATGAGAAAGACATTCAAGAGATTCCTCAAGAATTCATTCGTGGTCTAAAGTTTCATTTTGTTGATAAAATGGACGAGGTGCTTACGATCGCTTTGTAATATCCGTATCACTTGAATCAAACCAAAGAAGAATAAAAAAGCGGCGATTCCACTTGGAATCGCCGCCTTACATTTTAGTAAATACTTTATTTTTTCAACTATCTCTTTACAATCTTGGTAGTGGCCAAACCATTCTCAGAAGAGAGAGATATCATGTAGACCCCTTTTGGTAGGTAAGAGACATCAACATCAATTTCGTTTTGCCCAGCACTAAGTTTAGTAATGCTAGATTTAATTACTCTGCCGGTTAAACTAATTACGCTTACAACACCTTCTCCCGCCAATGATCCTTCATACTTTACATGAGCTTGGTTATTAACTGGGTTTGGATAAACACTTAGTTTATTTACCTTTTTAGTTACAGTTGAAGTAGAAGTTGGCCAATTTATCAAACTAGCTAATGTGGTTGACATGAACGTTCCTCTACCGTAGGTTCCTGTGTAAACGACATCTCCGTTGTAGGTCTGTCCATTTCTACGTAAAGTAGGTTTCACCACAACTTCCAAAACAGCAGCTCTTGGATGCCAAGTACTAGGAGACCCTCCAATATTATTTAGTTCTGACCAGGAAGCTCCACCATCATCGGTACCCCAAACTCCCATATCCGTACCTACAAGATAGCTATTCGCTTGACTAAGCAGCGCAACAGAATACACCGGCATCGCTGGCAATCTGCCCGAACCGTTTCCTTGAATGCTAGTTACCGTTGGGCTTGGATCCAAAGCGTTTAGTGAACGATAAACATGATTTGCAACTCCATATCCAGGCGTGGTAATTAATAGCTCACTACCGTCCGCATTACACTGAACATCAGTAATATGACCAGACCAGGGACCTGTGATAGGCGTTACTACAAACGCGCTGTCCATATCAAAACCGTTTAGAAATAAATTCGTGGTTGTATCGTTATATTGATATTTAGTATCAAATAAATCAACTCCTGTAATTCGGAATAAAAGACCTGTACCGGTTCCGGCAAATACCACTTTCCCATCTTCACTAGCGGCAACTGTAGTAAACCCTGCTGAACCGTTTCCGTTAGGGTTACCTAAACCATACATTGGAAACCATACTGTTGGTTTGCTATCCACTGCGTTTTGAGTAAACCACAATCTGTTGGTTAAACCAATAAAGAGAACTGATTTTGTGGCAGTACCCGCACTGTTCTCAAAAAGTTCGGTCGGTCCAATCCAATTGGAACCCTCATCCGGGCGACCATCAACATTATTCTCCGGCAGATTATCAATGTTTTTATCAAAAGTTGATCGGAAAGAAGAAGGAGTTCCTCCATCCGAAGTGTTCTGAAGAACACCAAATTGCAGAGTACCAAATAAATAATCTGGATCTATATCACTAGCTGCGCCGCGCATACCATCACCTCCCATCGCGTCAATACTATTGTTCGGCGAGTTAGCCAATTGACCATTGATAATGTTTGTACCATTATCCTGAGTACCAAATATAATATGACCTAAGAAATTAGCGGCCACACCATAGCACTGGGCCGTAGCATATTGCTTATTTTTTTCAAAAAAGAAGGGTTGCGGCTCTGTGCAATCTGCGGTTCTGAAAAAACCACCATCTGTGATTATATACATTTCATCCGGGGTAGCAGGGTTAAACATTACACCATGCAAATCAGCATGAACATAAGTACCCGATGCAATAGAATTCGTTGTTTTTCTCCAATAGGCAATGGCATCCCAAGTGCTTGGATTTGGCGTATAACGATATAAATCCAGTTGGCCTCCCACGAAAATCATATCCGCATTCGTAGGATGCACTCCCAAGGCTATATTATAAGTTCCTTGCGTTCCTAATGGGTTCCACGCTTGTGAACCTCCTTTGCGAATCACTGACCAATTTTGACCTTTATCTTTTGACTCATATACTCCTTCTGTTTGACTAAACGCACAAACTACGGCGTACATTCTATTTTCATCGCTAGGTGCAATAGCCACTTCGATACGGTTGATTCCCGCAACTAGACCCGGTAAGTTTCTTGTAGTACTATTAATATTTAAATCGAAAGTAGCCCCTCCGTCAGTTGAAACATGCATTTGGGTACTTCCCGAAGCAAGTATCACATTTCCGTTAGAAGAAATATCAACATCTAAAATGGGAGCACTAGGGTTAAAGGCTTTCGTCCAGGTAACTCCACCATCTTTTGTTTCGTACAAACCTCTATGAACACCAGCAAACAGATGATTGGCATCATTCGGATCTGCTACAATTCGGTTTACAAAGCTCCATGTATTATTGTCGGTATCATATGGTGGACGTGTGGCAGCTAAGTTCACAGCAGTGACTCCTCTATCAGTTGATTTATAAATCCCATTTCCAGGAATTCCTCTATTAAAACCAGTACCACCAATATCAGCAAAGCTTTCACCTGTTCCAAAGTAAATATCTCCGTTCGGAGCTTGAGCAATTGTAGTAACACTCAGCCGAATGGTAGAATCGTAGCCTGCCATTTGGGTCCAAGTGTTCCCTCTATCCTTCGAGGTCCAAAAACCTCCACTCACCATTCCCATATAAATAGTATTTGGGTCGTCTTTATCGACTAATAACGCTCGAGTACGTCCTCCAATATCATCTGGCCCACGCTCTTCCCATTCCAAATTAGGCAAAGCAGTTGTTTTACTAGAACTAAAATTTCGTTGTTGTATTTCACGTGCTACCTTCTTCATCTCTTTATGGCTCACCTTACCGGTCAATGGGTTTTTTCTCATTTCAAAGAAAAAATCACTGCTCCCCTTGGCTCCTGCCACCTCTCTCTTCGACTTTTCAGCCTTCGCTTTTGCAAAATACTTATTCTCCCGCTGTTCAGTAGAAAGTGTAAAGGCTACGGCTAGTACAAGGAGGGCTGCAAGCGCTGATAATACAATTGATTTCATATTTTTTATTCTTTATTTAACAAGGCTAAATTAAACTATAAAACTCAGTTGACGAAAAATAATTCTATCATGTTTGCGTAAAATTTATTTGACTTCATTACACGAATTATAAATTAATCCTATAAATTTGGAAGAGAAAACCTAAAGTGATGAGTGAGTACAATAATGAGAACATTTTTAGCAAACGACTGAGAGCCGGAAAACGCAGAACCTATTTTTTTGATGTCAGAACCACGAAGAACAACGATTATTTCGTGACGCTTACAGAAAGCAAAAAGCGGTATGACGGCGATGGCTATGATCGGCATAAAATATTCTTGTACAAAGAAGACTTTAATAAATTTGTAGATGCTTTAAATGAAACAATCAATCACGTGAAAACCGAACTCATGCCTGACTTTGATTTTGACGCCTTTAGTCATGAGGAAGAGGGTGAACATCCGCAAGCTGCAGCTCACAGTACTCCTCCTCCAGCGGCAGCCGTACCGACTCCTACCGAACCTTCCCATGCTGAGCTGAAACCAACAAATTTTGATGAGGCTGAAGAACTAGAAACTCCCATCGCTCAGGCTACAAGCTTTACTGAAAAAAAACAAGATGAAAACCCATCGGCTAATGATGAGGCGCAAACTTGGTAAAACTCAAATTCTATTGTTCTTAACTTCCTAGCGACTGCTTTTTTTATATTTAAAGGTTACCTTCGAGCTTTAGATAGACTATGCAGAAAAACATACGCAACTTTTGCATCATTGCACATATTGATCATGGAAAAAGTACCTTGGCTGATCGCTTATTAGAGCACACCCAAAGTGTAGGCGAACGCGATATGAAGAACCAGCTGCTTGACGACATGGATCTTGAGCGGGAAAAAGGGATTACGATTAAAAGTCATGCGATTCAAATTGACTATGAGCGAGATGGAGTAAAGTATACGCTGAATCTCATAGATACTCCGGGACATGTAGATTTTAGCTATGAAGTGAGCCGTGCGCTGGCTGCATGTGAGGGAGCATTGCTTTTGGTAGATGCTGCGCAAGGCATACAGGCCCAAACTATCAGTAATTTGTATTTGGCTATCGAGAACGATTTAGAAATTATTCCGGTCATTAATAAAATTGACATGGAAGGCGCCATGGTTGAGGAAGTACAGGATCAAATTATTGATTTGATAGGTGGAAAGAAAGAAGATATTTTATTGGCTAGTGCTAAAAACGGCATTGGAATCGATGAGATTTTGGAGGCGGTAATCCATAAAATACCAGCACCCGCAGGAGATGAAAAGGAGGCTTTACAAGCTTTGATCTTTGATAGTGTTTTTAACAGCTTCCGAGGTATTATTATCTATTACAGAATCTTTAGAGGATCGATTAAAAAAGGACAAAAGATAAAATTCTTAAACTTGGATAGCGACTATTTCGCTGATGAAATAGGCGTTTTAAAGTTTAAACCAGAACCCAAACAAGAACTGAAGGCGGGCGATGTGGGCTATATTATAACGGGTATCAAAAACGCGAAGGAAGTGAAAGTAGGTGATACGATTACGGACGCGGCAAAACCTACTACTCAGGCAGTAAAAGGATATGAAGAAGTAAAACCAATGGTTTTTGCAGGAATATTTCCTGTTAATACGGATGATTTTGAAGAACTGCGTGAATGCATGGAGAAGCTTCAATTAAATGATGCCTCCTTAACGTTTGAGCTAGAAACATCGCAAGCACTTGGATTTGGTTTTCGTTGCGGATTCTTAGGATTGCTGCATATGGAAATCATTCAGGAGCGATTAGAACGAGAGTACAATCAAACGGTCATCACCACTGTACCAAACGTAAGTTTCATCGCGCACACCTCGAAAGAAGGAACTATAACTGTGAATAACCCTTCCGAGATGCCAGAAACCAACATTTTAAACAGCATCGAAGAGCCATTCATCAAAGGCCAAATTATCACAAAGCCGGAATACATTGGTAACATAATGAACCTTTGTATTGGAAAACGAGGAATTATTCTTCACCAGAACTACATTACCGAAAGCCGTGTAGAACTTGAGTTTGAGCTCCCTTTGACGGAAATTGTATTTGATTTTTACGATAAGTTAAAAAGTCAGACGCGAGGATATGCCTCATTTGATTACACCCCCATCGGTTATCGCGAAAGTGATATTATCAAAATGGATATTTTACTGAACGGAGAAAAAGTAGATGCCCTAAGTGCCTTGATTCACCGAGACCGTTCTCAAGATTTTGGGCGAAAACTTTGTGAGAAACTAAAAGAACTACTACCCAGACAACAATTCTTAATAGCCATACAGGCAGCCGTAGGCGCAAAAATACTCGCTCGGGCTAACATTTCTGCCATGCGAAAAGATGTTACCGCCAAATGCTATGGTGGAGATATTTCTCGAAAGCGTAAATTACTAGAAAAGCAAAAGGAAGGTAAGAAAAGAATGCGCCAGATCGGTAATGTAGAAATACCACAGGAGGCCTTCCTAGCAGTATTGAAGCTAGATGACTAAATCATAGTTTCTACCAACTAGATGTCAATAACAAAAGTGATTTGCTTGTGAGCAAAAGAATTTCGATATTTGTCGACTAATAAAGAATATTATGAAAAAAATGAAAATGTATTTAATGACAGCAATGCTAGGCGTTGCGTCCTTGTCAATGGTATTTACCTCTTGTAACGAAGATTTGTGTAAGGACACTGTTTGTGTAAACAGTGGAGTTTGTAACCCTGATAATGGTAATTGTGATTGCCCAATTGGTTATGAGGGAGAAACTTGTGAGACTTTATCTCGTGCTAAGTTTATCAATGCTGCGGGTTGGTTAGCAGATGAAACTGGTTCTAGTTCTGGTGCAGTACCTAATTTTGACGTTGAAATTAAGGCGAATTCAGCTAGTGATAACGCGGTGTATATTGAAAACGTTTGGGATTACTTTACAGCTGATGTTGATGCAACTGTTGATGGTAATGTTATCACGATTCAAAGACAAGAGCCTGATGGTGATGGTTTCTTCGTAGAAGGGTCAGGAACGATTAATACTACGGTTACTCCTAACGTAATCACTGTAGACTACACGGTAACTGATGAAACAATTCCTGCTACTATTATCACTGATGACGTGAACGGTACCTGGACTCAAAAATAGAGTTTTCAAATTTTTAAATAAAAAAAGGGTTTCGAAATCGAAACCCTTTTTTTGTTTTAAAACGCGATAGAAATACTACTTACCTCCTCTCATTTTACTTTTCTTCTTATCTAAATTCTCAGAAGCTTTTTCGGTTTGCTTTCCTTGCATTTTTGATTTTTTATCAGCTACATTGCTTTGAACTTTACCTTGCATTTTTGATTTTTTAGAACTTTGTTTTGGTTCAGGTTTTGGCTCGGGAGCTTTGGCCTTAGGCTGTGGCTTTGGCTTTGGAGTACTTTTGGGTCGCGGTGCTGGCGCTGCAGCTCTAGGAGCAGGGGCAGGCGCTGGTGCAGCTGCGGCTGGTCTATTCGCTTCGGCCATAAAAACTTTATCTGCTTCCACATTAGCAGCTGCAAGTAAATCAGCATCGCACTGAGCTTGTAGCTCACTCCTGCGTTGACTCACTAGTTCTTGTACCTTAGCATCAATTTGCTCGTCGGTAGGCTGTGTCATTTCGGGTTGGCAAGAGGACAATCCGATAACGGCTGCTCCTACTATAAGTATCGATTTATTTATTTTCATTGTTTTACTATTTTATTAGATTATAAATTTACTGCGTCGCTGCAGTTTTTCTTGCATTTACTATTGAATCTGTCTTTTCTTTAAGCTCGGTAGTCATACGAGCTTCACAGCTTGTAGCATACTCTTCGTTTGCCTGTTCGATCAATACTGCTGATCGTTCTTGCACTTTTAGGTTCAAGGCACTCTCATCCACTTGGGCTTCACCGCACGATGCTAGGCCGATGCAAACCACAGCAACGGGTAATAACATTTTAAATTTTTTCATAATTAATATCTATTTATCCTCAAATGTAAAAAAAGCATAGCGCATTTACTAACTTTATTTCAAAGTAGTGGTTAATTCAAGGCTCAAGTAATAAAAAATGCAATCGACTAAAGAAACGCATAGTTTTGATCCTTATCAGAAATAATTCTGTTGGCTTCTGGGATTTTCCAATCAATTTGCAACTTTGGATCTGCAAGGTTGAGCCCTCCTTCGCTTTCTTTATTGTAAAAATTGTCACATTTATAAGTAAAAATGGTATTATCTTCTATAACAGAATACCCATGAGCAAACCCACGAGGCACAAAAAGCTGGCAATGATTCTCCTCACTGAGCTCAATAGAAAATGACTGTAAATACGTTTCCGACTCTGGTCTAAAATCAACCACTACATCTAAAACACTTCCGCGCACCACGCGTACCAATTTTGCCTGGGCAAATTCTCCTTTCTGAAAGTGAAGTCCACGAACTACGCCATAATCTGATTTAGCTTCATTGTCTTGAATAAAATTTATAGACTTGCCAATAGCTTTTTCAAAAACTTCTTGATTAAAACTTTCAAAAAAATAACCTCGACTGTCCGCAAAAACCTTGGGTTTCAATATAAAACAACCTTTCAATTTTGTTTCTTCTATTTGCATAGTTTTCAATTATAATATATTCAACAATTCTGATAAAGAAGATATTTCGTGGGTCGCCCCTTCATTATTATCCCGCTGTTTCGGATTAAAATATACTTGATCCATTCCCACGTTTTTTGCCCCTAAAATATCTACGTCAAAATGATCGCCAATCATTATACTTTTCTCAGCAGTCGTATTGGTGACTCTCATGGCATATTCAAATATTTCGGCTTTGGGTTTAGAACAAAGTGCTCGCTCAGAACTTATCATTTCATCAAAGTAATCAGCAATGCCCGAGTTCGTTATTTTTTTTACTTGTGTACCTTCAAAACCATTGGTTATTAAATGCAGTTCATAATTTTTAGCACGGCAATGGTCAAGCACTTCTTTTGCGTGGGGGAAGAGATGTGTTTTCTGCGGCAACTTTTCCAAATACAACTCACCTAAGGTTACCGAAAGTTCGTCATCAAATTTTTTGAACTCTAGAAAAGTAGATTGCATCCGTTTCCAACGTAAGTCGGAACGAGAAACAAAGCCTTTACGAAAACGTTCCCAATATTTTTGATTTATCTTTTTATAAACAGGATTAAAAGCGGCATAATCCACACCCAAAAATTCTTCAATATTTAATTCTTCGAATGCCTCACCCATTGCCTCTTCAGAATTTCTATCAAAATCCCAAAGGGTGTGGTCTAGGTCAAAAAAAACGTGAGTGTACTTCATTATTCAGCAAAGTAAACATTTTTAATTGATTACATTTACACCAACGCAAACACTTTATTTGACGTCTATCACAAAATGAAAAAATTCTTTACTCTTTCTTTATTCCTACTACTTTTATCTGCAACCTTTTGGGCAAAAGCTGACAAAAAAAATGTCCTTTTCATAGGTAATAGTTACACCTATTATAACACGATGCCGATTGTTATAGCTGGGATTGCAACCTCTATGGGCGATACGGTTACCCATGATAGTAGCACTCCGGGTGGCCATACAGCACAACAACACGCCTCCAACGCAACTACCTTAGGTAAAATTGCACAAGGAGGTTGGGACTTTGTAACCATCCAATGTCAAAGCCAAGAACCTTCTTTTTCACAAGCACAAGTATTGGCGCAAACATACCCTTATGTAAAATTTTTGGATAGTGCGATTCAAGCAAATAGCAACTGTGCTGAAACACTATATTATATGACATGGGGCCGCATAAATGGCGACCTTCAAAACTATCCAAATGACACATACAATGCCATGCAACAAAGATTGCGCAATGGCTATATGATGTTTGCGGACAGCACGAATTCGAGTATTTCGCCAGTGGGACCTGCTTGGAAAGTAATGCGGGACAACTACCCCAATATTAATTTATATAATCCAGACGGATCTCACCCTTCAGCAAATGGTACTTATCTGGCAGCTTGCGTATTTTATTGTTCCTTATTCAAAAAAAGCTGTGTGGGCAGCATGTATCTGCCAGCCGGTGTTGGTAATGCCGATGCCCTCACGATGCAACAGGTTGCGAGTGATTTGGTGTTGGATAGTATAGAACTGTGGAGACAGTTTGGCAAATTGCCAGCTGCCGATTATGTTTATACAGTTCCTAGTTCCATTTTTAGTATTTCCTTTTTAAATACTTCAAAACGTTATGCTTCCAGTAGATGGCATTTTGGAGATGGCTCACCTGTTGATTTGAGTAACAGCCCAAACCATACATTTCCTGATGGCGGACCGTACACAGTTTGCCTTGAGGCCATTTCTGATTGTGGTAAAATTGATTCGTTTTGTGAAAGTGTCACTGCCGGACCTCTCTCTGCTTCTTTCTACTCTGCAACCGACAAAATTACTATCCGGCAATTGGGTTCTTCCATCTCAATTCATAACGAGTTGCGGAACTGTTCCGTAAAAATCATGAACACAAATGGTCAATGTGTTTTAAAACAATCTCTACCCATCAACAGCACGACCCTTTCGCTACAGCGTTTTGCCAAAGGAATCTATTTTGTTCAAATAAAGCAAAATTCAAAGCTGCTCAAAATACAAAAGCTTCCTAATTTCTAAGGATTCTTAATTTTTGTTTAAAGCGTTTGCTGTTACCTTTGCCAAAATTTTTAAATTATGTCATTATTGATAACAGGTACTATGGCTTTTGACGCTATTGAAACGCCATTTGGAAAAACAGATAAAATCATTGGAGGGTCTGCAATGTATGCGGCCTGGAGTGCTTCGCACTTTACTCAACCCATACAGGCTATATCTATCATTGGTGGCGATTTTCCTAAAGAAGAAATTAGCGCCATGGAAGCGCGTGGTATCGCCTTTGATGGTGTAGATGTGATAGAAGACGAAAAATCATTCTTTTGGAGTGGGAAGTATCATGAAGATATGAATACGCGCGATACACTAATTACAGATTTAAACGTATTAGAAAAATTTGACCCTCAAGTTCCTGCCACATACCAAGGTGCGCAGTATGTAATGTTGGGCAATTTGGCACCGAACGTACAAATGCAAGTAATCGATCAGCTTACTGAAAAACCAAAATTAATTATTTTGGATACTATGAATTTTTGGATGGACATTGCTATGGACGGTCTAAAAGATGTTTTGAAAAAAGTAGACTTATTGATGGTCAATGATAGCGAGGCACGGCAGTTAAGTGGAGAGTACAGCTTAGTAAAAGCCGCAGAAAAAATTAAAGCAATGGGCCCTGAGTTCTTGATTATTAAAAAGGGTGAACATGGTGCGTTACTGTTTCATGGAGAGAAAATTTTCAATGCTCCTGCCCTACCATTAGCCGATGTGTTTGATCCGACTGGTGCGGGCGATACTTTTGCCGGAGGCTTTATAGGTCACCTAGCCCAAACTGATGATCTCTCATTTGAGAACATGAAGCAGGCGGTGATTGTAGGGTCTGCCATGGCAAGCTTTGTAGTAGAAAAATTTGGAAACGAGCGTCTGACAGAAATTAGCCCTGAGGACATAAAAGGTCGCCTGAAAGAGTTCGTTAACTTAGCAAATTTTGAATTAGATAATATTTAAATGGAGATAGGCTTTGCCTATGTTTTTGACGTATTTTTGTATTCTGAATTATGAGTGAGCAAGCCGAAAATTTCAAAGTAACCATTGATAATATTTCTGTTGAAGTAGCACCCGGAACTACCATCCTACAAGCTGCACGAGAAATTGGTGGCGACGTAACTCCACCAGCTATGTGCTATTATAGCAAGCTAGAAGGTAGCGGCGGCAAATGCCGAACTTGCTTGGTAGAAGTAAGCAAGGGAAGTGATCGTGACGAACGTCCTATGCCAAAGCTTATGGCTAGTTGTCGCACACAAGTGATGGACGGAATGGAGGTAAAAAATATCACATCGCCTAGAGTGCAAGACGCACGAGCTGGCGTGGTAGAATTTTTACTAATGAATCACCCTTTGGACTGCCCTATTTGTGATCAAGCGGGTGAGTGTCACTTGCAAGATTTGGGCTACGAGCATGGAGCGGAAGGCACTCGTTACGAGTTTGAAAGAAGAACTTTCAAAAAAGAAGATTTTGGTCCGTATATAAAATTGCACATGACACGTTGCATATTGTGCTACCGCTGTACCTACGTGGCAGATCAGTTAACAGATACTCGAGGGCATGGAATCGTTGACCGTGGTGATCATGCTGCTATTTCTACCTATATAGAAAAAGCAATTGACAATGACTTCAGCGGAAACATGATAGATGTTTGCCCAGTAGGAGCACTTACTGATAAAACCTTCCGATTTAAGAATAGAGTTTGGTTTACTAAGCCGGTTTATGCTCATCGTGACTGTGACAAATGTTGCGGAGAAGTAACGCTTTGGAATCGGGGTGAAAATGTTTTACGAGCTACGGCACGCAAAGATCAGTGGGGCGAAGTACAAGATTCAAAGAAAGACGGTAAGCCCGGTTGGATATGTAATACATGCCGATTTGATAAAAAAGAAAAATCCGATTGGACGATAGAAGGACCCGCTACAGTCAGCAGACATAGCGTAATCAATCAAGGACATTATCAAAAAAACTTAGAAAAGCCACAAGAGACTTTCAGTAATATTATGCCCGGCAGAAAGCCTAAACTTTTGATGGATATCCATGATGTAAGTGAGGTGAATAAAAAATAGCCGAGAAGCTTTTATGCTAGAAAAACTCAAAAAAAAATGGAAGGTTAGTGGCCTTGATTTGTTTTTAATATTCTGTGTTTTTGGTATCACAGGGTCTTCTACCGCTTATATTTCTAAAGTAATCACAAAATGGGTGGGTGTGGCCGATGCTGCCACTTGGTCAGCCGATTGGTGGATTGGCGTTAGCCTTAGAATTGGAATGCTGATTTTTGGATATCAAATAATTATACTAATCGTATCCATCCCTTTTGGCCAATTCAAATTTTTCTGGAATTACGAGAAGAAAATTTTGCGAAAAATGGGCTTACTAAAAAAAGAAGAAAAAAAAGCCGAGGACTAATTCAACTTAGCAATTCTTGCCGCTAAGTAACAAAAAGGCAGAAGGACTGAGCTCATTCCTAAGATAAGGATCAGTGGAAAACTGAAGGTTACACCTACAAAAACCAAAACAACTAAGAGAAAAAACCCCACACCGAGTGCGGCGTCCATTTTTTTTATTTTTTCAATGCGGGCAGCGAAGTAAGCTCCGCAGAAAGCTCCCAAGGCGCAGCTTAGACAAATTGCCAATATTCCACGTGTAGGCAGTTCTTGGACGTATTTAATGTATTCATCTTGTGAAACCCCTTCTTCTAATGGGGAGTAGGAAAACAGGCTCGGCCCAAAGGATAAAAAGAAAACGCCCACAAAGTAAGATACCAAAACACCCAGAGAAAGGGCCAAAATAAATCTCAAAGGACTTGTTGTCATTTTTCAAAGGTAGCCTTGTTCAATAACTATTTGTGCCTTGTTTTGTTTAATATTTATCAAGGAGTACCTTTGCGGCAAATAAACGTTATGAAAAAACAACCGATATTCTTTTTATGCTTTTTAGCAATTAGTATTTCTGCAATTTTCACGTCTTGTAAAGACGATAGTGATGAAGACAGCAGCCTTTCCAGTTTGTCGAATGTAATGGTGGTAAATGCCACACCTGGATCACCTGGGTATGATTTTTACATCAATGATGCGCTCCAAAATTCCAATGCAATTAATTACACAGGAAGCAGCGCCTATATACAAACGATTGCAGGATCTAAAAATCTAAAATTAAATAAAACGAACACTGCCGAAAATGTAATCAATCTAGACGAAAACTTTGAATTGGGTGGTAATTATACTTTGCTAAGTATAGACACAGTGGGTAGCATTGAATCTATCGTGTTAAACGATGATTTAACCGAGCCAATCTTAGGAAAATCTCATGTAAGAGTAGTACATGCTTCACACAACTCCCCTGCTGTTGACATTATCAATCTTGCGGACAGCTCTGTGGTATTCAGTAATATTGGATTCAGACAAACAACGGCCTTTACTCC
>CAZTCQ010000050.1:4192-20083 GCA_964612525.1 uncultured Chitinophagaceae bacterium | reverse complement strand
CGAGGTCATTGGCAAAACCTTATTCTTCCCTGCTCAAAAGGTTGTGAAGAGTTTATTAGCGAACGAGGCGCTCGTACCAAACGAGTTCTGGAAGAATTTTAGAGTTTACTCCGAAATGGCAAAAATCAATTTTAGGTCATTTTTAGCCTTTTGAAATTGCTTTTGCCAAAAACTACATTACATTTACGGCGCAATTTATGAAGAGCATTTTACTCAAAGAAATTCGATCCTTTTTTAGCTCATTGGTCGGTTATATAGTGATTATACTATTTATACTGATCAGTGGTTTATTTATGTGGATCTTGCCGGACACCAATATGTTTGACTATGGCTACGCTAGTTTAGAAAAGTTCTTTTCGTTTGTACCGTGGATTCTTATCTTTCTGATACCAGCCATAACCATGCGCATGTTAGCCGATGAATTCAAAACAGGAACCATCGAAATGCTGAGCACCAAGCCGCTAAGCGAAACGAGTATCATATTGGGTAAATTTTGGGCATCATTTCTTTTGGTATGTATTTGTTTATTGCCCACACTTTTGTACGTTCTCACCTTGGAGTCTTTAGCCATCACAGCTAACAATCTAGACACTGGGGGTATCATCGGATCTTACATTGGTTTGCTTTTTTTGGTATCAGCTTTCACTGCAATTGGGCTTTTTTGTTCTGCCTTAACGGACAATCAAATTATAGCTTTTCTTATCGCCGTTTTTCTCAACTTTATTTTGTTTCAAGGCTTTGAATCACTCAGCGCCTTGCCAAATTTTACGGGCGGGTTAGATTATTTTATTAGTCAGCTTGGGCTCAATTTTCATTACGAATCTATTAGTCGAGGCGTTTTGGACACACGCGATTTACTTTATTTTGCTTCGGTAAGTTTGTTATTCATTTTTGCCACGCGTTTATTTCTTCAAAAACGAAAATGGTCATGAAGAACGTAAAAAGAAATCATATCATTCGTTTTGCAATTTTGGCCGCTATTTTGGTGTTGGTGAACATTGTGGGTGCTCGTTTTCACAAACGATTTGACCTCACCAAAGAAAAACGTTTTTCGCTATCTGACCCAACCAAGGTTTACGTTGGTAATATGAAAGAAAATGCTACGGTGACTATCTACTTGGATGGGAAACTGCCAGCAGGTTTCCAACGCTTGCAAAATAGCGTATTGGATATTCTAAAAGAATTTAATGAATACTCAGGAGGAAAAATTCAATATCGTTTTGAAAATCCTTTATCCGGAAAAAGTACGCCCAAAGCCAAGCAAGAAGTCATTGAGCAACTAGCAGAAAAAGGGATACAACCCGTGAATTTGCAAGTGCAGCAAGACGAGGACGATGGCGGCTATTCTGAAAAAATTATCTTTCCTTGGGCCTTAGTAGCGCACAACGGAAAAGAATATCCGGTGAGTTTATTAGAAAATCACAGAGGAATGTCTCCGCAAGAAGTGCTAGACTATTCGGGAAATTTATTAGAATATAAATTTGCCCAATCTATCCAACAAACTACACGGGCCGATCGTCCATATGTGGCTTACACTACGGGAAATGGCCAGCCTTTGAGCTATAAAACAATGGATATGTTAGCCACTCTGGATGGCCTTTATAATTTAGATACGCTAGATCTAAATACCAACATTGAAGTACCCCAAGTCTTTGATGCTATTATTATTACCGCACCGCAAACTGGGCTAGACGAAAAAGCAAAGTTTAAAATTGATCAGTACATCATGAACGGAGGGCGCGTGCTTTGGATGATTGATCGGCTGAATACTAGCATGAAAAAACTGCAGGAATCCCAAGCGTATCTCGCCGCGGAAATGCCGACGAACTTGGAGGACATACTCTTTAAATATGGCGTACGCATTAACCCAACTTTGATCGAGGACGTGCAGCAAAACGCCCCGATTCCAGTGACCGTAGGAATGATTGGTGATAAGCCTGACATCCGATTACTGCCTTGGTTATATTTCCCATATGCTGTGCCAACGTCCAAACACCCAATTGTTCATAATATGGACGCCGTTCTTTTTCAGTTTGCTAGTAGCATAGATACCATTGCTCAACCTGGAATCAAAAAAACAGTCTTGCTGCATTCGTCAAATCGAAGTCGCACGCAAAGTGCTCCATTACGAATTAGTCTCTCTGATTTAAAATACAAACCGAATCCAGATTTGTATCGCAAAAAACAGATCCCTATGGCGGTTTTATTAGAGGGTAAATTCTCTTCGAATTTCACCAATCGCTTGGCTCCTAAATTCCTCTCTACTTTAAAAGACTCTTTAAACAAGCCGTTTTTACCCGAAGGGATCAAAGCTTCCAAGCAAATCGTCATTGGGAATGGTGACGTTTTTTATAATGACTTTAGCGAACGGAACGGCCCAATGGAGTGCGGATATTATAAGTTTACCAAGCAAAATTTTGCCAATAAGCGTTTCTTATTGAATTGTATTGAGTACCTCGTTGATGACTCCGGGCTCATCAAAGCGCGAAGCAAAGATTTAAGTCTGCGATTATTAGACGCCCCGAGAGTGAAAGAAGAAAAATTGAAATGGCAACTCATTAATATTGGACTTCCTATTATTCTTACGATTGCTTTTGGTAGCCTCTTTTTATTCTTTAGACGAAAGCGCTACACCGGTAAGGGATAATCTGAGTTTTAAATCACGCGTTGCTTGGGGATTTTATTTGGTCAATAAACATAGCGGGCCCTAATTTATAGGCTAACAAACGTCAATTAAATATACCCTATTGGGCAAAAGTAATCCCTGAGCCTTCCTATTATTTTCGTAACTTCGACTAAGCGTGTCGTCCTCCCATCAGCCATATCGTTTTTTAGGATTCTTGCTAATTCTCCTTGCCTTTTCTTTTGTGGCTCATTCACAAGAGGTCAAAGAAGGTAAGAGTATTCTGGGTAAGGTAATAGGCGTCTTTAAAAAGAGTAATTATGTCATTGCTCCTATCGTTGCCTTTAAGCCGATTACTAGCTGGCAGGTTGGCTTAGGTGTAAAATATTTATACCGTCCCAAAACCTATGATACGGCAAGCACCAGGAAATCTTTTATAGCAGCTTCTGCTATCTACACGCTTAATAATCAAATACTTGCAAATCCTTACTTCGTCCACTTCTTTAATGAAGAAAAATATATGCTGGATGGATATTATGGGTTTAAAAAGTTTCCTCAAAATTTCTACGGCATAGGCAATCAAACCAAAACCGCAACTTCGGAAGTAGTCAGTTTAAACGAGGTGAAAATTGAACAATTGGGCTTTAAGAAAGTTGGGAAGGACTGGTTTGCCGGAATAGGATTTCGAACCATTGGTGTATTTAATGTTGCGCAGCAGGCTGATGGCATTTTGGAAAGTGCTCAACCCTTTGGTTGGGATGGATTTTGGGCGGTTGGCCCCTCGGCAAATGTGCGCTTGGATAGTCGGGATAATATTTTAAACGCTCGGAAAGGTGCCTTTGCAGATGTGCGTCTTGAGTTCATGCAACGCTTAGATCAAAGAAATAGTGATTACACCCTTTTAAAAGTAGATACCCGAAAATACTTTACTCCATTTCGAAATAAACGAAACGTGCTAGCGGGTCAGTTATTCGCTCAGTCTAGCCTGCAGGGCGACGTGCCCTTTACCGAGCTTGCTTTTGTAGGGAGCGACCTTTTGATGCGAGGATATTATGATCGTCGGTTTATTGATCGACATTTTTTGGGAGGTCAGGTAGAATATAGGCATGTACTCCCCTACAATTTTGGTTTTGTTGTTTTTGGTGGCTTGGGAGACGTAAGCGACCGATTAGATCGCTTTCAAATCAATAAAATTAAATATTCGGTTGGTGCTGGTCTTCGTTATCTCATTATTCCAAAAGAGGATATTAATATTCGTTTTGATTTTGGCATTGGCAAAAACTCAAATACTTTCTACCTGAGCATTGCAGAGGCGTTTTAGCGGCTGTTTTCAATCATTGGTTCTACATTTTCACTTACATTTGCGTCGTTTTATGAAGAGCTTATCCGAACTAATTCCGCTATTAAGCGAACCAAAAAAAATAGTCATTACCCACCACAATAATGCCGATGCTGATGCTTTAGGTAGTACCCTTGGACTAATGCATTTCTTGAAAAAGCAAGGTCATACAGCAAGTGTGGTTTCGCCTAACGAAAATCCGAATTTTTTGTCTTGGTTACCGGGATATGATGATATTGAAGATTTTGAAACAAGCCCTGAATCGGTACAAACAAAATTGGATGAAGCTGAGCTCCTTTTTTGCCTAGATTTTAATATTTTTCACAGAACGAAACACCTGGCGGATCCTTTAAGTAAATTTCAGGGTACCAAAGTGCTAATAGATCATCACCTCCAACCCGATACCGATTCTTTTGATTTCGGCAGTTCGATTCCTGAAAAAAGCAGTACTGCTGAAATGGTGTACGACTATATCTTACTTAATGAAAAAGCTGAATATATTGACAAAGACATTGCCAGTTGCCTTTACATAGGTGCGGTGGCAGACACAGGAGGCTTCCGCTATTCAAGCACAGCTCCTTCTACCCTTGAAATGGCAGCGGCTTTAATGAAAACGGGAATTTCGATTTCTAGTATTCAAGAACGAACCTTTAATACTCGCTCCGAAGGTGACTTACGTCTGTTAGGCTACATTCTCAAAGATAATATGCAGCTGTTCCCTGAGCATCATGCCGCTTTAATCACCATACCGCAAGAGATTTATAAAAAATATAACATACAATCAGGCGGCACAGAGGGCTTGGTTAACTACCCTTTAAGTATTGGAAATATTATTTTTTCTACTTTTATCGTAGAGCGAGATCAAGAAGTAAAAATGAGTTTGCGCAGTCAAGGCACACTCGACGTAAGCAACATTGCTCGCACTTATTTTAACGGAGGAGGACATAAAAATGCCTCTGGTGGACGCTCGGAACAAAGCTTGGCAGAGACAATCGAAACTTTTAAAAACGTATTAGAAAAACACTCAAAAGAAATAAAAACATGTTACAACGAATTACAGCAATCACCGTATTAAGTATTTTCATTGGCCTTTCGGCTAGTGCGCAATCCAAATTTAAAAAGACTGAATCTGGATTAGAGTACCGATTTTTAAAAAGAACCCAAGGCAAGCAAGCCAAAGTAGGTAGCAATATCACAATTCATATAATCACGAGTGTGGAGGATTCAATTATTTTTGATTCGAAAAAACTGAACCAAAATAAAGCGGTACCTACTCCTGTTACTGCTCCAAAGCACAACGGAGATCTTCATGAAGGTTTCGCAATGATGCATGTAGGCGAAGTTGCGCTTTTTAGAGCACCCATTGATTCAGTAATGCGAGTCAAAGAACAGTGGCCTCCTTTTGCTAAGTCTGGTGACCGAATGATGTTTCAAGTTGAACTGGTAAGTGCCAAAACAAAAGAAGATATAGAAAACGAGGCAAAACAAGCGGCCCAGAATGATGAGCTAGCTATTAAAGAATATATTGCAAAAAACAAATTAGGTAAACAAGTCAAAAAAACAGCTTCTGGACTTTATTACATCATAACAAAAAAAGGGACGGGCGCTAATGCCAAACCTGGGCAAACCGTTTCAATGAATTATGACGGTAGCCTATTGGACGGAACCAAATTTGACTCCAACTTAGATCCTGCTTTCAAGCATGTGGAGCCTTTTAAATTTCCGTTGGGTCAAGGCCGCGTTATCAAAGGTTGGGACGAAGGAATTGCCATGCTCAATAAAGGAGCTAAAGCAAAATTGATTATCCCTTCTCGTTTAGCTTATGGTTCCCGTGCCGCTGGTGAAAAAATCCCTGCGAATAGTGTACTTGTTTTTGACGTGGAAATGTTAGAAGCAACAGATCCGGCCCCTGCTCCTTCTGCTGGAACAGGCGATGTAGTGGATGAAGAAAAAGCCATTGCTGAGTATATCAAAGCCAACAAACTTATGAAAAATATAAAGCGCACTCCTTCTGGCTTGTACTATGTAGTAACAGAAAAAGGAGAAGGCCCAAAACCAACCAATGGTCAAACGGTATCTATGAATTACACTGGTTCCCTCTTGAATGGTTCACTATTCGACTCAAACGTAGATCCACAATTTAAGCATGTGACCCCTTTTGATTTTCCTTTGGGACAAGGGCGCGTAATCAAAGGTTGGGACGAAGGAATTGCTCTTTTGAACGTTGGAACGAAGGCAAAATTGATTATCCCTTCACGCTTAGGATATGGAGCACGAGCTATGGGAGCAAAAATTCCTGCAAATAGTGTGCTTGTTTTTGACGTAGAAGTCCTCGGAACTAAATAGATTTGCAACCCTAAAGATTTTTTATTCAAATTATGAAAAACACATTAAAATTAATGATACTACTGGCCGTGGTTATAACCGCAGCTTGTAAATCTGAAAAGAAAACAAAAGATGGCTTTACTGTTTTAAGCAACGGCTTAGAAATGAAGTTCAAAGAAGACAAAAAAGGTACTGAAGCGGATTCTGGTTTTATTGCCAAAATCAATATCTCCGTAAAAGTAGAGGATTCGGTAATTTTTGATTCTAAGACTATGAACGGTGGAAAACCAGTAGTTCAGCCTATTAATCCAACTAAAAACATTGCGGATCTAATGGCAGGTTTTATGAAAATGTCAAAAGGTGACATCGCAGAATTTCGTGTATTGTCTGATTCTATTTTTGCGAACCCTCAGCAGCGTCCTCCATTTATAAAAGTGGGCGATGTAATGACGTGGGAAGTAGAAATGGCGGACCTACAAAGTCCTGAAGATATAGAAAATGAAAAGAAGGAAGTGGCAGAAAAAGAATCTGGCATTCTTGATAATTATATCAAAGAGAAAGGAATTGAAGCGACTAAAACTCCTTCTGGCATGTACATCTCTATAACTAAAGAAGGAAGCGGAGAAGTAGTAGGCAGTGGAAGAATGGCTAAAATGAAATACACAGGCCGCTTGTTAGACGGTACCGTTTTTGATTCTAACGTAGATCCTAAATTTAAGCACCCAGAACCTTTTGAATTTGCAGTAGGTCAGGGAAGCGTAATCAAAGGATGGGATGAAGGTGTAGCCACTTTAAAAGTAGGTTCTAAAGCAAAATTAATTATTCCTTCTGGCATGGCGTATGGAGAAAGAGTAACTCCTCCTAACGATGTGAATCCAAAAGGAATTCCAGCGAATAGCCCATTAGTATTTGACGTTGAAGTTCTAGGCGTAAAAGACATGCCTAAACCACAAGCGCAACCAAATATTTCTGCTCAGCCTGCTGTTAAATAGCATTTAAAACTTAACGTTATTGACAAGAGCTTCGTACTAATTACGAAGCTCTTTTTTTATCTTTAGAACTATGAGAAAATCTTGTTTCCTATTCTTCGGTTTGTTTTTAATTTTGAGCACGACTACCTCCGCTCAAGGAGTTAACAACCTAAGTCCAGAACTTTTCCATAAACAAACCCGAAATACAAACTCAAGAGCGTTTTACATCTTAGATGTCAGAACACCTGGAGAATTTAATAGTGGACATATAGCGAATGCAGAAAATATTGATTTTAATGATAGAAAATTTTCAACGGAGATTCAGAGTTTAGATAAAAACAAACCTACCTATGTTTACTGTTTAAGCGGAGGAAGAAGCTCCCAAGCCGCGCAGATTTTACAAGATAAAGGTTTCAAAAAAGTCTACAATTTAGAAGGTGGCATTAAAGCATGGAGAGAAGCGAAACTCGCTGTGGAAGGTGATATGACTTCAAAAGCAGGTCTAAGCATGGCTGAGTTTAAAAAAATGGTTGACCAAGATGTACCGGTATTAGTAGATTTTACCGCCAAGTGGTGTGGCCCGTGCAGAGCCTTAAAACCACGAATAGAGAGACTGGCTAGCAAAACCGGTGATGATTTAAAAATTATTTACATAGATATAGACAAGAACAGAGCGCTCTCGAATGAGTTAAAAATCAGAATGATTCCGCTTTTACACTTATACAAACGCGGTAAACTAAAACGCGTTCGTAACCAAGCTATTTCCTATCGAGCCTTGGAAAAATTTATACGCTAGCGAAAGCGAGTTTGGGTATTATATTTGCGAAATGCAATTATTGGACGGAAAAGTTGTTTCGGCGGCTTATAAAGAAAAAATAAAAGAAGAAGTAGATCAGCGTGTAGCAGCAGGTAAGAAAAAACCACATCTTGCAGCAATCCTGATGGGAGATAATCCTGCCAGTAAAGCATATGTTGGCAATAAAGTAAAAACCTGTGGTCAACTTGGTTTTGATTCTACACTCGTTGAATATGACACATCAGTATCTCAAGAAGAACTTTTACAAAAAATTGAGGAACTCAATCAAAATGATGAGGTGGATGGCATATTAGTTCAATTACCTCTACCCGACCAGATTAATGAAAACAAAGTGATAGAAGCCATTCAGCCTGCCAAAGATGTGGATGGATTCCATCCCAGTAACTTAGGCCGAATGATGATTGGTCAGGAGACATTTATTCCAGCCACCCCTTATGGGATTATTTTAATGTTGGCTCATTATGGCATAGAAACAAGTGGAATGAATTGCGTAGTGATTGGAAGAAGTAATATTGTTGGAACTCCTATGAGCGTTTTACTGAGCCGAAATTCTAATCCAGGAAACTGCACCGTTACACTTGCCCACTCTCGAACAAAAGATTTAAAAGGAGTTTGTGCTGCTGCGGACATAATAATTGCAGCTATTGGAAAGCCTAGATTTGTAACCGAAGATATGGTTAAAGATGGTGCGATTATAGTGGATGTGGGAATCAATCGCATTGCCGATGACACTCGAAAAAGTGGGTCTAGATTGGTAGGAGACGTAGATTTTGAAACTGTAAAAGACAAGTGCAGTTATATTACCCCAGTGCCTGGCGGAGTTGGACTTATGACAATCTGTGCTTTGATGAAAAATACCTTGCGTGCGGCAGATTTAAAATAATGAATTCTCTAACAGAAAAAAAAACAAATGCCTACCCGTTAATGGAACATTTTTATAGTGTTCAGGGCGAAGGTTATCATCAGGGGCGAGCAGCTTATTTTGTAAGATTGGGTGGTTGTGATGTAGGCTGTGTGTGGTGTGATGTCAAAGATAGCTGGGACGCAGAAAATCATCCCGATACCGCCTGCTCTGATATTGTTTCTTTTATTGAAGAGGCTAAGGCTAAATTTGTGGTCGTAACGGGAGGTGAACCACTGATGTATGATTGTGAAACGCTATGCTCTTCACTTCATCAAAATAAACTAGAATTAGCTCTTGAAACTAGTGGTGCTTATCCAATTACTGGTGAGTGGGATTGGATTTGTGTTTCGCCTAAAAAATTTAAAGCTCCTTTAGCCGAGACACTGGCTAAAGCGAATGAACTGAAGGTTATTGTTTTTAATAAAAGTGATTTTGCATGGGCGGAAGAACATGCGCAGTTAGTCAGCCCTAATTGTAAACTTTACTTACAACCCGAATGGAGCAAAGAAGGAGAAATGAGCCCCTTGCTAATTGATTACATTCAAGCGAATCCACAATGGTCACTGTCGTTACAAACTCATAAATATTTGAATGTAAGATAATGAAGCTATTGCCTAAATTCCCTTTACCCTATTATGCCGTAATCTTTACTTCGGTTAGAACTGATGTTGAAGAAGATGACTATCAAAACGTAAATAGTCAATTAGAAAAAACAGCGGCTACAATAGATGGTTTTCTTGGTATTGAATCAGCACGAAATTCTGATAGTCAAATGGGGATTGCGACCTCCTATTGGCAGTCATTAGAGGCTATTGATCTTTGGCGCAAAGACAGCCAGCACAAAATGGCCAAAAAGAAGGGAAGCCTTGCCTGGTACAGTTCTTATAGTCTAAGAATATGCAAAGTCGAACATGAAAGTTTCCAATTTACAAAAGATTAGTCTATACTTTTCACCAATACTTCCACCCTACGGTTTTGCATGGCAGCAGCATGATTGACTACATCATTTTGATATAACTTTCGACTACTTCCAAAGCCCTTGTACGACATCCTGCTTTTGTTTATACCTTTAGAAATCAAATATAGGTAGACCACCCGTGCTCTCATCTCAGAAAGATTTTCACGACCGGTAGTTGGATCAAATCCATCAACCCCTCCTAGCTTGCAGCAGATATGTCCTTGCAACTCTATCTTGAGAGAAGGCTTAGATTTCATAACATCGACTAGCTGACTCAATACTTGATCAGAGCTCGGGATGATAAAATGAGTCCCTGGCTCAAATAACAAATTGGGCAAACGGATTTTTTCATTTTTTTTGAAATCTTCTACCTTTAAAAGGTTCTTCGGTTTTTCAACTTCCGCTACTGCTTCAATTTTCTTTTCTACGACTCTAGGTTCCGTTCTCTTTTTCTCTAAATACAAATCACTGATTTGAACAATAGGTGTTTTCTTTAAAATCTTAGCATTTCTTTTCTGACCGAAGTCAAAAACCAGTAAAATGGAACTAGCAGATTTAGTGTTACTATCGATAACAATTTTTTGTTGAATGTTATTAAATTCAACGCCCTTATACAATAAAGTTTGATACACCTTTTGCAAGCGCAGCTCAGCTAAAACTCGTTTTTTAGACACCGTTTTGTCAGCCGGAACTCGACCGATAATCCACACCCTTTTTACCAACCTATCACCAATAATTTTGTCAATTCTACTCGTATGCAAGTCAGAAAGGCTAGGCGAAGAAGTGGCAAAAGTAAGACGACAACTATCTTGCGCTTTCGCTTGAAAACCTAAACACAGAATTAATATTATTAATACGTATCGCACGTTGCAAAGTTAAGCTTTCAAGGGCTAGAAAAATATTTTTGATACAATAAGGGCGTTAAATAATTGGCAAATTATTCAGACGTCTCGGTTTAAACAATCACCTTTTTTTTAAATTAATCTACTATTCGAAAAGATGGCCTACCCATAATTTTCATTTTGCCCATAATAATTGGTTCAATCTTTTTTTCAATGCTTGAAACTCCTTTTTTCAATTCAAAATCACCAAAAGAATCCGTGTTGTTAACCGTTATGGACGTCTGAAAATCTTGGAAGCCTTTTTTTGAAATGGTTAGCTGGTAAGTATTCGGCTCTAGGCGAATGCTATATTCCCCTTTAGCATCCGTAACAACTTCTTTTATCAACTTTCCTTTGCTGCGAAACTGAATTCTTGCATTTGGAATCCCTGAGCCCGTTGGACCAAAAACCATGCCCTGCGCTTGAAAGGCAACTGATTGACTAACACTGATATCACCGATGATAGCAGGTTCACCCATAATTTGCGCTGAGCTTTCCGTAGCTGAAAACATAATAAAAACCATAGCCAAGGCGCGAATAAACTTTTTAGTATAATCTGACAAGCCAAAATAGCGCTCATCCTTTTGTTCTAATTGATTCTTATTAAAACGACCGCAAAGAGAACCTTTGTAATTGGCGAAATAGGATTTTACTTCTTCATCTCTCATAGCAGTAAAATCAACTACTTCCTTTGTGCAAACCCCACAAAATTTTCCCTGTTCATGACTACTCATTGTATTCCAATTTTCATGACAAGGCTCCTTTATTTTAATTTGATATTTGCTCATAGTATAACTATGACAACAAAGCAATCAGCATTCCATAAATTACTACTAAAAAGTTTTACACTACTTACTTTTTAATAAAAGTTACGGGTGCAAAGCCTTTCAGCGAAAGGAAATAAATACCCTCCTCTAAAGCAGAGACATCCACGGTTTCTTGAAACGATTGCTGAATGACTTTAGCACCGGTGATACTGAAAATATTTACCGTAGCTTCTTTACTTCCTTCTGGTAAAACAATTTGCAACCGGCTAGACACTGGGTTTGGATATATGGCAGGTTTCGCTCCAACTACAGGCCCCTCTATGGATAAAGGTGAAGCCCCTACCCATTTATAACTAAATATTGCTTGCTCAGGATGATTAAGCGGCGGCTGTTGCTTGCTAAAGGCTCCGTACAATCTAGTTTCATCTTTGCTCCATAAAATGTCAAATACAACGGAAGGATTCGCGTAAATATCATAAGTCATTAACTGAGTACTGAGACGACCATTCGTACCAAAACTTTGGTCTAATTGTCCTGTTGAATTAAAATGGGCGAACTCTACTTTTTGGTTATTACTACCGTTCTTTCGATACCAAGAAATTACGAAACTCTCATCTTGACGAAATGCAAATGTTTGATACTGCTCACTAGGATAAGAATAAGTTAGTACTCCATTCGTACCAAAGTTTGTCATTTGACTGCCCGTTTCATCGCATTTAATTGCTTGAATAACCGTTGAATCCGCACCCATGTGCTGGTAGCGCGAAATAGTATTCATGACCACTCTTCCATTTGGCAATACTTTAGACTGTGAAATGATAGTGGCGGGTGTTGAGTAGCCCGGCGAGTAGTAGCTTCTACCATTGGTGCCGTAGGTATTATCCCACTGACCAGTCGGTAGCATTCTAAAACTAAAATAACCTTGATCCATAACGAACAGCGCGCCTGCGCCAATGATTTTACCGTCAGGCATAACTCTTATATCATTTATATGAGCCACTGGACTGTTTGTCTGAGCCTGTCTCAACTCATCAGCATTGTCTAAAATGTAACCAATAGAATTAAAAGTGCTATCTAATGAACCATCATTTTTATATTTACTAATGCACCACTTACCAAATCCTAACGGACAAGTAGCATGACCATTTTCCACAGCCTGAGAAGAAACATAAAATGAATTTGGCGCACTTGGGTCCACGGCCAACGAGAAAGGTGTGTAGGTAAAGGAAGTATCTGGGCGGGACAAGAGAGAACCGTTAACACCAAAAGTGTTGTCCACGCTACCATCAGAATTAAACCGAGCCAACCCAATGAGATTCACCCTAAGATTAGGATCACTGTTCCCCACAGAGTGAGTTGTTAATAGTAAAATTTTACCATCCCCTTGCATCGCTATATCTAACATAGTGATGGTTCGAATATCTGTCAGACTATTTTCGGCATATCCATTCACTCCGAATGATTGATCTAAAGAACCGTTTGCCTTGAATTTCCAAACACTGATATTATTTTTCGTACCATTAAATCGAGTACCAGCCACCAAAACATCTCCATTATCTAGTTCCAGCAATTTCCTACCATACTCTGTCGCTGTTGGATTCGAAAGTCGATATCCTTTTTGCCAAAAAGTAGAGTCTGGTTGTAACTGAGCCTGTGCGACTAGGCCAACTAAAATAAGTATGAGCGTCATTTTAAATTTCATAAGTTCCTTTTATTTGATGTAAAAGTAAGACGATTGTTTATCCTAATTGGTTGGCAAGAAATCACAATAAGAAAAATTATTTCTAAGTAAAGGATTTTGGACAGTAAAAAAATCATGGAATGATTGATATTAATAGCAGCAGTAAAATCCAAGGCCCAAAGTACCAAAACTCCTAATAGAAAGGTTTATCTCGATTCATGACCAATGTCAGGCTGAATATGAGAGTAAATACTTCGCTGAATAAATGAGTTTATTCAAAAGAATCATAAGTTGAATCTCGCAACCCCAATCGCTATTCACCGTATAATCATCTTTGAAAATCAGGTATGGACTGTTCTAGCAGACTGTCTTATTTGCTCGCGATTAACGCAAACTAAAAAATCAAGTTTCCACTGTCAATCCTTTATTATCCCTTACCACTCATCAGCCTTTTTCACTTTGCCATCCCTAAAGTTTATCGAAATCTCACAAAAAAATATAGGAAGTTCCTTTTATTTCGTACCTTTCGGCAACTCAATCAAACGCAACAATAGCGTACTATAGAGCGAGATTGAAAAACTAAATATACTAATTATGAGCACAGACGATTTTGATTTATTAGACACCTCCTCCGAGAAGATAAAAGCGAGTCAGGTAGATTTTGGACAAGTTGTAGACAAAATGAAGTCACAACTAAGTGAAAACGATGACCCTGAAATGCGTCAGAAAATACTAGATGCAACTTTAGACAGTGTTGTAGGTATTGCAGAAGAAGATAGAACTTCACTTCTGGGAGCGATTAAAGACTTGACAGACTATCTCGATGAAGTAGGTTTAAAATTTGAATCTTTTACTTCGCTTGATACTAAGGAAAAAGCTCATATCAAAAAAGCTCAGAAGCGATTAGAAGATGCGGAAGAAGAACTTGAAGAGAAAAATAACATAAAAGATAATTGGTGGAATCGCTTGTTTGGAAGAGAACGCAAAATTCAAAATGCTGAACAAGAATTAGAAGATGCTACTAAGAATCGCTCATTGGCAGAAAATGAAGCCAAAGAAATGTTTCAGCAGCGAATAGAAAAAGCAGGAGTTGAAATTTTACTGAAAGAACTTTCTCATAAAAGTCAAGCAGCGGTAACTCAACTAAAAGAGCGTGAGATTGAAATTAAAGAGGTTGAAGGCAAACTCACCTTGGCAATTGAGGAAGCAAATAAAAATCATACTAAAGCATTGCAAAAACGCGATGAAGTAGAAGCTGAAATTGAAAAAGCAACGGCAGAAATGCAACAGCGTCGACGTGAATTGGAGGAAGTGGCTGATAAACAATCGCCAGAATACTCTAAGGCTTTAGCAGCCGTGACAACGATTGAGCAAAAAGTGGAGGAGCTAAATGGTCGCATGAAAGCCTATACTTCTTTAGCTGCTTCGAAAGATAGTTTTGTGCACAAACATAACTTAACCATCAAAGTATTGACAGGCTTACGGTCGAATCTATTAACGCAACGAGCTAAGCTACAATCAGATACTGAGGAACGAATCAAATATTACGAAGGATATGCTGTGGCGTTAAAAGCCCGTACGGATCAAGAGTTTGCTGCCATCTTAGAAACGCTAGGAGTTAAAACGGATGAAAATGTTGCCAAAACCTTGGCAGCGATTTATACCGCAAGCACTAAAGCGAGTCAAGAAATGATGGAGAGTATTCCCGAGCATGAAAAGAAAATGCATGAAATCTATAAAAGCTATGCTGAATCGTTATCAACGGCTCGAGAGCGCGATGCGGAAATACACAAAAACTTTGAAAACCGATACGGCATTGAAGCCAAAGAAATTTTTGAAGAGTATTATGCCAGCGAAGGAACTGGTGGTGAAGGGGAAACCGAAGGCGATTCTGATGGAAGTGGGGCTACTGATGATTTATTGGGTTAAACTAATTTGAATTAAGAACACCGATTAACGATTGTTGATTTAAGAAATAACAAAGTGAATAAATATGATTTAGAAAAGCGACTTATTAATTTTTCAGTTTTAATTATTGAAATAGTTAATCGTGCTCCTAAATCTCTTGCTTCCAAAACACTATCTGGTCAGCTTATAAGATCTGGACTGTCCGTTTCTTTAAACTATGGGGAAGCTCAAAGTGCAGAATCCACTAAAGATTTTATTCATAAATTGAAGATTATTCTTAAAGAATTACGTGAAACACATATAAATCTTAAAATAACTAAGCAAAGCAACTCTCATACTGATGAAGAAAAACTTCAGATTGCCATTAAAGAATGCAATGAACTAATTTCAATCTTTGTAAAAAGCGTAAAGACTTCGCAAGAAAAACAAATCAAAAATCGTTAACCAGCTTTCGATATTCTAGATTCGAAAGATGTAAGAATATCGATTAACGAATATTAATTTGAGATTTAAAAGAAAGAATAATAAACAATGAATATCAGCAAAAGCAAATACAACATAACAAGAGTAATTCTTAAATCGTTAATCAACGTTCTTAAATCTTAAATCAAAGATGGACATATCTCAAATAATAACTCCCGAGGACGCCGTAAAGCTCGAAGACAAAAAGCAGTATCAATTCTACTTTGACTTGGTGCAACATGCAATGGGAACGCT
>CAZTCQ010000050.1:0-4092 GCA_964612525.1 uncultured Chitinophagaceae bacterium | reverse complement strand
CAAACAGCCTTCTCACTTTTTCATAAACGAACCGATAAAAACAACTTGTTTGATATGTTTGTTTTTGGCGCAGTGCGTCCTTCGGAATTATTAGATTATGATTTTGTTGTGTATTGGATGAACTATGATGTACTTATTAATCGTCCATTTATATCCATTATGTATTTTGATATTGAAGCAAAAAATACAGGGCAGAGAAAGTATGACGAAGAAGAAATCATCAATGCTATTAAAAACACGGTGCCTGCCTCAACTCCTCAATCAGTAATTTATGATATAGATAAAAATGTTGAAGAAATAGTCCCTAAACTTTTTAAGAGAATTGACATTGGGCCATTAGCTAATATTTTCACAAGAGATAACCGTCAAGTATCAGTGGCTCTTCGTGAAGGAATCCGAACTAAAGATTTGCCCATGGATGCCTTTGCCTTAGAAATTAAAATGGATCAGGTAGCATCAACAGGTGAAGTAGAAACGGGAGGAATATTCTCTTTTATAAATAAAAAGAAAATTCAAAATTGGAGCGACCCAACATCTTTCAATTTTTTAATGGCACCACATGCTGTGATACAGTATTTACATAACAACCATAGCGAGACGCTGAAAGGTCTTACTAAACATCCAATTGATGTGGAAGGAATAAAAAAAGATAACTAAATGGAACAAACACAATCATTTCCTATAAAGCTAAATGAGTTAGAGCACTACCGCCAGGAAGCGACTCGATACATGATTAGTTGTGTATGGGAGCAAAGTAATAGTGCACGAAATCGTGAGGGAAAAGACAACAATAATATATTATTATTCTTGAGTAAAGCAACGGGCGATGGAAGCGGAGGCGTTAAGGCAGAAACTTTTGGAACGGTAAAAACCTTGATGAAAAAGTTGTTGCCCCATTCTATTGCCTTACCCCCCGCTTTAAGTCAAACGACCTACGCCTTGCAAGAAGGAATCGCAATTGGTAATTGGGTTAGAGAAAGTTATGCTGACGCTAGCGGACTTTCCAACTTACGTGAAAAAATTGCAACACTGGATGCCAATGGCAAGAGAGATTTTGAAAGTAAAATGCAAACGGGGACCAGCTTTATGCTTTTCTCAATCGCTTCTTACGTTTTGCATCAGTTACGACCTTTATCAAGCTCCGATTTAAGTGTAATGAAAAATAAATTTGCGGGTATTCCTGAAGTATCCGTGGTGAGCCCTTCTAAAGGAATTTCTTGTATGTTATTTTATTATAACAAATACTTGAATCACCCGGATGTGATTTTATCAGATAAAGATGTGGTGGATTTGACAGTTGTATTTTTTGAAACCCTTTTGGATGAATTAGCACAAAGAAGAACGTCCTTACAATTTACTGAGTGTATCACTGATCGGAACTATAAACTTGAGAATTCTGAGTTTGTAATCTCTGGCTGGGACGGCATGGGTGGCGACAATGCTGTTAGTACTGAATTTAATAAAATAAAATTCGAGCAAATTGTTGGGAACAAGGATGCCAAACATTTTGCCCGTAGATTGACCGAGCGCTTATTAAGCTATGATTTTACAGCTAAGAAAAATCCTTTCCAAGAGTTAGGTGGTTTTATGCCGGTGTTTATGGGATACGGCATTCCTGGTACTGGAAAAAGCATGTTGATAGCGGCCATAGCCACTAAATTGCAAGAACATGCTGAGCAGCTAGACATCCCATTTTTATTTCACCCTATGCCTGATACTTTAATAAGTACATTTCAAGGTGGAAGTGCTGAGCGTATGGTAGAATGGATGAAACCATTATCTGATCCTACCCGATTGATTTTTGCACCGATTGATGATGCCGAAAATAATTTACAAGAAAGAACGCAGCAAGGAGTGAGCGCCGGTGTAAAAGAAGTAATTGGAGTTTTCTTACGATATACTGAAGGAGCTTATGCTGTAAATTATGGTAATAGTTCGGTAGGCTTATTTACCAACTTACCAGAGATGCTCGACAAGGCAGTTATCTCTCGTATCCAAGGACGATTTAAAATTGATGGTGCGCAACGTGTAAACGATTTTATAGACCAAGATTATATTTGGTGGCGCAAATTAGATGAGAGCGTCAAAGGATTTGTGGACATGAAGAACCCTACTTCCTATGAATATTTAGCTGATCAGAAAATGGTGAGTCATATTGGTGAGGTGTTAGACAATCTACAAGAACCTAAAGAAGCTGCAGTTATTAAAGCATTTGAAATTGCAAAAAGCGAGGCTTCTTTAGATGAGCATGCTTTCTTTGCGAAGCTTTATAAAGAAACACAGAAATCATTTCCTTTCTTTAGTTCGAGAGATGTGCGTAATATTCAAAGTGCTATTTCTCTAAGACTCACTGATTTTGATTTGGAGCCAGATTGGTTAGATAATCCTAAAATATTTATTCAACAGAATTATGAAAGGAAGTTCAACATGCTCAAGGAGCTAATGCAGAGCAATATGAAAGGATTGAGTTTTGCAGAAATTCGCTTGCAAGAAGTAATACGTTATTTAGACAACTACGCCACCATAGCAGATACTGATTTTAAACGCCAAGTAGAAAAGCAAGTAGAGCGCAATAAGATTTTTGAAGAAGCAAAGAAAACAATGGATAATGGATAGTGGACAATTGAAAACGAATCTAATTTTTACGCAACATGGGATGAGTATATCTAGTACACCAGGTCAATCCATTCAAAATTCAAAACTAAAAATTCAACATTAATTAAATGGATAAACTAAGAGCAGCAGGCTTATATATGTCATCACTTTACCCATTAAAAAGTAAGATGGTTGAGCGTTATAATCAATGTTTACTATCCCTTGGATTAGAACCTACAGGGCTAAGTTCAATTAACATAGACGCTATTGGATGGAGTCCAGAGGTAGCCGAGGAGAAAGAAGAAATTCATTATTTAAACCATGGTGGCGCCAATCCGTACGGCATTATAATGTCACCTGAACAAAATGGCTTGCCCATATATTTCCCATTTCACAGTTTTGACAGGGATTTAGTTGACTTATTTTTTAAAGAAAACTTGGAAGCCATAAAAGATATAACTGCGGACGCCGCTATAATTATAAATCTAGATCAAGATATAGACGCATTTTACGAACCTTCTGATTTGGTAGATTATAGTATGGTAACGGTAGGTTATAAAATTCTGGGCGAGCTAGACCGCGAACAAATCAAGCAAAATACCTTAGTGCAAAAAATGTATAGAGGTCATAATAGCTTGGACGTTACGCTACATCATAAAATTTTAGCCTCCGCAACCAAACATGGTGATTTGCGTGGACGCTCTCTTCAGTTGCGAGAAATAGATTATCAAACCACTTCATTTTACACAAAAGCTTTTGGAGGCGTATTTGTGTTACGAAGCAAAACGGAAGGACACTTATTAATTTTTGAATCGATGGAAGAAATTAATAAATACCAGCACACGTATATGGCTGAGCATATTGCCTCTCCCAATTTGCTAAATGAACTAGTAAGTCGTGGCTATATCCACTTTGATGCTACTAAAATTGGTAGAGAAAGGATTGAAAGAATTACTCAATACTATTTTGCGGAAAGTGTAGACGGTGCCGAGCATTCTCTTTCTGACGTACTGACTAATAAATCTTTGTATTTAAAATACTTAAATCAACTTTCTCAAGAGGCTAAAATGCAAGTGATTGGTCCAATTAAGTTTTTAGAGAAGATCGCCTCGGGTCACAACCCCGAGCGAACCCGTTATATGACTGATGATATATTCCGAGCTCTGCACTCTCCTGTTCATGATGCAAATTCTTCACTTATGTGGATGCTCATTTGTCGCATGCAACCTACTGATCCATTTTATACCTATTATTTTGATAAGGAATTATTCTATGCACAATTTGCTAATTACTCAGAAGGATATAAAGAATGGGTCATTAAACTGATTACTGAAGAACTTAAAACAAAGTCTGAGGCAGATGTCACATCTACTTCCTTTGAACAAGTTGTAAATGAAAATCATTTTCCTCCAAACAATTAAAACAGAAACCTATGTTAGACATTATCGTACTTATTGGATCCATTTTACTCGGTATACTAATCTATTGGCGCGAGTC
>CAZTCQ010000049.1:14889-20572 GCA_964612525.1 uncultured Chitinophagaceae bacterium | reverse complement strand
ATGGGATTTATAAACCAAAAGGGTCAAGAGGTTATTCCTTGCCAGTATTCGGGTTCCGCCTTGTTTTATGAGGGCCTATGCTGCGTCACGAAATACAATGGGGATGGCAACTACGGCTTTATTGATATAAATGGCAAGGTTGTTATTCCATTAAAATTCAATCAAGGCGGCACCTCTTCTTTTTATGAAGGCAAATGCCGAGCAAAGGTTAATGGTAAAACTGTTTTGATAAATAAAAAAGGCGATGTTGTTTTTAAAACAAAGTATAAATCATTTCAAGGTTTTAAAATGAACAGAGCCGCGGTTTGCACAAAAGCAAACCGGAAAGGTTGGGGCTTTGTAAATTGGAAAGATAAAATGGTTATCGGCGGAGAGTATGATCATGTAAAACCTTTTGATAATGATGGTTACGCCGTAGTAGAAAAGAATGGCTTGAAAGGACTCATCGATACCAATGGCAAATTAGTATTACCCATGAAGTATGAGACAATTTACGCAGATTATACTAAGGCTGGTTTTTACTGTGGTGTATATCCTTCAAAAGAAACGCTCTCATTATCAAATTCTAAAAAAGACTATTTTCTAAAAGACTTCAAACCTTTGAATAGGAAGGTGAAATATTTAGGACATGCCAATGGAAGGGACCGTATAAAATTTGCAAATCCAGATGGCAAAATTGGTTTTATGAATAGACAAGGTGAAATAATCATTCCAGCTTCTTATACCAAGGCGAATAATTTTCAGGAGGGACTAGCCTGGATTAGACAATAATCATAAACTTATCTTTCACAAAAATTAACAGAATTAATTATGTGAAAAACAACTGCTCTTCTCATCTTTATGTTTGGAACAATAAAAGAGTAAAAGATGAATGTAAGAGCAACAGCCGCACTAGGGCTTATACTAGTATTTGGATTTACATCTTGTGTAACCAAAAAACAATTTCAATCCGTACAAACAGAACTGTCCAGAACCAATCGTGATTTGCGAGTAGCCAACGAAAATCTGGCGGCGTGTCAAGGAGATTTAAAGGCCGCACAGAGCAGTTTAAATTTAAGAAAAGAACAAACTGATGATTTAAGAGATCAGTTAACTGATGCCAGAAACCAAAGAGACAAGCAAGTAACACAAGTTGGCAATCTTACTACTCTTTCAAAAGCGGCTAGTGATAATATTGGTAAAACACTTCAGCAACTTGAGCAGAAAGACAAGTACATTCAAATGGTTCAGGCGGCTCGTACGAAAGCAGATTCTATTAATCTAGCCTTAGCCATAAATCTGAAAAAAGTATTGCGCGACGGAATTGAGGATGACGACATAGAAATTAAAGTTGACAAAACAGTAGTAATGATTAACCTATCAGATAAAATGCTTTACAAAAGTGGCAGTTCTGATTTAACGACTCGGGCAAATGAAGTACTAGAAAAAATTGCCGCGATTATTCAATCAAGACCTAACTACGAAGTCATGGTAGAAGGTTATACGGATAATGTTCCGATTAGTAATGAGCGCCTGCAAGACAATTGGGATTTGAGTGTAATGCGAGCCACCTCGGTAGTGCGTTCTTTGCAACTGAATTATCAAGTAGACCCGAATCGCTTAATAGCAGCGGGACGCGGGGAGTACAATCAGCTAGCACCTAATGATACGGAAGCTGGACGCTCAATGAATCGTAGGACGCGAATCATTATTCTGCCTAAGCTGGATCAGTTTTATGATTTGTTAGATCCGGAACAAGCAATAAAACAATAAACGAAACAATTGATATATTGAAGTGTATTCCTAACAGAATGCACTTTTTTTTATTCAAGAACACAGATTAACGATTTTGAATTTTAGAATTAGTTAGAGACGGGCCATTATCTCACATCTTAAACCATGAATCAAGATTCAATATTCTTAAATCAATCTACCTTTGTTACATGTCTACAACCCGCCCGATAGAAGCCCAAGAAAAAGTACTCATTACACACTTATTAAAACTAGGAGGTGCCACTGAACTAATCGATAGCATACCAGAAGTGGTAAGTCCTTATAATTTACAACAGCCTGAAAGCATTAATCTATCAGGCACTGATGCAGAAAATTATGATGGCGACATTGTCACAGTCGAGTATTTTGATACGGACAAAATACGAGTCATTATTTCTTTGACGAAAGATAAAGAAGGCAATATATTAGATTTGGATTTTTGGAAAGAAGACTTTGTAAACTTAGCAACCTACCCTAGCCCCGATAATGTTCAGCCCATTCAATAAGTCTTTTCAGATTTAGGATTTATCTTCACGAACTATGAAAAATTTCATATTCGTTGCCCTATTATTAATTACCTGCGCACCCACACTTCTTGAAGCACAGAGTAACTATCCCTTCGACTCTACCCTTTTCAAAAATTATGAATTTAGAAACATAGGTCCCTTCCGCGGAGGAAGAGCGAGTGGCGTATGCGGGGACTATAAAAACAAAGATGTTTTTTATATGGCAGCAGCTGGTGGTGGCGTTTGGAAAACTAAAGATGCTGGACAGCACTGGAAAAATATTAGCGACGGCTACTTTGGTGGAAGTGTAGGCGCTGTAGAAGTTGCAAAAAATGATCCCTTAGTCATTTATGCTGGCACGGGCGAAAGCACCTTGCGAGGCAATGTGAGTGAAGGACATGGAATGTATAAGTCTACAGATGGAGGAAGAACTTGGAAATTTATTGGTCTAAAAGAAAGTCGTCACATTGCTAAAATAGTGATTCACCCTAAGGACAATAATATTGTCTATGTCGCTGCTATCGGTCATCTTTTTGGCCCGAACAAAGAAAGAGGAATTTATAAAACAATAGACGGAGGAAAAACATGGAGCAAAATATTATATGCCAACGAAAATGCAGGTGCCGCTGATATTGCCATGGACCCAACCAACCCAAACATTCTTTTTGCCAGCACTTGGCGCGTAAGACGAACACACTATGATTTTAGCAGTGGCGGTGAAGGTAGCGATCTATGGAAAAGCACCGACGGTGGCGAAAACTGGAAAAAAATCTCAAACAATCCTGGCCTTCCTAAGGATACAGTTGGAATCATTTGCATGGCGATTGCACCTTCTAATCCGGATAAAATTTACGCCATGGTGGAAAGCAGAACGGGCGGATTGTTCATGAGTGAAGACGGTGGAAAAAACTGGACCAAACAAAGTAGCGATGCTAATATCACACAACGATTTTGGTATTTCAGCCGACTAGCCATTGACCCGAAAAATGAAAATTTAGTTTATGTATGTAACGTACGTTTTCATAAAAGTACCGATGGCGGAAAAACTTTTAAGAAAATAAGAACGGCTCATGCTGATCATCATGGTATTTGGATAGACCCCGAAAATGGACAGCGAATGATTATCGCAGATGACGGAGGTGCTCAAGTTTCAATGAATGGCGGCACCAACTGGAGCACCTACATGAATCAACCCACGGCACAATTTTATCGGGTAACTACAGACAATCATTTCCCATATCGTATACTAGGTTGCCAACAAGATAATAGCTCCATGCGCATTGCGAGTCGCACCTATCATGGCGACATCAACCAACAAGATTGGGAGCGCAGTGCAGGATTTGAAAGTGGTCATATAGTAGCTGACCCACTGAACCCAGAAATTGTTTATGGAGGAAACTATGGCGGCTACCTTTCTCGTTACAATCATATTACCAAGGAAAACAGAACGGTAAGCGTTTGGCCAGTCAGCCCCATAGGCGCCGGTGCCGATGTTTTGAAATATCGTTTTCAATGGAACTTCCCTATCTTCTTTTCACCACATAATCCTAAAAAATTATACGCTGCCGGTAATGAACTATTTTATAGTTTAGACGAAGGGCAAAGCTGGACATCTATTTCGCCTGATCTAACTACCAATGATAAAAGCAAGCAAAAACCGAGTGGCGGCAGTATCACAAAAGACAATTCGGGAGTAGAATATTACTGCACCATTTTTGCGGCAGCCGAAAGCCCGGTAAAAGAAGGGGTAATTTGGAGCGGTAGCGATGACGGCTTAATACACGTAACGCAGAACGGTGGAAAATCTTGGGATGATGTGACACCTAAAAACTTACCCGAATGGACAATGATTAATTGTATTGAACCAAGCAAAACAAAAGCCGGCACCTGCTACATAGTAGGCACGCGATACAAGCTAGATGACGAAACACCCTACATATACCGAACAACAAACTTTGGAAAAACTTGGAAAAAAATTACGCGAGGCATTCCGAAAAATCATTTTGTAAGAGCCATACGAGCTGATGAAAGTCAAGCTAATATTTTGTATGCAGGTACCGAAAAAGGCTTGTACGTTTCATTCAACAATGGAGACGACTGGGAGTCTTTTCAATTAAATTTACCTATTGTTCCTATTACGGATTTGGCCGTCAAAGACAATAGTTTAATCGTAGCAACGCAAGGACGCAGCTTTTGGATTTTGGACAACCTTTCTTTTTTAAGCCAAGCTAAAAACATTCATCAGCAAAAAATAAAAACACAACGCGACCTACACTTATTTACTCCAAAATACTCCTATCGAATGCGCGGCTGGCAAAACAAGAACGTTCGCAACACCGGACTAAATCATCCAAGTGGAGTCATTTTTGATTTTTGGATGAGTGAAAAATTTAAGGATACCAGTAAGGTTGAAATAATTATAAACGATGCGCAAGGTGAAATTTTAAAGACCATTACGAACAAAGGAAAAGACAAGGATAAAAACTTTAAGCCGCAAAAAGGCATGAATCAATACGCATGGAACATGCAAATGAAAGGTGTTAAAAAAATAGACAAAATGATACTTTGGAATGGTACTGTGCGTCCCTACAAGGTCCCTCCTGGCCTGTATTCAGCTACATTGAGCGTGGGTGGCATAGAACAAACCGTGCCAATTGAAATCAGAAAAGATAAAAACTATGAGGCCACTGACAGAGATTATGAGGAGCAATTTGCGTTCTTAAAAAAAATCAGAAATAAGTTCTTTGAAACGCAACAAACAATTACAAATATCAAAAGCGTAAAAGGGCAAATCAATAAACTCAAATCAAATTTGGGCGAGGCCTACCCTGCCAATTTAGATACCTTAGGAAAATCAATTATTAAAAAACTAAGTTCAATAGAAGGGAAGCTGTATCAAAATAAAGCCAAAAGTCATCAAGACGTTCTGAACTATCCTATAAAACTAAATGATAAACTAGGAGGCTTGTTTAATGCGGCGAATCAAAACACCGCTCCAACTCGCCAAGTTCAAGAGGCTTATGAAGAAATTTCTTTTTTAATAGATGAAGAAATCGATGATTTTATGCATGTAATGCAAAATGAGGTAGCAGAATATAACAAAATAGTAAATCGGCAGAAGATTGATTACATTCAAATAAAAAGCGAAAAACCTTAGACTTACTAACTTTGATTTATAGTTTTCTTTAACAGCCTTTCACATTTTTTTCTGATACTAAATTAAAATGACGGGCGTGTACGCAGATAACTTTGCTTTTGGAATATTTATTTTCAATAAGCGCCACCTAATACGCAGTCTTTCAAACTGCCCTTGTCAAAGACAAACCGTGCTCTAAATATTTTTCCTTTTGCCTTGCTGAGCGAGGTCTTTAACTAAAATTAATAATTATGGTACAAAAAACTTCAAATGCGTTTATTGCTGCATC
>CAZTCQ010000049.1:1443-14789 GCA_964612525.1 uncultured Chitinophagaceae bacterium | reverse complement strand
GCTTTTGCATTTTTGCTTTCTATTTTTGGAGCAATTGCCGTGCAAAAAAATGTTAGAGATAACCTTCAGGCCGTTGCACAACAGCCCCCTTCAGATTTTACAATTGACTAACTAGAAATAAAAGCCATGAGGAGAAAACCTCATGGCTTACTTTTATCTCATGCTAGGCAAAACAATTTTCTACTCCCTCCTATTTCTTTTTGTTATGAAAATATCTTCTGCGCAAAATCCGAAACAAGAAACACCCAGAAGTACTTTGGAAGAAGTTTTCAAAGCTGCTCGGACAGGAGACTTTACTCGGTTGCCGTCGCTCTGCGACCCCGAAGGAAGAAATGACGGAGATACTAAACAACTTTGCCAAATAACTAATGCGACTCTAGCGGCGAAGCAAGATTTCAGACTTCAATTCAGATTGGCCCATTCGCTAGAGGAAAAATACATTGATGAAGACAGTGCTGCTGTAACTTTTAAGTTTGGTAAAAAAGCAGAACTGATAGAAAAAATGAAACTTGTCAAAAGAAATGACAAGTGGTATTTAATTAGTTTTTGATAGAATTCTCTCTTTGAGTTTTACCTTTGTATCATGTCTTTACAACCCATTTTTTCTGATGCATCTATTGCGGGTCCTCTAAAATCAATCGCTCAAAAAGTACTGGACGGCAAACGAATTTCGACTGATGAATGTCTGCAACTTTATAAATTCGCCGATATTGATTTGTTGGGCTATTTAGCCAATCATATCAAGACAAAGAGACATGGAAATAAAGTCTTTTTCAATAGGAACTTTCATATAGAACCGACTAATGTTTGTGTATTTAGTTGCGCCTTTTGTGCCTATTCTAAATTATACAAAAACAGAGAAGACGGTTGGGAGCTAACCGAAGACCAGATGATGAACATTGTAAAAAGTTATGATGATAAAAAAGTCACTGAAGTACATATTGTTGGTGGTGTTCATCCTAAATTAACTATAGAATTTTTTGCTGACCTAATGCGTAAGATGAAAGCTCACCGACCGAGCCTGCACATAAAAGGGTATACGGCTGTAGAATTGGACTACATGTTTCGCAAAGCTAAAATGACAAACAAGGAAGGATTAGAATACTTGAGAGAAGCTGGATTAGAATCATTGCCAGGCGGTGGTGCTGAAATATTTGATGAAGAAATTAGAGAAAAGATTTGCGCTGACAAAGTGGACGCAAAGGGCTGGTTAGACATTCATAAAACAGCCCATGAAATGGGCATGCACACAAACGCCACCATGCTTTATGGTCACATTGAGAAATTCGAACACAGAATTGATCACATGAATCGACTCAGGGAGCTTCAGGACGAAACAGGGGGCTTTAATTGCTTCATCCCGCTGAAATTTAGAAATCAAGATAATGACATGAGTCACATCGAAGAAAGCCCAGTAATTGATGACATTAAAACATACTCCATTGGCAGAATTTTCATGGATAATTTTGATCATGTAAAAGCATACTGGCCAATGCTCGGCAGAGAAAAAGCGCAGCTTATGGTCAACTATGGAGTAGATGACCTAGACGGAACGATAGATGATAGCACAAAGATTTACTCCATGGCGGGAAGCGAGGAACAAAATCCCGCTTTATCTACCGAACAAATTACGGATCTGATTCACCAATCCGGCAATACGGCGGTTGAGCGCGATACACTTTATAACGAGTTGGAGGTGTTTGTATTGACCTAAGCAGAGTAATTACTTTTTTCCACCTCCCTACCCTCCGCCAGCGGAGGACAATTATTGTCTACATTTTTTTACTAGTTATTATAAAAAGCAATCAATACCTTTACTACAGATGGCTAAAAAAGAGCAGGGATTTAAACTGAGTGAGATTCAAAAAATCTTCCCGCAAGCCTCTGCTCGAAAAGTAATTTCAAACTTATTAGACAAAGGATATATCGATGTACAACAACAACTCAAAGACCGATACATACCCAAATATGAGAATGTTGTTTTCTTAGAAAACGGATTCGAAACCAATGAAGAGCTCCAAGAACTTCTTTCTAGTTTGGACAAAGCGCCCAAACAACAAAATATTGTTTTGCAATTTCTTCATTTGACAGATGCGCAGGACATTGTTTTTCAAAAAGAATTACTTTCCTTATCAAAATCAAGCAGTACGAGTTTAAAAACCCTAGTTCAAAAAGGAATTTTTAGGATAGAAAAAATGCGTACGGATCGAGTTCATTTTTCAAAAAAAGAATTTCCAGTAGACATAGATCTAAGCGAGCAACAGCAACGAGCTTTAACTGAAATCAATACTCATTTTAAAAATCATAAAACGGTACTGCTGAAAGGAGTCACAGGAAGTGGAAAAACACACATCTATTTTCGACTCATTGAAAAAGCCTTGGAGGAAGGCCAACAAGTTTTGTATTTGTTACCCGAAATTGCTCTAACGGCTCAAATCATCAAAAGGCTGCAAGCAAAATTTGGCGAACAAATTGGCATTTACCATTCGCGATTTGGGAATCAAGAACGTGTAGAAATTTGGCAAAAAACATTGAGCGGAGAATGTAAAATTATTTTAGGCGCTCGCTCTTCTCTCTTACTCCCCTTTCAAAACTTAGGACTTATAGTGATTGATGAAGAGCATGATACTTCTTTCAAACAAACTGACCCCGCACCACGTTATAATGCCCGGGATACGGCTCTTGTGCTAGCTCATAAAATAGGAGCCAACGTTATCATGGGAAGCGCGACTCCTTCCGTAAACTCGTATTTCAATGCGAGCCAGAAAAAATTTGCGCTCGTTGAACTTCAAGAACGGTTTGGTTCAGGAAAAATGCCCAAGGTGGAAATCATCGATTTGAAAAAAGCGTACGAAGACAAACAAATGAGTGGTTTGTTTTCAAGAAAGCTGTTAGATGAAATGCAAAAATCTCTGCAAGACCGAAAACAAATAATTCTTTTTCAAAACAGAAGAGGTTACTCGCCTTTTATCATTTGTCAGTCTTGTGGTTTTGTGCCACACTGCGACCATTGCGATGTGTCGTTGACCTACCACAAACTCACCGATAAGTTGCATTGTCACTATTGCGGTACAATTTACCCATACGTAGTAGTTTGCCCCACTTGCAATAGCAATCAAGTCACAACTAAAAGTTTTGGTACTGAAAAAATTGAAGAAGCCATTCAATATAAATTCCCGAACGCTCGAGTGGCGAGGTTTGATTGGGACGCTTTGAAACAAAAAAATAAATTCAAGGAACTAATCACTGCTTTTGAGCACCGTCAAATTGATATTCTTGTAGGAACACAGATGGTCGTAAAAGGCTTAGATTTTGAACATGTAAATCTTGTGGGCGTGCTGAGCGCTGATAGTTTACTGGCCTATCCGGACTATAGAGTGAATGAGAGAGTATTCCAACTGTTAGAGCAAGTAAGCGGACGAGCAGGAAGAAAGGATGATAAAGGGAAAGTTCTTATCCAGACCCACAGGGCGGATCATCCTATTATAAAACTAGTGCAAGAACATGATTATGAAAAATTTTATAGCCTAGAGCATTTGCACCGTAAGGATTTTGTCTATCCTCCTTATTGTAAACTCATCCGAATCACTGTTAAGCATAAAGACAAATCACAAACAGCGCAGGCGGCGCTCACCTTATTAACAACACTTACCAAAATGGATAATATCCATCTAATAGGACCAGCCGAACCTCCTGTTTCTAGAATTCGGAATCAATATCTTCAGGAAATTTTGATTAAACTTCCCAAGCGTGCGAAAGCGATCAAACAAGTTAAGGAGAATATTTACGCTGCCGTAAATGAATTGACAAGTAAAAAAAATCACAGCACCCTAAGAGTCGTATTGGATGTTGACCCCTAAAAATCAAACAGAGTGACTAACAAAGAGGAAGAGGTAATACAACTAATATACTTAAACACTTGTTTCGAAGTCAAAACAACCCGTTCATACTTTTTTATGACCGCAGAAAAAGTAGCCCTTCCATTTACCCCCCATTTAAGAAGTTTTTATGATATGATAGCCCTACATTTGAAAAACAAATTTTGAATTATGGATCTCCGATTTTGGAAGAAAAAAGAAAGTAAGAAAAAAAAGTCAATTGTGCGCGAATGGTTTGATGCAGGGATATTTGCAATCGTGGCGGCTACTATTATCCGAACCTTTCTTTTTGAAGCCTACACCATTCCCACTCCCAGTATGGAAAAAAGCTTACTAGTAAACGATTATCTTTTTGTGAGTAAAATGCACTACGGTGCTAGAATACCAATGACGCCGCTCTCTTTCCCTTTTGTGCATAATGTCATGCCGATCGTTGGCGGAAAATCTTATAGCACGGCCATTCAGTGGGATTATAAAAGACTGCCGGGGTTTAGTGATATTGCCCGCTATGATGACGTGGTTTTCAATTACCCACAAGATGAAAATTTAGAAAGACCGATTGATAAAAAGGAAAATTATATTAAACGTTGCGTGGGCCTACCTGGTGATTCATTACAAGTAAAAAACGGAATGCTATACATAAATGGCACCAAAGGGTATGAGCCAAAATACAAACAATTTAATTATTTAGTCACCACTCAAAACAATGCCCCATTGAATCCTGAAATTTTAGAGGAAATGGAATTGTATCCGAATGACAATGGTTACTTCCCGAATACTTTTGCCTTAACCACCGAGGAGGTTGCTGAATTAAGACAAATTCCCAATGTAAAAATCACCTTGGTCAACGAAATTTTGGAACGTCAACCAGGCGTTTTAGAAAGAGGAATTTTCCCAGGCGACCCTGAAAATTATAATTTTAATAATGACAACTACGGTCCAATTCGAATACCGAAAAAGGGTACTACAATAAAGGTAACACCGCAGAATGTTGCTTTATACGCTACTTTAATAACTCAGTATGAAGGACACTCATTAAACGTTGATAGTTCCCAAGTAGTGGTAGATGGACAAGCAGTCAATCAATATACCTTTGCCAAAGATTACTATTGGATGATGGGAGATAACCGACATAATTCTGCTGATTCTCGTTATTGGGGATTTGTTCCTGAGGACCATATCGTAGGAAAAGCGTGGTTCGTCTGGTTTAGTCATCGACCGGGCGGGCTGTGGAAAGTGCGCTGGAATCGTTTGTTTAGAGGCATTAAATCGTTAGAGAAATAATGAAACCAATCTTAATACTTGTGTTTCTCAGTGTCATGTTTTTTTCATGTGGAAACGACGAAGCAGTAAAACAAGAAGAAGTCTACGCCGATAATTTTAGTTCGGAAGATTGCCTTCAAAAAGGGAAAGTCCTCTTTGCTACCAACTGTAAAATTTGCCATTCCATCGAACCTAAAACGCCTACTAATATGGGACCCGTTTTAGTAAATATTAAAAAAAACTGGTCGGATAAAGAAAAATTACAGGCCTACATAAAGAATGCGCCGGCTGAAATGCAAAAAACTGAGCGATCAAGAGAAATTTATACAGAATGGAAAGACAAGGCTCAAATGCCTGCCTTTGCTGGATTAAGCTCCGATGAGATTGATTGTATTATAAATTTCTTATATAAAGAAACGCAATAATATAGTGTGCTATGGCATGATGTTTGGTATATTAGAGTGGAACTAAACAGCAAAAGCCATGAAAAACAAAATTATAAGCACATCATTTCTTCTTTTATTTACCGTTTTTGCTTTTGCGCAAGATGCTGCTATGGAGGAAGGTATTAAGTGGAAAGAAAAAGGAAACTTAGTAGAAGCCATTAAGTATTTTGAAAAAGCTCTCGAGGTTTCTCCATCAGATATTAACATCTCGAAGGAGTATGCCAATGCAGCCTATCAACTAAGAAAGTACGTAAAAGCCTTACCGACTTATGAGACTATTTTAGAACAAGAGCCAAAAAACATTACCGTCCTAACCCGCTTAGCAAAAATGTATAGTTACAGTTCCCAGAAGTTCAAAAGTGTGGAATATGCGGAGAGAGCGGTTAAATTAAAGCCGACTGACCCTACTCAACAAATTGAATTGGGTGATGCATTTTATTTCGTAAAACATTATCCGAAAGCGATTGAACAATATAAAAAAGTTAGTCCGGCCACTGACTTCACTATACATCGCATTGCGAAGTCCTATGAAAAGATTAGCGCCTTTCACTCAGCAGCTGAAAATTATGACAAACTCATAAAACGAAAGAATGGTACAGCAAAAGCAACCCTATACTATGAATATGGAAATGCACTCTTTAACAACAATCAATTCAAACTAGCTACTCGCGCCTATCTTACCGCCAAAGAAAAAGGTTTTTACAACAGCAAGCTTATTAACGAGAACATTGCGCTTGGCTTCTTTGCCATTAAAGCCTATGAGCCAGCCTTAGAACATTATCTCGAAGCAAAAAAGAGTGCTCCTTATGACAAAAATTTAAACTTGGATATCGCAGATTGCTATGTCCGCATGGGACAATTTAAAAAAGCAAGAGTGCTAATTGAAGAAATGCAAAAAACAAATCCTAATGATGGAGATTTGATGTACGCTTACGGAATGACGTTTTATAAAGAAGGAAAGACTTCTAAGGCCGAAAACTTTTTCAATAAAGCCTTTGTAATGAAACCTTCGCTCAAAGGGTTACGTTACACCAAAAGTAGATTCTAACTTATTTACGATCTTGGTCTAAAGTGAAGCTAAAAGTGGTCCCTTTCCCTTCTTCGCTTCTACAGGTAATTGTATGCCCATGGGCCTCCACAATGTGCTTTACAATAGCCAGGCCAAGACCATTACCGTTTTTATCCATTGCCCGTGCTTCATCTGTTCTGAAGAAACGTTCGAAAACTCTGATACTTTGATTCGGTTTCATGCCCATACCATTGTCTGATATTTCAATAAGTACTTGACGCTTACCAATTAAATAAATCCCTGCTGTAACGCTTCCTCCCTCGCGTCCATATTTAATTCCGTTCTGAATCAAATTACTCAACACCTGTTCAATTCTTGCCTTATCCGCCCAGAGCATAAAATCTCCTTCGCAACCCTTTTTTATTTCTAATCTTATATTTTTTTCATTTGCTTCAACTGTCAACTCTTCAAAAACTTTGCTGATAAGTTTTTGAATACTAAAGTCTACTTTATCCAGCTTGATTTGCTTGTTTTCATAGTTGGTAATCTCGCGTAAGTCATCTACTAAGTCACTAAGCCGATCAGTACTTCGTGCGGCACTTTCCAAAAATCGAACATTCACTTCAGGATTATTAATTTCACCGTCTAATAAGGTGGCAATATATCCTTGAATAGAAAAAATGGGAGTACGCAATTCGTGGGCTAAATTCATTAAAAACTCTTTTCGAAAAGATTCGTTGTTTTGCAATCTGTCAATTTCACCTCGCTTAGCCACTGCCCAACGTTCTACATCTACTCGGACTTCATCTATTGTTTTATCAAAAGAGCCATCGCGCATCATGGAGGCTTTTTCCTGAGAAATTAATTTATAAATGACCTTAATTTTACGCTGAATGTAACGATTCAACACAAAAGCCAAAACATAATAGCTGAAAACAAAAACAAGGATAAGCACCGCCAAGGCAGACAACCATTCTCCACTTATAATACCTGTTACAATTCCGGCAAACAATGAAATCACTAAGGAGAGACCTCCCGCTATTTGTTTGTACGTATAATTTTTACTGCTTATTGGCACTACAACAAAAATAAAGGCATTCCTTAGATTTCAAACTTATAGCCCACTCCTTTTACGGTTTGGATGCAGTCATTCTCTAGTTTTTTCCTAATTTTTCTAACATGCACGTCTATAGTGCGATCTCCCACAATGACATCACTGCCCCACACTTTATTCAATATATCCTGACGAAGAAAAACTTTACCGGGTTTAGAGGCTAAGAGAGCTAAAATTTCAAACTCTTTACGCGGCAAATTAATTTCCTTACCCTTGTTTCGAGCAACAAATTTTTCTCTATCAATTTCAAAATCTCCGAACGAAATAAGCTCAGCATGATCTTTTAATCGTCTCAGGGTTGCCTTCACTTTAGATACTAATAACTTCGGTTTAATAGGCTTGGACAAATAGTCATCCGCCCCCACTTCCAAGCCTAATATTTCATTTTCTTCATCAGCCAAGGCCGTTAGAAAAATAATCGCCGTGTCCTTTAAAGAAGAAATTTCTCGTAATTCCTTACAGGTTTCTACTCCATTTTTGAACGGCATCATTCTGTCTAAAACAATTAAATCCGGAATAACTTCCTTTGCTTGTTCGATAGCTTCATTACCATTCGTTGCCGTAAAAACTTGATAATCTTCTTTCATCAAATTGAATGACAAAATATCCAAAATATCTTGCTCATCATCAACTAGAAGAATTTTTGCCTTGGGCATACAATTAAGTTTCAATCAAAATTACATTAGAACTTTAGTTTTTCGAAGCTCATATTATTACCAAATCGTTACCACTTTTACAACGAAGTGTCTACTGTTGTTTATCAAGTTCTTTCTGCAGTTTTTCTAGGCGTAATTGTTCCTTACGAATCCGAAGCTTCTGCTTTTCAATCTGCATTTTAGCTTTAGATTCCTGTTCGGCTTGCTCTATTTTTACATCTACATCGCCAATATCTTCTCCAGCTTTTTCTATTGAAATTCCAATTTCTTCCATGGCCTCGCCAATCTCTTCCATAGCCTCTCCTACTTCTTCCATGGCTCCTTCCACTTCTTTACTAATTTCTTCTTTTGTCTCTTGGTCCAATCCGTCAAAATCCGTTTTAATTCGAATAGCACTTTTCTTATTCTTAAATTTTTTGATGGACGGATCAACAACGAGCTCCTTGTCCTTTGGCACGTAAAAAGTTACTTGCGCGTGCTGAAAACGATATGGAACATCAGCAGGAAGACTTACATACTTTGAAATTTTCAATTCATTCCCACTAAAATCTTGCTTTACCTCTCCGAGTTTAGCATTGGCCATCGCCGAAGACTTATCACTCCCTTGCGCAGTTTTTTCAATTTTTACATAAAAGGTTCCATCCTCACTTTCACGCTTTTTAAAGGTCACCATATTAGATTGCTGTTCCTCATCATCCCTAAAATAAAGACTATTTATAAATGGTTTGACTCCAGAAAACTGCACACCTTGATTTTCACCTTCGCCCAATAGTTTATTTACATAAAGCGTATCGCCTGGCACCGGTAAATTAATAATTTCATTTACAGTGGCTCCTGTTTTTAATTCAGCGAACAATAAAAAACTAAATACAATAGCCGAGGCAAAACCTAGTCCCCATAGTCCTCCAAAGCTTGTTCGCAATGTTTTATTCGGTCCTTTGACTCCTGTAATTCTGCGAATCGCCCACACAATAAAGGCCACTAAGGGCAGCACAATAAAAAAAAGTACACTCAAGGCTCCGAGCCATTTTAGCAAGGTGGTTTGTAAAATAGCACTTGTCATTGGCCACATAAAAATTGACAAAAGTGAAAGTCCTAAGGCCATGCAAACGCTAAACAATAATGCAAAAGCAATGAGCACAAAAGCCACCACTCGCAAAACATTATTCAAGCCCGAGTTCGTATCAGGATTAGAATTTACTTTTTCTGTTTGTTCACTAATGCTATTGATGGTAATGTCCTCTCCCCGCGAGAGCAAATCTTCGGTTGGCGTTTCTGATGGTTTGGTAGTTATCCAAAGGGTGATATAAATAATTATGGATAATCCCAAGGCTGATCCATTAAAAATATTGAAGCCAAGATTAAAAGTAGAAGTGAAAATATTGGTTATCAGCGGACTTAAAAAGATCACTCGTACAATCCAACTTTCAACATTAAAAAATACCGAGAGCCCTCCGCAAACTCCGGCGATCACCTGATCGGTTCCATTACGATAGAGTCGTTTACTTAAATTAGTTGGCAATTCCTTGGGCTGAAGAACTACCCACAATATTGCATAGCCAATCAGCCAAACCCCACTGCTTAGCAAGGCCAATAAAACAAATAAAATCCTGAAGGCTAAGGGATCGATAGAAAAATAATTCCCGAGCCCTCCACAGACTCCTCCAATCATTTTATCGCTTTCATTTCGATACAATTTTTTATCAAAGTTAAATCTAGGCTGAGCCACTTGCGGTTCTTGTTCCACGGTTTCCTCCTCGTCTATTCCTTGCTCTAATTGCTTCACATCACCTACACTATTTTTTATGTCTTTAATATCGTCAATGTTGATAGTGCCTCCTGAAGATTTCATTTTGGATTGCAACATCTCACAGAGTCGCAATTTTAAGTCCTCAAATATTTCGTAGCCATCTGGCTGTTGTAAAAAATAATTCTTCAACTCTCCTTCGTAGGTTTGAAAAAGTTTATGAGCATCTTCGGAAAATTGTAAATCCTGTGCGCAATATTTAATATCTATTGTGTTCATGTTCGTTTTGTTTTTTCGTAGTTTATTTGGTAATTCTTTTTACAGCAGCGGCCAGCTCGCCCCAAGTTGTTTCTAAGACTTTATAGAATTTTTTTCCTTCGGCATTCATTGAAAAATATTTGCGAGGCGGTCCGCCCGTGCTTTCTACCCATCGATAATCTAGGTAACCTGCTTTTTTCAAACGAGTCAGTAAGGGATAAAGCGTACCCTCTAAAACAGGTAAGCCTTTGCTTTTTAATTCTTCCACTATATCCGCTGGGTATACTTCTCCACGATCGATAATAGTGAGAATACAAAACTCCAAGACTCCTTTTTTCATTTGGCTTTGTATGTTTTCTACGTTCATTTCTTTATTTTCTGAAACAAATGTAGAGTATAATTTACTACTTTACATTACATAGTACTAATTTTAACAAATTATAGTACAATACTTACTAATAAATATGACTTGCTAGCTTTCATCATGAAGAGGGAGCGGCGTAGGACAACGGACTACCGCTTACTTCTACCCTTTTTTAATAGTTATTTCAAAGAAGAAAAATCTTCTTAGCCCCTCACAAAAACCAACCCTACCCATTAAAACCGCAAATATTCACATTGAATAAGTCACAGATTATACTTTGTGGCAATACCTTATATTTGTGGTACTAATTATTAATAGAACAACTTTATATATATAGAATGGGATGTGGAAATTGTGGATCGTCGAAAGACGGAAAACCGGGAGGCTGTAAAAGTAATGGCAATTGCAGCAGTGGCGGTTGTAATCGATTAAATGTATATGATTGGCTTAGTGATATTCCCTTAGCTGATTTTGGAAAACCGTTTCCTTTTGTGGAAATGAGTTTTAATAATGGCAGCCGAAAAGATTTTTACAAAGTAAGCAGTCATATGGACCTTAGCAAAGGTCAATATCTGGCCGTGGAAGGACAGGTAGGATTTGATGTAGGTGTAGTAAGCTGTTCAGGCGAAATTGTTCGCTTGCAGATGAAAAAGAAACGAGTGCGAGAAGACAGCAAAGACATTCGCCGAGTACTTCGACACGCCACGGACGAGGATATTGAACTGATGAATCAAAGCAAGTTACGCGAGAAAGAAACTATGATTACCGGCCGTGTAATTATCAATCGATTGAACCTTGACATGAAACTCAGCGAAGTTGAAATTCAAGCCGACGGCAAAAAAGCGACCTATTTCTATACAGCAGAGGAGCGTGTTGATTTTCGAGAACTCATTCGCACGCTGTCTTCAGAGTTTAAGATGAAGGTAGAAATGAAACAAATCGGCATCCGACAAGAAGCCGGAAAAGTTGGCGGAATTGGCAGCTGTGGCCGAGAACTTTGTTGCAGCACCTGGCTGACTAGTTTTAATTCGGTTTCAACTTCAGCGGCTCGCTATCAAAACTTAGCCATCAATCAGAGTAAACTATCGGGTCAGTGTGGTCGCTTAAAATGTTGTCTCAACTTTGAGTTGGACACCTATATGGATGCACTGAAAATTTTCCCACGTAAGGCTGATAAATTAAAAACCTCAGCCGGAACCGCTTATCTTCAAAAGAAAGATATTTTTAAAAACTTGCTTTGGTATAGTTACCGCGGCAGCAGCAAACTTTACCCACTCAGTATTGAGCGTGTAAACGAAATCGTGGCGCTGAACAAAGAAGGTAAAGAAGTAGATGAAATGAAGCCTGTAGAGCTAGAAACAGCTCCGAATGAAGAAAAAGAACTGGAGTATGCTGATACCGTAGGACATATTAGTTTGAAAACCTTAGACAAAAAAAGCCGCCAGAAGCGAAGGAAAAAAAGTGGAGGAAATCGCAATCGAAATCAACGAAACCAAGGCGGGAATAAAAAACCAGCCAACAAGAAACAGCATAACAAACAAGCAAACTCAAACCAGGGAAAGGGTAAACAAGGCAACACCAATAAGCCAAGTAATCAAAACCAAGGTAATGCAAAACAAGGAACGAAAGGAGGTAATAAACCCGCAAACAAAAAGCGAAGACCACCGCGCCCACAAAATAAAAAAGGTGACTCAGGTGCAACACCTCCTTCTAAAAAAGAGTAAGTAAGCATTCTAAAAAAGTAAAACAGGGAAAACATTGTACGCGCGTACGATAATTTCCCTATTTTTTATTACAGTAAAATAAAAAAATACTTATCCCGGTATCCGGCTCATGTATTTATCCATTTCTTTGATTTGATCTACTAGCATTTTGCCTTTGGGTTTAAGCTGCTTCGCACGTTTAAAATAATGCTTCGCTCCTCTAAAATCTTTTCGATCGGCACAGATACCTGCTAGTTGCAGATAGGCCGTTGCCTCGGTTTCTTTGTCTGGCAAGCCGAGTTCTACGGCTTTTCGCATATTAGAATAGGCAGCTTTTTTATCTCCTTTTTTAAAGGCGATACTACCTAGCTGAAGGTAAGCCGTACCCTCCATTCCTTTTTCTTTGATCCCCGCTTTCAAGCTTTGCTTAATGTCGGTTTCTGCGGCATCGTAATCTTCGTTGATGGTAGAAAATTGAGATTTGAGCATGTAGTAGGCCGAGCGAATAGGCTTGTACAAAAGCTTAGGATATTTCACTTTCCCTAATAAATCTTTGGCACCGTCAACGTCACCGCTTTCTACATATTTCTGAATTAAGGTGATGGGACCTACCATGAAGTGAGCCACTATCATCAAAATCGCTATAAGAAAAAAGAGCCATGAAGTGTAAACACCATTTTTAACATCAATCGTCATCCAAACTCCCAACGCAATTAAGGCGGCCGCCAAAGGCAGACGATAGAGCACAATAAATTTTCTAACTTTAAACCACATAAGGGCGCAAATTTAGGTAAAAACTCTTTGTTTACCGAATCTTCAATATGCTTCCGTCTTCATTGAGTTTTATGATGCTCGACGGTTCTTTTTCCGTTTCATCGTCTTGACGCCACTTTACCGTATAGTCCACA
>CAZTCQ010000049.1:0-1343 GCA_964612525.1 uncultured Chitinophagaceae bacterium | reverse complement strand
TAAGGTATCTAAATTAGGATATGGATTGGTCAAATACTTTCGCAGCATCTGCGTATCCGTCATTAGTACGATATATGATTTATCCTCAGGTCGTTTTTTAATCTCCGTCACCGCTTCCACGGCCTTTTCAGAAGTGGCATCACAGCCCAGCCCCCAAATCGTATCCGTAGGATATAGCAAAGTACCTCCTTTCGTCAGTACTTTCTTAGCTTCTTCAATGTCGTTTTCAAATGGTCTCATTGCAATGGTAAAAATAATCCGTCGGGCTCATTTCACTGATATTATTTCAACAAATACAAATATCATTTGTAAAGCACGCTGCTTCTTTTTTTAGCAAATCAAATAAACTACTTTTGCGCTCAATATGGATTTACAACAAAAAATAGAAGCAGCTTGGGCCAATAGAGAATTATTGAAAGAGGCCACCTACGAACAAGCCGTGCATGACACCTTGGAAGAAATCGACAAAGGACGATTGCGCGTGGCTGAACCACCGAGCACAGAAAATAATGGTGATGCCCGTCCAGCGTGGACCGTCAATGCTTGGGCTAAACAAGCCGTGCTTATGTATTTTGGAGTCCAAAAAATGGAGACGCTCAGCGTACCTCCCTTTGAATTTCATGATAAAATGAAACTCAAAACCAACTATGCCGAACTCGGCGTGCGCGTAGTACCTCATGCGGTAGCTCGTTATGGTGCTTATTTAAGCAAAGGGGTGATTATGATGCCGAGCTATGTAAACATTGGTGCGTATGTAGATGCGGGCACTATGGTGGATACTTGGGCCACTGTGGGAAGCTGTGCTCAGATTGGTAAAAACGTACACCTTAGTGGTGGTGTAGGAATCGGTGGTGTGCTAGAGCCCTTACAGGCTAGTCCTGTCATTATCGAAGACGGTGCCTTTATTGGTAGCCGCTGCATTGTGGTGGAAGGCGTTCATGTAGGAAAAGAAGCCGTGCTAGGTGCCAATGTCGTACTTACGCAAAGCACAAAAATTATTGACGTCAGTGGCGATACTCCAGTGGAAAGTAAAGGATATGTGCCACCAAGATCTGTGGTGATTCCGGGTAGCTATGAAAAAGAATTTCCAGCAGGAAAATATAATGTGAGTTGCGCACTGATTATTGGTAAACGAAAAGAAAGCACCGATAAAAAAACGAGCTTGAACGATGCCTTGCGTGAATTTGGTGTGAGTGTGTAAAATAGTATTCGGACTAGTTAGCTCCGAACTCCACCAAAACTCCAATATGATCACTCAATTTCTTATTGGCATTCCAAGTCTCCAACTTCATATTGCTCTTACCCACTAGAGTATTACTCAGCACAATATGATCTACCGCCAT
>CAZTCQ010000048.1:0-20685 GCA_964612525.1 uncultured Chitinophagaceae bacterium | reverse complement strand
TTTACCGAACTAGATAAAATAACAGCCGGTTGGCAAAAAACAGATTTAATTATCTTGGCCGCACGTCCTGCGGTAGGTAAGACCGCTTTCTCCTTAAACCTCGCTCTCAACGCCGCCTTGCACCCCGAGCCGGTTCCGGTTGCGGTATTCTCGCTAGAGATGAGCGTTGGGCAAATAGTAAAACGTATGCTTTCCTGCGTGACGGATGTTCCTCTCGGAAAAATTTCCAAAGGAAATCTTACGGACAATGATCTTCAATTATTAAATGAGCGAATGAAGCGTCTAGCCTCTGCTCCTATTTTTTTAGATGACCAAGCAGCCCTAAATATTTTTGAGCTTCGCGCTAAAGCCCGTCGTTTGAAGCAAAAACATGATATCGGCATGATCATAATCGATTATCTGCAGTTAATGAGTGGTGGAGATGGCAACACCAATCGAGAGCAAGAGATTAGTAAAATATCGCGTGATATGAAGCAGCTTGCTAAGGAATTACAAATCCCGATTATCGCCCTTTCGCAGTTAAATCGTAACGTAGAAAACCGTAAAACCGAAAACCGAACACCTCAATTAAGCGACCTTCGTGAATCAGGTGCGATTGAGCAAGATGCGGATATGGTAATGTTTATGTACCGACCCGAATATTATCAGCAGCAAGGCCAAGGCGACGGAATGCCCGAGGCTCCGAACGGACTAACGGAAGTAAGTATAGCCAAGCATCGTAATGGTAAAACCGGTGTTGTAAAAATCAAAGCCGAACTAGAGTTCCAACGCTTTGGCGATTGGCAAGAAGGTGGCTTTGCCATTGATAGAGAAAGTTTCCCGAAAGCAAATGCCGGACTAAGCGACAAACATTTGGGCGGCGGCAGCAGCTTAGAAATTGATGAGCAATATACCAAGCTAGGCAGCAAGGCCAATGATATGACCTTTGACGATGACGATAAGCCTGAGGGAGAAGAGGACGAGCATCCGTTTTAGAATAAATTATTATTTTCAATAAATGAAATTTCTAAGCTCCCTGTTTTTAATTCTTTTCGTATGTGCATTATTAATGAATACTTCTTGTAATAAGAAGAATACAACGGCACCCACATTTTCTGGTATTACATCAAGAGATACTCAGGCGCAACCTATGGGCGTTGCTGACAATAATGATTGGAGACTTGATAATATTTGGCAAACAATTGAATCTGATTTATTTCCCAACTTAAACAGCTCTACAACTTTATGCACTTCAAGTAGTTTATTCAATAATGTTGCTGCTTATCCCAATCCCGTAAATGACATAGGAAGTTTTAGTATAAAAGCTCCAACGACTGCCAAGCTTTCTTTTCGTGTAGTAGACCAATCCTTTTCCGTACTACTAAGCAGAGATAACTTGAGCCCCAACAACAATGGTTACTTTGATTTAAGTTTTTCTTTTAATCAATTAGGAATACAAAATCAAATGGTACGAATGTATTATTTCATAGAAGATTCAAATCAAAACTGTGTTTTCAGAGGGCATGGCGATATCTTGGTTCGCTAGCTGGGCACTCAATAGCCATCCAATGTCTTTATAAGCCTAGGCAGAAAGTTTACTTGGATATAAAAGGAATTTCCTTCAACTACTCTTTCCCAATATTGATCCATAAACCTAATAAGGTTGCAGCGGTATAAGTTCTAGGAAATGTTATTTGCATTTGATTCGGGACCTCCTGAGCAATATCATAAATACCTAAGTCATAACGCTGTTCTATAGAAACAACATACTTCTTTTTTATTTCGTAGCTTAGGCCCATACCACCAATAAGCCCAAAATCAAATGATTTATAAAAATCCATGTTATTGATTTTCTCATCTAAAAAAAACCTACTTTTTTCGTATCGATCATATTGATTAAGCAATACAGCAGCGTATCCTCCTAAAACAACATTTACTCGAAACTGATTCCCAAAAGACATTCTGGTTGTGAGCGGCATTTTAAGATAGCTAAAATGGGTAGTCGCCAATGAGGTATCTATATCATTATTAAAAGAAATTATAGAATAAATTTCATTAATGTTATTAAGTTCAGAATAATACAGTCCCGTTCTAAGTTTAAACAAATGATTTAATTTATACTGAATACCAAGCCCCGCATGAAGACCAAAATTTTCTGGTTTTAAATTTGAAGTGCTTGCAATGTCGATAAGGTATCCCACATTAAAACCAGCATCTAATCCAATGCGCCATTGGTCAGTTTGAGCATTACCTTTAACGGATAGTAAAAAAAGTCCAACTATAAAAAACGCTTCCTTCATAGAATAAAGATAAAAATTTATTAAAAGATTACTGCACAAAATTACTCAGCTCACTTTCATTGTGCAAGCGATCTAAAATTGTGATGGCATACTGCCCTTGTGAATTCCTGTTCTTTATTTCAAAAACATTATTTCGAGTAATGCCAATCAACTTTTTCTTAAACCGATTATTGCCGTAGCTTTCTATTTCATATATAGCAAATTGTGCATTCTCCTCTTTGCGCCAGCGCAATTGTTTCTCACCATTGGGTGCATAGTGCAATTGTAAATAAAGCGGCTTCGGCGGCAACTGACGATCTTGATAATTAGGCAACCATTCCATTTTGGGCAATAAGGCCGGACGCTGATATACCTTATTCCTAAACATTTGATTGATGCCAAACTTATTCCGTTTTAAATATTTGATACTGTAAAAAGCACTCCCCTGCACGTTTTTAAAATGACGCGTCTCTTCTATTTGATGTTCTATCTCATCTAAGTTTTGCCAAGCAGCTTTTTTATTTCCTAACTTATAAACCGCATGACCAATGTACATATGACGATCAAACGCATTTTTATTCCACCAAGAAATTAAAGTACCGTAATCAACGCTCGGATGACCAGATTCCCAATAAAGCTGTGGCACACAATAATCAATCCACCCATTTTTTTGCCATAATAAAACATTGGCAAAGAGATCATCATAATTAGTTTGTCCGGCATTGGTATTACTGCCGCGCATGGAATCTACCGATGCATTTCGCCAAACTCCGAAAGGGCTGATACCAAATTTCACGAACGGTTTTAGTCGTTTAATTTCTATTTGCAAACGACGCACTAACTGATTTACATTGTTTCTTCGCCAAGCATCTCTTGAAAAATTATTAGGATTGTACCTTCGGTAGGCACTCAAATCAGGAAACTCTGTTCTGCCAATTCGATACGGATAGAAATAATCATCCATGTGTACAGCATCAATATCATAACGTTTCACAACGTCACTCACAATTTTGATACAATAATTTTGAACGGCTGGTATGCCTGGATTAAAATATTTCTGCTTGCCATAATTTACAAACCATTCGGGATGTGTTTTGGTAACATGATAAGATGGATTACTATTTTTATACTTACTCATCAAAGCGCGGTAAGGATTAAACCAAGCATGAAACTCTAAGCAACGTTTATGAGCTTCTTCTACCATAAAAGCTAAGGGGTCATAATACGGATTGGGCGCTACGCCTTGCGTACCCGTCAGGTATTTACTCCACGGCTCATATTGCGAAGCGTAAAAAGCATCCGCCACTGGTCTGATTTGAACGATAACCGCATTAAAATTATTCTGTTGCAATAAGTCAAACAGCTCTATGATTTCTTGCTTTTGTTGTGCTGTGCTTAGGTCTCTGCGGCTAGGCCAATCTATATTCGCCACCGTAGCCACCCACGCTGCCCGAAATTCACGAAGCGGTGCATCCTGTGCTATCGATGAGAAACTGCACAAACAAAAAAACCAAATCGCAAACCTTTTTTTCATAGTCTTGTGCGAATGTAATCGGCAAGCATTGATTTTAGCCGAGACTTATAAACAGCCTTGTGAATAGCGTGCTATTTCACATTTCTTTTTTACTTTTAAGAAGAGTGAAAAAGTACTCTCTTATTTTCTTGTGCTGTATTTTGAGCCCCTCAAGTTGGGCACAAAATGGTTTTCCTACTTTGGATGAACTCAGTTTTGACCTGCGGTTTTGTGGTGGTGCTATTTATAAACATACAGAAAAAGTATACCTCAATCCACCTGTCTTTTCCCAAGAAGTAGAATTTTCAGTTTCTCATCGAACCTACGGCAAACGAAAATGGGAACGAGAAAATAATTGCCCTGTTCCCTCGGTCAATCTTTGTTTTTCTCAATACGGAGATGAACTTGGCAATGCCATTTCACTATATCCTGGCATTGAATGGGCCATACTCCGCAATAAAAAATTTGATTGGAAATTTAAAATTGGGGGCGGCATCGGACTAGCCACGGACCGTTGGGAGCGAGGAGATACAATCAACAACTACCTGGGGAGTCGCCTAAATAATTTCACGGTTATTCAAACGGAGTTTCAATTTCCTATCGGAAAAAAAATAAACCTAGCGGCCGGTGGACGAATGTCGCATATTTCCAACGGTGCTTTTCGGATTCCTAACTTTGGAATTAACTTGTTCAGTGGTTTTGTAGGGGTGAATTATTTCCCGCTGGGTAAAAAAGAAATTACCACACAAAAACCAGAATTGCTTACAAAGCGAAAAATAAACTTCGGTTTGCGAACTGGTTTTGCTTGGGGAGAGCAAAATGCCGCGGATGGACCCTTATCTAGTATTTACTCGCAATCCTTTTTTGCGGCCAGCTCTTTGTTACGAAAACATAGGATTTACGCTGGAATCGATATTACTCACAATCGAAAAGCCTTGAATAGTTTTAAATATGCCCAATTGGACGGAAATCTAAATTGGGATGCCACGAATGCTAGTGCCTTTGTCGGTGTGGAACTTTTGTACGGCAGAGTGGGGATACCATTTCAGTTTGGCGTTTATGCTAAAAAATTACGCAATGACGAGAGTCCTTGGTATCAAAAAATGGGTTTTCTGTATTATTTCTACCGAAATGAGTCTTCTTGGTTAAAAAGTCTGTACGCAGGACCACTGTTAAAATCGAATAAAATAAACGCCGATTACATAGAGTTTTGCGTAGGAACTATGTTTTAAACTCCTAGGGCTTTATATTTGCCGCGTCGCAAGACAAAATTTTTACCTATGTTTAATTTAGTATTATTTGGGCCTCCGGGCAGTGGAAAAGGAACTCAATCAGAGAATATCATTTCAAAATTTGGCTTATTGCACGTTTCCACTGGAGACTTGCTGCGGGCTGAAAAAAAGGCGGAAACTCCGCTAGGGTTAGAGGCGAAAAAATTCATGGACAATGGTGAATTGGTGCCGGACGAAGTCGTAATCGGTATGATTAGCAGCAAAATTGATGCAAATCCAGAAGCAAAAGGATTCATTTTTGATGGTTTCCCTCGCACAGTGGCTCAAGCCGAAGCTTTGGATAAATTATTGTCTTTTAAAAACAACCCTATAAATTTAGTAATTAGCCTGCAAGTAAAAGAAGAGGAACTCATCAAACGACTCGTAGAGCGCGGTAAAGAGAGCGGACGCGTGGATGATAACGAAGAAGTGATTACAAAGCGGATCAAGGTGTATCACCAAGAAACGTCACCTGTCGCTGATTTTTACAACGAACAAGACAAATTAGTAACCGTGGAAGGTATAGGAAGTATCGGTGATATTTTTGAGGCGATTAGCAGCAAAATTGAATTGAGCTTAGCCTAGTGCTTTCATTGTAGATTGGGCTGAGTATCTATCTTAGCTCTACAATTTTAATTTTTTTGATAGTCCAATAAAAGGAATATCAGTTAGTAAAGACCCATTCATTGGACAGAGGAAACTTCATAGACTTAATCAGGGTATTTTGCCGCTCAGGAAAAGGAGGCGAAGGAAGTAAGCATTTTCATCGCGAAAAGTTTCAGCCTTTTGGTGGGCCTGATGGCGGAGATGGTGGCCGAGGGGGGCATATTATCCTCAGAGGGAATGAAAATCTTTGGACCTTATTGCATTTACGCTATCGAAAAAATATTTTAGCCGAAGACGGAAAATACGGTAGCAAACGAAATAGCACTGGTCGTTCTGGTGAAGATATTATTTTAGAAGTGCCGCTAGGTACGATCGCTCGCGATGAAGAAACAGGCGAACAAGAATTAGAAATCCTAGAACATGGTCAAGAAGAAGTTTGGTTGGCAGGCGGACGAGGCGGACTCGGAAATGCTAATTTCAAAAGCAGTACCAATCAAGCGCCGGACTATGCCCAACCCGGTGAAGAAGGTTCGGAAGGATGGAAGATTTTAGAACTCAAAGTACTAGCAGACGTAGGTTTGGTGGGTTTTCCCAATGCGGGAAAATCTACTTTGCTCTCTACCATTAGCGCGGCAAAACCTAAAATTGCCAACTATGCTTTTACGACTCTAGTACCTCAGCTTGGTATGATTCCTTATCGCGGATCCAAATCATTTTGTATGGCTGATTTACCTGGAATTATTGAAGGTGCCAGCGAAGGAAAAGGACTAGGGTTTCGTTTTTTACGGCATATTGAGCGAAATGCGGCTCTACTTTTTTTAATTCCAGCTGATGCCGAAGATTATGCCAAAGAGTATGACATTTTACTCAACGAATTGACAGTTTATAATCCAGAATTGGTTCACAAGGATAGACTATTGGCCATTAGTAAAAGTGATATGCTAGACGATGAGTTGAAAAAAGAAATCGCTAAGACCTTGCCTAAAAATGTTCCGCACCTTTTTATTTCTTCAGTCGCTCAACAAGGGATAGATGAACTAAAAGATGCTCTTTGGAAAATGTTGGCAGACTAGAAGATAAAGATTTATCCTAAATATTCTTTTCTTCACTTTCATTGCGCCCAATAAACTCTCTTCTTTTAAGAATGCTATAACGCTTTGCGCCCTTATCTTTAACGTTTATAAAATTAAGGAACCACTAGCGTGAGCTTTTCAATAGCCTATCCATATATTTTTGTTTTATTCTGCGTCTTACTAGGGGTGGCGTATTCTTTTTTTCTGTATCGAAAAAAGCAAGACGGTTTCGAAAAAAAAGGCATTTTTTGGACTACGGCTATTTTACGTGCCTTGTCAGTTGCCACTTTAGCTTTTCTTTTACTCTCTCCTATTTTTAGAAACCTTCAGAACAAAGAAGAGAAACCAACCATTGCTTTTTTGATTGACAATTCAGCTTCACAAAAGCAAGCCTTTCCCGCCGGGGCGGCTCAGCGTTATCAGGAAGAAATGAACAATCTTATGACCCAATTGAGCGAGGATTTTACGGTGCGCCCTTATCATTTTGGAGAATATTTATCCGACACTGTGGATTATAGTTTCCAACAAAACATGACGGATATTTCAGGAAATTTGGACAACCTGATTGAATCATTTGATAGTGAAAACTTGGGCGCTATCGTTTTGGCTAGTGATGGAATTTATAATGTGGGCAGCGACCCTTCTTTAAAAAGTTCCGACTTCCCAGGCAGCATTTATACGGTAGGTGTGGGCGATACAACCATTCAAAAAGACGCTGCAGTATCACGCGTATTTGCGAATAAAACGGTTTATCTCAATGATAAATTTTCCATCCGTTCGGACCTTTCGGTATATGCTGGCAAAGGTAAAAATCTACAAATCAGTATTTACAGCCACACCGCAGGACGTGTGGTGGCCTCAAAAAATATCACGGCCAATAGTGGTCGCTTTGCCACTTCTATCGAAACCGTGATTAGTGCGTCGCGCGCAGGATTACAGCGTTACTCCGTCCGCATTTCCAAACTAGACGGCGAAAGAAACATTGCCAATAATGTACAAGATGTATTTGTAGAAGTGCTAGACAACAAAGAAAAAATTCTGATTTTAGCCAATGCCCCTCACCCTGATATTGCTGCAATCAAGCAGTCATTGTCTATCAACAAAAATTATAAAATCACAGTGGCTACCGTAAATAATTTGACGGTACGTCCAGCTGATTATAATTTGATTTTTCTGCATAATTTGCCTTCGGCACGCTTTAACGCGAATACGCTCATTAGCCAAGCAAAAAAAGCAGGTGTTTCTATCTGCTATATTGTGGGCCATCAAACAGCTCTGCCGCTTTTAAACAAAACTCAAAATGCGCTGCAGATTTCACCACGTGGCCAGAGTCAAAGTAATGCATTAGCAAAGCGAAATTTGGACTTCTCTTATTTTAATTTGAGCATCCCAAAAGAAATAAATTTCCCTCCGCTGAGTACGCCCTTTGGAGGTTTTAAAGCAGGACCCAATACACAAACTTTATTTAGACAAGCCATTGGAAGCGTGAACACCGACTATCCTTTGTGGATTATGCAGACAGGCGCCCGAGCCAAAACGGCAGTGATTGCTGGCGAAGGTTTATGGCGTTGGAAAATGTATGACTACAAGCAACACAAAAATTTTAAAATCGTGGAAGAGCTTATCACAAAAACGGCTCAATTTTTATCAGTTAAAAATGACAAACGAAAGTTTAGACTCACCACGAGTAAAGGACTTTATAATGAAACAGACGCCATCAACTTTGATGCCGAACTTTATAACGAAGGCTATGAACTGGTCAACACACCAGATGTACAATTAGAAATAAAAAATACTGACGCTAAGGTAATGAGCTATACAATGAACAAGGAGGGTAACTCATATGCAATCAACGTGGGATCACTTTCAAAGGGATCGTACAGCTACAAAGCGTACACCCAATTTAATGGAAAAACGTATAGCGAATATGGCAAGTTAAAGGTGGTAGAACAAAATATAGAAGACGTGAATACGACGGCTGATTTTGCCATGCTCAAACAACTAGCCGATAATCATAATGGCGAATTTGTATCAAGCAATAATATTGCTTCTCTTTATGATAAAATAAAAAAGAATAAAAACATAAAAACTATTCTGCGCAGTGAACTGACCACTTTCCCTTTGATAGATAAAAAGTGGTTGTTCTTTATTTTGTTTTTGTTGTTAGCGTTAGAGTGGTTCTTGCGAAAAAGATTCGGTACTTATTAATAATCGCTATCAACTTTCATCTCTCCATAAAAGAGCTACTCCCACTCAATCGTAGCGGGTGGCTTCGAACTAATATCATAAACTACGCGGTTGATACCTTGTACTTTATTGATAATATCATTGGAAACTTTGGCTAAAAATTTATGTGGCAAGTGAGCCCAATCGGCCGTCATGCCGTCCACACTGGTCACGGCACGCAGCGCTAAGGTAAATTCGTAGGTACGCTCGTCGCCCATGACCCCTACACTTTGCACGGGCAGCAACATAGCGCCTGCTTGCCATACCTGATGATATAGATTTGCATCTTTTAACCCTTGAATGAAAATATGATCCGCTTCTTGTAACATTTCTGCTTTTTCAGCAGAGACTTCACCTAAAATACGAATTCCTAAACCTGGACCTGGAAAGGGATGTCGTTGAACGAATCCTTCGTCTAAACCGAGTTCCTTACCAATTTTTCTTACTTCATCTTTGAACAAATAGCGCAAAGGTTCTACAAGTTTCAAATTCATTTTCTCAGGCAATCCTCCTACATTGTGGTGTGATTTAATGGTCACGGAAGGACCATTCACAGAAACACTTTCAATCACATCGGGATAAATTGTCCCTTGGCCTAAAAATGAAACGTCGCCTATTTTTTTGGCTTCTTCATCAAATATTTCAATGAAACCACCGCCAATAATTTTTCTTTTTTCTTCAGGATCACTTTTTCCTGCTAATTGTTTGTAGAAACGGTCAGCAGCATTTACCCCAATAATATTCAAGCCTAGTTTTTTATAATCTTCTAGCACTTGGCCAAATTCATTTTTGCGAAGGAGACCGTTATCTACAAAAACGCAAGTGAGTTGCTCTCCAATTGCTTTATGAATCAAGGTGGCGGCTACCGTGCTGTCCACCCCACCGCTTAACGCCATTACTACTTTATCCTTTCCTACTAATTCTTGAATCTCAGCAACGGTTTCTTTCACGTAGGATGCAGGTGTCCAATCTTGTGAACAACCACAAACACCCACTAAAAAGTTTTCAATAATCCGTTTTCCTTTTTGACTATGCGTCACCTCAGGGTGAAACTGAAGACCGTACCACGGATTGGGTTTGTTTTCTACTTCAAAAGCTGCGACTGGAATACCATCCGTTTTTGCGATAACACGCACTCCTTCTGGCAATTGTGTAATCGTATCCGCATGACTCATCCAAACTTCTGACGAGGAGACATCCTGTAATAAAGGATGGTCTTCTTCTATATCTATGAGTTGGGCACGACCGTATTCTCTAGTGGTAGATTTTTCTATCGTACCTCCTAAGTTTTTTACTGTCAATTGTGCACCATAGCAAATTCCCAAAACAGGCACTTTACTATTAATTTTATCAATATTGATGCTAGGATTCTCAGCATCATTTACTGAGCAGGGACTACCCGATAGAATGACTCCTTTCACACTCTGATCAATTTTTAGTTCAGAACTGAAAGGTAAAATTTCGCAATATATTTGATGTTCACGTACGTTTCGGGCAATTAACTGCGTGTATTGCGAACCAAAATCAAGGATTATAATTTTTTCGTTCATAGGATTAAGCCTGAGCGGTTGGACCTCCAAATTGCATGGGCAAACCTTGAGGATCGGTATCTTTTATAGGACCATTCACTTGTTCAAATTTTTGAACATTATCGGCAAGCGCTTTCATTAATCTCTTGGCATGTTGAGGAGTGAGCACAATTCTAGATTTTACTTTTGCCTTAGGTATACCGGGCATAACATTGATAAAATCAACGATAAATTCTGAATTAGAATGAGTAATTATCGCTAAATTGCTGTAAGTTCCATCAGCCATTTCTTCTGTAAGTTCAATGTTCAACTGATTGGGATCTAGCTCTTGTTGGTTTTGATCGTCTGCCATAATTTTATAAATTTAAGTAAAGGTACTATCCAATCAAATAAGGAATTTACTAGATTCATAAAAATTAACTATTTTTGAGACTGATGAAACGCTTTCGTAATATTGTAGAATTTTCTTTATTTGGGGTTTGTACCTCAATTGGTGAAAAAATGAATATCTCTATTGCTAAAATTCGAATGTGGTTTATTTACATCTCTTTTCTTACGTTTGGTTCACCTATCATAATCTACTTCGTACTAAGTTTTTGGCGAAATATGAAACGTTATCATTTGATATCCAAGCGGAATCCTTTGCGCAGCTAGTTTTACCTTGTTTCCCTTTTCTGTCAGAAAAGAGGTTTTTTACTGATTTTATGTCTCTATTCTTAGTTTTCTTTAACAGAAAACAGTATTTTCGATATTCATTAAATTAGAAATTATGAAAAGAATATTTTTACTACTTTTATGTGCGGTGAGTATTGCCAGTATCACAAACGCACAAGACAGAAGATCAACTTTTAGAGTGGATGCACCTGCGGTTCTCATGGGCGAAAAAATTATTGACGAAAGCAACACTGCCGGAACAACTCCTTGGGGTTCAGGTATCGATTCTGCTTGGGAAGGTATGGATGTAAAGTTTGATCCTACTAACTTAAACGGTTGTCAAGCAGGTGGATTTCCAGCTAACTTCTTTGACGGCAAGTTTGCCTTAATTTATAGAGGAGATTGCGAATTTGGATCAAAAGCATACGCTGCTCAATTAGCAGGTGCTGAAGGTGTGATTATTGTAAATAATCTTCTAGGTGTTGTGGGCATGGCTGCCGGCACGCAAGGTGGTCTTGTAACGATTCCTGTTGTGATGATAACCAAAGAAGCTGGTGACAATATGGTAAATCAAATTAACTCATCAAACCCAGTTACAGTCTCTTTGACTGGTTGGAGATTTGACGCGACTGTTAACCCTATCGATGTTGGAATCAAGCATAATGGTCCTATTTACCCTCAAGGGCGTGCGATTCCTTTTAAGCAATTAGAAACTACGGTTAACTTTGATGAAAATTTCCGTTTATACGGAGGCGGACGCTGGTATAACTTTAGTAATTTAAGTTTTGATACGGTGAGAGCGAAATCTGTTTTCACCTCTCCTTCATCTGCTGACTCGAATCAGATTAACTATTTTAATCCGACTTCGTGGTTAACTACGGACTCTATCTTTGTTACAATCACAGATTCACTAGGTACAAACCTTGCTGGTTATGATTTAAACGATGCCGCAGTTGGTTCCTATTCAATGAAAAATGAGATTACAGCATTGCCAACTACGTATAGCGAAACAGGCCTGAATGCAAATAATAATTCTTGGGAGTACACTTTCGAAGTGACCGATTCGGTTTACTCGAAATGTGAATATGACGTTCAAGGCGGTAAGCCAGTTGTGAACAGCTATATAGCTTTGAATGCAAACACTTATGAGTGGGGTCCATTACTATACATTCGTAATGGCGGTCATTCTGCTAAAAAAATGCAGTGTGTGATTATGAGAGACATTATCCAAGATTCTGTATTTACTGGTCAGCAAGTATTCATGACTATTCATGAGTGGAGCGACGTAAATGTAAACGGCGCCTTAGATGCACGTACTGAACTTACCGAGGTAGGTAGTGCAACCTACACTATGACAGCTAGTGATATTGTACCGATTGAAGGTATGGTTCTCACCCTAGACGTTGTAAACAGCAATGCTCCGGGTGCTCCTGTTCGCTTGAAGCGTGACACTTACTACTGGGTGACTGTAGAGTTCAATGGTGTTGCTGCGAACTCATTCGGTATTGGTTTAGATTACTATTCAAACTATAGCGGATCTTTATTAGGCGATGATAATCTAAGCAGTATTCAAGGTAATCCTTTATACAACTCTGACGATAATGCATTTTTCGGTGGTGGTTTTGCTGGCGAAGGAGCTCCGGCTATTGCCTTACACATGACAAGAGACGTGGACCCTACAGCGGTAAACGATATTGGACAAATCAATGGTGAAATTAAAATATTCCCAAATCCAGCGAATACGCAAATCAACATTGATGTTGCTCTCACAGAAATGACGAAAGAAGTTCAATATGAAATTCTTGATGTTACCGGTAGAACAATTTCTACAGTTTCTAGAGATAATATTCAAAATGAAGTTTACACGATGAGTACTTCCGGTCTTTCAGCTGGTGCTTACTTTATGAAAGTAACTACTAACGAAGGAGTAAAAACTATGAAGTTCACGGTTGTAAAATAATTACATATTTTTTAAAAACGGAGGCGGTTCGAAAGAACCGCCTTTTTTATTTCCAACATGTCAGTAAAACATCAGCTTATGAGCTAACTTTGAGCTTATGAGTTGTGGACCTACAGCAGTTGATGATAAACCAAGATATAAAAAGCCAGATTGGCTCAGAGTAAAGCTACCCACCGGTGAAAACTATAAGCATGTAAGATCATTGGTGGATCAATATAGCTTGCATACTATTTGCCAAAGCGGCAACTGCCCAAACATGGGCGAATGTTGGGGAGCGGGTACAGCTACCTTTATGATTTTAGGGAACACTTGCACACGTTCTTGCGGTTTCTGTGCAGTAGCCACTGGCAGACCTGACCCAGTTGATTGGGATGAACCTCAGCGTGTAGCAGAAGCCATCAATCTAATGAAAGTAAAACACGCTGTTCTTACCAGTGTGGACCGCGACGAACTGAAAGATGGTGGTAGTATTATTTGGGCTAATACCGTGAAGGCGGTAAGAGCCTTAAACCCTGACACTACTTTAGAAACGCTCATTCCGGATTTTAAAGGTGAGACAGAAAACATTTTACGCGTAGCGGAAGTAGCTCCTGATGTAGTCTCGCATAATATCGAAACTGTAGAACGCCTTACGAAAAAAGTAAGAATTCAAGCTAAATACCACCGAAGCATGGACGTAATTCGAACGCTAAAGCAAGCCGGTATGCGAACCAAAAGTGGAATCATGCTTGGACTGGGTGAGGCAAAAGAAGAAGTTTTTCAAACCTTGCAAGATTTGAAAGATAACGGTTGCGATGTGGTTACAATTGGCCAGTATTTACAACCTACTGCCAAGCACCTTCCTGTAAATCGTTTTGTTCACCCTGATGAATTCGCTGAATACCAAGCGGAAGGTTACAGATTAGGTCTAGATCATGTTGAAAGCGGACCATTGGTTAGATCTTCTTATCACTCCGAAAAACACTTATTCAGCGGAAGAGAAGACTACTTTGAAAATAAAAATATCTCAGAAAACTAATCAGTATTTTCAAAACGATAGACGTCGTCATCCGCGCTAACAATTTTATACAAATCAGGTAAATTGCGGCCCAGACCATCATAATCTAGCCCGTAGCCTAGAATAAACTTATCGGGTATCTCAAAACCAACGTAGTCAAGATGAAGCTTATTTTTATGAACTTCTGGCTTACTAAACAAAGTACAGATCCGAATGCTTCTAGGCTCTTTGGCCTTTAACGTTTCTAAAAAGGCGGCCATTGTATTTCCTGTGTCTACGATATCTTCAATAATTACAATATCCTGATCATGTAACGACTCTTCTAACCCAATCGCAGTCACTACATTACCTGTTGAAGTCGTACCCTTATAGGAAGCAAGCTTGACGAACGTAATGGTACAATCAATTTCTAAGTACTTAAATAAGTCTCCCGCAAACATGAAACATCCATTGAGGATCCCGAGAAAAACCGGAGTCCGATCTTGATAATCTTCAGTAAGCTCAGCTCCAATTTCCTTCACGCGTTTTAGAATTTCTTCGGCCGGCATGAACATCCTGAACTCTTTGCCCTTAAATTGTCGCAACATAGTTAATCCTCTTCGTAAATTAAATTATCAAATTTTTTCTTCAAGTCCTTAACGTCTTCTGAAACTCCTTTTTGGTTGTACGTTCGCTTCTTTACTTTCTTTTTTGCCTGAGTTTTGCGGGCCTTCTCGATTACTAAATCTTTAGCATTTGTAGCGGGAGCACTTTGTACCTTCTGCACTTTCAACGCTTCTTGATTTCGAATAAATAATTTTTCAACTTCAGTCTTACCATCACTCATTACCGCCTCCACTCGTTTTGCCTTTTGCAAATTAATTATGGGAGAATTTCCTTTTATCACTTTTACATTGGTTACCTCAGCTTGCTTATCAGGTCTGATTTCCGTTACTTTCAACTCCGAAGCCTGAGAAGTTCTAACCGATGGTACGTTTGTTGGGACTTGAACATCTTTGCTATTTTTAGAAATAATTCTTTTTTTCATTTCCATTTCCAAACGTTTTTTTTCGGCCATTTCTTCTCGTTGCTTAGCCGTTGGTTCCATACTCAAAGCTTTCTCCCGAGCGGATTCCCCTACTGGAAACCTTTTGGATTTTATTTCTTCTTTTGCCGCTTTCTTTCGTTTTAATTCTTCAATTTGCTTTGGCGTGGGGTCCATTTTAGTAGACTTAAGATATTTTGATTTTACAACAGGTACTCTATTGGGTTCGATTCGCTTTTCCACCTGATCGGCAGTCATTCCTCTTAACTTTGGCGTTCTCTCACTTCGAGCTTTTAAGTAAATTTTTTCACCTACCGCTGGTTCTTCATTGTCGTAAAGGTTGTTGTAGATGTACAAATATTTTAATTGTACGCCTGTTTCTTGCGAAATACTGTGCAAGGACTCCCCTTCTTTTACTTTGTAAAATGAGCGACTGCCTTTCTTGGATTTCTTTTTTAAATAAATAAACATATCCTCGCTCAACGGAGCATCTTCTAAATCATTCAGTGAAAGCAGTTTGGCATACCGAATGTTGTACTGTACCGCTTCTGGCAAAAGGTAATCTCCCTTTCGAGCCCAAAAGCCTGGGCGACCATTTTTACTGGTAAGTTTATCAAATACTACTTTCTTTTTACTTTTCATAGGTACCGAAAGTATTTTAGGTGCCACTTGAACCACTTCCACAACTTCTTCCTTTTCAGGTGCCGCTTCTACTTTTAACTCGGTGGTCTCTTTATCTAAAATTGGTACAACTTCCGCCACCGAAGGTTTAGCTGCGACTTGCTCTTCGGCCAATTCAATCGCTTCATAGGTGTGCTGCTGAAGATTGTATTTCTCAATAAGTTGAATGAGTCGGCTGGCATATTTAGGGTTTGTGGCATAACCCGCTTTCCTCAATCCATTACTCCAAGAAGTATAGTCCGTCATTTCCAGCTTGAATAAAAAAGCATAGTGTTCTCGCTCTTTTAAAAAATTAGAATGATCCTGATACGACTCTTTGGCCGTAGCATACTTTCTAAAACACTCTCTACGTCGATCATCATCATGAAGAAACGTTTCTCCCGTCCAGTCTTTTTTACATTTAATGCCAAAATGATTGTTCGCTTTGGTGCTCAACTCACTTGTACCCGAGCCTGTTTCCAAAATTCCTTGTGCTAAACTGATTGCTGCCGGCACTCCTGCTCGGACCTGCTCTTCCATAGCCCAATATTTGTATTGTTCAATGTAACGCATTTTTTTAGTATCAAAATCTTGCGCCTGAAGAGGCGCGCCAAAAAACAATACAACCGATAAAATAAAAAGATTTTTCATAAGGGAACACTTCATTCTTCTCTTACAAAATTATTACAATTTTCTGATAAGCATCAATCCATCACGAAGAGGTAACAACATGTTTTCAACGCGACTATCTGCCTGTATTTTTTGATTGAATGCCGCCAAGGCTCTACCGTTTTTACTTGCCGTCTCTAGCTCCAAGACCTCTGATTCGTATAAAACGTTATCGGCTATAATCGTAGCGCCAGAGGGGATTATATCGATTATAGCATCATAATAATTTGTGTAGTTGATTTTATCTGCATCGATAAATACTAGGTCAAATGTATAATCAAGCTTGGGGATAATGTCTAGCGCATCTCCCAAATGAAGTTCAATATGGTCTGTTAAATTTTCTTTTTCGATAAACTCTTTTTGAATATCCTCAAGATATTTATTATTGTCTATAGTCACTAATTTTCCTCCTTTCTGCAAGCCACTGGCCATGCAAATTGCGGAATAGGCAGTGTAGGTTCCGATTTCTAAAATATATTTTGGCCCTATACTCTGGCTCATAAACTTGAGAAATGATCCTTGTAAATGACCACTAATCATTTGCGGAATCGCTACTTCTAAATTTGTTTTCCGATTTAATTCGTACAAGTTTTGGTTCTCCGGAGTGGAGTGCTTCTCGGCGTAATTATAAATTTTATCTAGCTGATCTTTTATCATTCTAATTTCTTTTTTTTATGAGGTCGCCATCGTTTTTTTATTCAGTAAAGTTGCTATGTAAAGCCCAATCCAAGTCAAAGCTCCATTCAATAATAAAATAAGAAAACCAAGTTTAAAGTTTTGAGCCGTAAGCAGCGAATCAATGACATAGGTTAAAATAGGAGCCGCAATACAAATAAAAGGAATCAAAGAATCTTTGGGTTTCAACTTGGTGATAATTCCAAAGAAGAACATTCCTAATAAAGGGCCGTAAGTATAACCGGCTGCCTTAAATAAATTATTAATAACAGAATCATCGTTTAAATTTTTAAAAATTATTATCACTATTAAAAGGATTAGCGAAAACCCAATGTGTACTCCATAACGAGTTTTCTTTGGAATCGTAGATTCATCCTGTGGCAGAATATCTACACAAAAGCTTGTCGTTAAAGCCGTCAAGGCTGAATCCGCACTAGAGTAGGCCGCTGCCATTAAACCTAAGATGAAACAAACGCCTACGAACGGAGGAAAATGGGTTACCGATAAAAAAGGAAACAACTGATCCTTTTTATAGCAGTCTCCATCCAGAAGCAGGTTACAATCATCAACCAAAGCGCCTGTGCTATCCATATTTAATCCACCAATTCCTTTTTGCTCAGCGTATAAATAAAGCATGGCTCCTAACCCTAGGAACAGAATGTTTACGACCACCAAAGCACTACTCATCCAATAAATATTCTTCTGTGCATCGCCAATATTTTTACAACTCAGGTTTTTTTGCATCATATCCTGGTCCAGACCTGTCATTACTATGGTTATAAGCATTCCGCTCAAAAACATTTTCACAAAATGACTCCCCTCGCTCCATTCCCAATGAAACGTTTTCGCATAAGAACTTGAAAGCACTTCTTTTATCGTTTGGCTAGCACTCCAATCTAAATCAGAAGCAATGAAACCAATCACGGCAATTGCCGAAACAAGCATAAAAGTAGTCTGCAGCGTGTCGGTATAAACGATCGTTTTAATACCGCCCTTAAACGAGTAAATCCAAATGAGTATAATGGTAATAGCCACAGTCATTTCAAATGAAATTCCATATTGACTCAGAATAAAGCGATCTAAAACCATAGCCACTAGAAACAGGCGGAAGCTAGCACCGATTATCCTGGATATTAAGAAGTAAACCGATCCAGTTTTATAACTCCAATAACCAAAACGATTTTGCAGATAGGTGTAGATAGAGGTTAAGTTCATTTTATAATAGAGCGGCAACAGCACCTTGGCAATCACTAAATAACCCAATACATAGCCTAACACCATTTGTAGATAAGACCAAGCTCCCGTACCCACCGCACCGGGCACAGAGATAAAAGTAACTCCCGATAATGAAGCACCAATCATGCCGTATGCCACGAGTGCCCAATTAGAATTTCTGTTACCTATGTAGAACGAATTATTATCACTTTTCCTAGAAGTCAAGAAACCAATGACTATCAGAAGAATAAAATATCCAATGACACAACTAAGCAGTAAGGAAGTACTCATAATCTAAATTTAGAAAGAGTAAATATAACAGAATCAAAATGCTTGAATCAACTAGAGTTTTAACCAATATCTTAATAAGATGCGGGACGTTAAATTTTAATTCAACACTCCGATAATATTAATTGTCATAAAAATGTAACATTACGATGACAATTACGTCTGTATCTTTGATACAAAATTAAAATATTATGAAAAAATTATTACTAGCATTCCTAACTCTCTTATCTGTGCAGCTTTCAGCTCAAACATGGACTCAATTAGGAAACCCGCCTGCAAACTACGAAGCTAGGAATCATGTGATGGCCTTTTCAATAGATGGATTTGGTTATTTGGCCACTGGTGCCGGCAATTTTTACAATAGCGATGTTTATAAATACGACCCAAGCAACGATAGTTGGACACAACTAGCTAATTTCCCCGGCGGCCCCAGAAGTTTTGGATATGCCGTCGAAAACAATGGCAAGGCCTATGCTGGCTTTGGTTTACTAGAAAGGCCTGCATCCGTAGGAGACTCAGTCTTTAGTGACCTTTGGGAATTTGACCCTATTAGCAATTCTTGGACGGCACTCGCTACCTTTCCGGGTCAAGCTCGTTGGCACCCAGCAATGGTGGCTACTCCAGGTAAAATATTTGTCGGCTGTGGAGGCAGTTTTATTGGCGATTTAAAAGATTGGTGGGAATATGATATCAATTCAGATGTTTGGACAAAAAAGGCAGACCTACCTTCTTTCGCGAGACATCACCCTTATTTCTTCGAGATAAATGGTGAGGCCTATGTTGGGTTTGGTCATCAAGGAAATCGAATTTATAAAGATATGTATCGCTACAACCCAACATCAGAAACTTGGACAGCCATGGCCAACTTACCCGCTCAAGGTAGAGTAGCTGGTACCCAATTTTCTTATGGCGGTAAGGGATATTTACTAAGTGGTCAAGGAGAAGATCATCGCAATATGGCTTCGGGAGAATTCTGGGAATATGATCCAGTCGCAAACTCTTGGACCTCATTGCCTCCCCACCCTGGTACCAGCCGCTGGGCGCCTGGTTCATTTGTTATCGGGAACACTGTCTACTTTACTAGTGGATCAGGATTTGGAAATAGCATGATTGATATAAGTGATTTATGGAAGTATGACCTACCACCTTTTGCCGTAGGCGTAGAAGATGTTCAAAAAGCTAATTTTGAAATCTTTCCTAATCCGGCCATAAATGAACTCACTATTTCGATAGATGATAAAATCGGAGCGATCACAGTTTTTAGTATTCTTGGCGTACCGACCGAACTAAGTATTGATAAAACTAGTGAGAATAGTGCAAAAATTGATGTCACATCATTAAGTGCTGGAAATTATATCCTTCAGATAAGTCAAGCAAACGGAACCAAGCTTAAACAAAAATTCACCAAGCAGTAGTTGAAAAGCGCTTGCTTAAAAGTAACCAAAGTACTCTAAAGAGTGCTGAGCATATTCAATACTGATTTCATCACCTAACTGCCATCGAGTGAAGTCCTGCGGACTTACCTCGATGGTATATTTTGTTGGGCTAGTTAGATAAAAATGGTAGGTATTATTCAACTTCATGTATTTTTTCTGCTTAATGTTGGTTAGCTCAATCACTTTCATTTTCTGATTTTTATCCTTAAAATAAGCCAATAGTTTTACTCGATAAGACACGAAGGCTATAAAAGCGATAAACAAAATCATGAAGGCTAGTCCCACAAAATAGACATGATAAATATTTTTCATTTCTAGCTTTCCTTCCTGATTTAGAAAAATAACCAACACACAAAATGCGAGCGGTGCAATGGAGCCAATAATGAGCAAAACATTCATCGTTTTCATATAAAGCTTGCTTTCAGTACGATAGCGGCGTTTTATAAAAGCCAGCTCATCAACGTTCAAAGGAAGCAATTGTCGCATGGACACTAAAATAGGCAAAAACGCCGATTCAACTCGTCAAAAAATAGAATTGTGAAAACAACTTTTTTTGATAAAAAAAATTACCTTTGCCGTCCGTTAAAACGGAAAAGTGTGGAGAATCCCGATAGCTATCGGGAGGTAGACA
>CAZTCQ010000047.1:13607-21232 GCA_964612525.1 uncultured Chitinophagaceae bacterium | reverse complement strand
TTGACAAAAGTATAGGGCTTCTCTTGGTCTAGGGTAACCGCTTCTTCTAGTAATAATTTTAAAATACCAAAGTCGATCTCTTCAATTGTTTTGAAGGATAAACCACCTATCATTACTCTTTCCTTAAAGTTTAATAATTCTTTCGATGGTAATTCCCTCCCTCTTACAAAACAGAGCTCAATTTCTTTTTTCTTTATAAGGTTGAAATAACAAATCCATGTTTTGCCATAAAAGAAAGGAAGGTTGTATTTCTTTTTTAATTCGATATGAGTAAAGGCCGTAATCTCATCGCGCAAAACGTTTGAAACATCAATTAATTCGGGGCGATCTAATTTATTCAAAAAGTCATTATAAATACTCATGCACTTTTTCAAATATAATAGATTGTGGTAAGTAGTAAGCGCTTATTTTAGTTTTACCATGAGCAAAAAAGAACATTGGGAAACTATTTACCAAACCAAAAAACTGAGCGAAGTAAGTTGGTATCAAAAAGAGCCGATTACGGCCATTCAATATTTAATTGAGTTAGGAATTGGTAAGGAGGCCGCCATAATTGATGTAGGGGGTGGCGATAGTTTTTTGGTAGATTATTTATTAGAAAACGATTATCAAGATGTAAGTGTTTTAGATATTTCGGCCAAGGCTTTGGAGCGAGCACAAAATAGGTTAGGAGCAGACGCTGCCAAGATAAATTGGATAGAAGCAGACGCAGCGGAATTTGTAAGTGATAAAAAATACGATTTCTGGTATGATCGGGCCGCTTTTCATTTTCTCACTGAAAAAAAAGAAATAATATCATATACCGATAAAGTACGGTATAATGTTTCTGAGAATGGACAAGTAGTTATTGGAACTTTCTCGGAAAAAGGACCTACCCAATGTTCGGGGATTGACATAAAACAATATTCTGCCTTGGAGCTTGAGGATGTTTTATCCGTAGGCTTTCGTTGTACTTCTTGTCAGCAAACTGAGCATACAACACCTTTTGGTACTACGCAACATTTTACCTTTTGTAGCTTTAGTAAGTTATAAGCGGTTCTAATTCAGAAATAGTCATTCCGTCAGTTTTTTGCGCCACTTAGATAAGTGATAGGCCCATTCGGCATAGTTGTTATTTTTGGAATAAAATTTGACTTTATCTTTAGCATATGAAAAAAATAAGCTTGTTTACCTTGGCCGCTACCTTATTATTTGGGTTGGGCGAGTGCACAGCTCAGTCGAAGAAGGTGAGCGGTAAGAAGGATAAAACTTCTGTTTGGAAAATTAGCAAAGGCGACCATTCTATTTACTTGGGAGGCACAGTACATATTTTACGAAAAGAGGATTATCCTTTACCCAGTTCTTTTGACGAAGCCTATAAAAATTCTGACGTACTAACTTTTGAAACGGATACAAAAGGAATGAATGACCCTAGCTTACAACAAAAAGTAATGGCTAAGGGAATGTATCAAGATGACAGAAGCTTGCAAACCGTTCTCTCAAAAGAGACCTATACATTGCTTGAAGAAGAATGTAAAAAGTATGGCTTGCCCATGGCTATGATGCAAAAAATGAAACCCGCGCTAATCGTCACCACAATTTCGGCTCTTGCCATGCAAAAAGATATGGGTATGACCGAAAAAGGAGTGGACATGTATTTTACAGAAAAAGCAGTAGCCGACAAAAAAGAGCTACAGCAGCTAGAAAGCATTGACGAACAAATCAATAAAATAACCTCAATGGGCGAGGGCAAGGAAGATGAATTTGTGACCTATTCATTAAAAGATATGAAGGACATGGAAGGCACTATGAAGGATATGATTGAAAGTTGGAGAAGTGGATCTACCAAAAGCATGAATGAAGAAATCACTACTATGAAAAAAGAGTATCCAGCTATCTATCAATCATTATTGTTAGAGCGAAATAATAATTGGATGCCGCAAATTTTATCCTATTTAGAAAATGGTACTAAAGCGTTTGTGCTAGTAGGTGCACTTCATCTGCATGGCCCTGACGGATTATTGGCTCTTTTGCAAAAACAATCTTACACTGTAGAACAGTTATAAAATGAGAGTATTTTCATATCCCATAAAAGATGAATATCCGCCTTATCTCGGCACCTACATTAATTTGGTAAAAGACGAAAAGGATATTTTGCAATTCTTGCAAGTTCAAGCCAAAGAAATTTTAGCATTAATAGAAGGAGTGAGCGATGTATTTATGGACGAGGCGTATGCAGAAGGCAAATGGACAATTGCCGAACTGATGATTCACCTCATAGATTCTGAACGAATATTTTGCACCAGAGCTTTATGTTTCGCAAGAGGTGAAATACAATCACTACCCGGTTATGAGCAGGATGAATACGTGCTAAGTGCACGTGCAGCCGAGCGTTCTAAAGAAAGTATTTTGGAAGAATATATTGCGAATCGTATTTCTACTTTGGCTTTTTTTAAGGGGCTCTCAAAAAAAACACATGATATTCAAGGACAAGCCAATGGATTGACGGTATCGGTTCGATCCTTGCTATACACTATTGCGGGTCATGAAAAACACCATCTAAAAGTTTTGAAGGAGCGGTATTTATAATTTTTTTTCTTAGCTTAGAGGAAAATTATTTTTATGAAAAAACTAATACTTCCTTTTTTGGCACTGTTGTCCATGGCAGCAGAGGCACAATATGCTCCCGGTTTTCCAGTGACCAACGAAACCAACAATTTAGAAATTTCTGATGTGGGAGGTTATACTCCTAGTAAAATCACTTTGGGCAGTGATAAAAAAACGCGAGGACCTGCTCGATGGTATGACATTGTAGATGCAATTAATGAATCCTTCCAAGGTGCAATTAATGTATACTCCAATGATAGTTACAACACTTTGTGGTCAGATTCTACCATGCTAGCGCCTTATGGTAATAATCCAGTAACCTATTCCGACGTTTGGATCCGTTCCGTAGCAGCTTATTTTGATCCGGTAGACCCCCGTTACAATGATCCTCAGTTTTATGGTGGCGAATCTCATATAGGCTCGAATGATTCTTATACAATTGACTCCTTATTTTTCCCTTTTATTTATTACCGAAATGCGTTGAAAGCGAATGTAGTGGATACTTTAATTGTTTCAGTTATTTATGGAGATGGCTCAGGGGTAGATGAGGATTTGGATATTCGTTATTACGGCCCAACTTCAAGTACAGCCATGAATCATAGTACGGACACACTAAGAGTGTTACACGGTTTCATGGATTTAGACCCGAACTCTAGTAATCAGTATGGTTATTTGTCTTCTTCTCCGGCTAATGTTCGCACGTTCAGAATACCGTTGACAGCGGCATCTTTAAATGATACTGTCACGACAAGTCCTGGTAGAGGATTTAATTTTGTAAAAGTACCTGTGAATTTGAATGTGCCTGCTGGCAATAAAGCGGCCGCTTGTGTAGTCTTTAAGTCAGGCGATACTTGGACGCCTTTATTGGATACACTTTATGTGTCAGGTTCTCGTGCCACGCCCAATTTCAACAATATACGTTTTGTGGCTTTTGAAGAAACTGCTGGTGGATATCAAGAGTATACCAAAGGAGTATGGACACAGTCTGGCTTAATGCGCACGGGTAATGAGCCTGTTTGGCAGAATCGACACATTCCCTGTTATGCATTTGACAATACTTCTTATGAGCACCAATGGTTTCAGTGGAAAGCCACCTGTAATACTTGTGGTAGTGTAGGAGTGAATGAAGTAGAAAACGCTCTTAGCAATTTATCAGTATATCCAAATCCTACTTCAGGAAATGTAAGTGTGCAATTTATGGCTGAGCAGGAACTGACTGCTGCATCTTTAACGCTCTTGAGTTTGGATGGTGCTGTTCTTTATTCTGTGGATTTAGGTAAGGTGTCGAAAGGGGCCGAGCTTACCGAAATAGTTGAGACCAAGTCATTGGCAGCCGGCGTTTATTTTATTCAACTAACTGCTGCCGAAGGCAAGCAAGTGGAAAAAGTAATTGTACAATAAGTCTATAAATCAATAGCTCTAAATAAAAAAGCCCGACGCTCCATGCGTCGGGCTTAGTTTTTACAAGTGTTTTTTATTTGGAATACTCGTAAGTCAAATCAAAAGTCCCTCCGCTTTTTACGTCTCCGTTTTCCTCGTAAACAAAACGGCTTACGGCAGTAGAATATGCAAAACTTAAATCGTTCCCGTTTTTAGTTAGGGCGTGACTAAGATTATTCCCATTTTCTAGGTAAGCCAGGGTAATTGTATTTCCACTTACGGTATAGGTTCCGGTTTGGGTTTGGCTTGAGTAGGTCATGGCATCCCAAAAAAGAGGCGGATTATTAGCATCTTGGCTTTGCCCTAAAAATAATTTTTCCCATGTAAAGTTGCCATCTGTTAAAATAAGTTTTGATGTGCCGGTGTAGGTCTTAAATACTTCGTCTATCGTAAAAACTTGATCATTATCGGCATCCATGGGGTGTGGTTGAATGATGTTACTTAAAACGTAGGTTCCGTTTTGAGCCGCTAGTACGTCAGGGTCAGTCGGAGCATCGTCTTTATCTTTTGAACAAGAAAAAATGAATAGTAAGCTTGTCACTAGGAGTAAATACTGTATTGTTTTCATATTTTAAAAGTAAACTTTAGAAACAGTCTATTGTGTTAAGGATTTCACTATTCACGGAATGAATTGAAGCAAAAAAAGGCTCCGATCTTGACACTCTTCTTTGTCAGCAATCTGTCATATTGAAGATTATCTTCTTACCTTGCCAACAATCTAGTTTGAAAAAAAAGTATTACATATTTGGACTTTTTGTGCTTCTATGTGGCAGTATGATTTTTATTTCTAATTGTAGCAATAAAAAAGCAAGTGCAACACCCAAAAAATCACAACGCGCCGAATGTCCTGAAATGAAGGATGTGAAATACTATGAAGGTGAGGCTATTGTCCCTGATTATGCGAACAATAATTGTGTAAGTTGTCATAATGGAGTCGAGCCCATTCGAGATCACAAGTCGGGCATGATGCAACAAATTTTTCGCGAAGCGGAAAAAGCGGGCATAGCAAATAATGATTGTGTAGTATGTCACGGAGGAAATCCCAATACTAAAAATGAAAGACTAGCGCATCTTGGCACAATAGATTATTACAAAACGCATCAAGGACCGAAGGAGTTTTATCCTGATCCAGGTAGTCCATGGATCAATGCCAATACGTGTGGAACTTGTCATGACGAGCAAGTAAAAACGCAGAATACGAGTTTGATGTTTACCGAGGCAGGTAAAATTCAAGGAACGACTTGGGGTTTTGGTGGTTTGCAAGGCTACAATCATGACGTGGCCAATTTTGAAACTGAGGAGCTTTCTGTGCATGAGCGACTCGGAAGTGAAACTTATAAAAAGTATATGGAACAGCTTAAAGAGGCTGAGCCACAAATTTTCCCGGGTAAAATGAAAGCCTTACCCGAAGCTCCAACTCCCGAGCAAGTCAATGAAGATCCGCGCTTATCGGTCTACACTTATTTGCGCCAAGATTGTCAGCGATGTCATATTGGAGTGAAGGGTTCACAAAGTGATGGCGACTTTAGAGGAATGGGTTGCACGAGTTGTCACGTTCCATATTCCAATAAAGGTTTGTATGAAGGTAATGATCCCATGATTCCCAAAGATGTAAAAGGACATGCATTAGTACATTCTATTCATAGTACACGAGATGCAAAAGTAAAAGTGCATGAAAAAGAATATAGCGGGATGCCAACTAAGAGTTGTACTTCTTGTCATAACCGCGGACGTAGAATTGGAGTGAGTTATGAAGGCTTAATGGAAACTTCTTACCAAAGTCCATTTATGAGCAATGGCGGAGCGGAGCCAAAAATTCATAAAAAAAATTATTTGCATTTGCAGGCTGATGTGCATTTGACCAAAGGTATGCTTTGCCAAGATTGTCATACGAGTGGTGACGTGCATAGCTTGGGTGATTTGGCAGGAGCCATTCAAGGTGCGGTAGAAGTAGAGTGTACGGATTGTCATGGAACGCCTAAACAATATCCTTGGGAATTACCCATTGGTTATGGTGATGAAATTGCAAGCCAAGCGCCACAAACTGGTGAGCCGAGAGGATTAAGTGATACGGTAGCTAAGTATTTATACAAAGGGCATGTGAGCAAACGAGAAGATGGTTTTTTACTTTCTGCTAGAGGAAATGCTATGCCACATCTAGTAAAAAAAGGTGACCAAGTAATTTTAGAATCCGCTTCGGGTAAAACGCTTGTTTTAAATCCATTAAAAAAATTAACCAAGGAAGGGAAGCTAACTGAAAAAGGTCACGTAGCGATGGTACAAACCCAAAAGCACATTGATAAAATGGAATGCTATTCGTGCCATGCTACTTGGGCGCCTCAATGCTATGGTTGTCATATTAATATTGATTACACAAAAGATTTAAAAAAACTAGACTGGGTAGCTGTGGCACAAGCGCATCAAAGTAATGGAATGACGCCTGAACAGTTGCCTAAAAAAGAGCTTAAAAAAATTACCAACTATATTACGGGTGGTGAGGTTAAAGAGCAACGGTCTTATCTACGTTGGGAAGATCCGCCTTTGGTCGTAAATGGCGATCATAGAGTGAGTCCTGGAATACCCGGTTGTCAAACTACGGTAACGGTAAAAAATGAAGAAGGTAAAACTGTTTTGCTCAATCATATTTTTAAAATACCCAATGTAGAGGGTGCAGGAGAGGAAGGACAATTGGGCATTGATATTTCGCCTGTGCAACCGCACACAACCCAACTTAAAGCGAGAGACTGTGAAAGCTGTCATAGCAACCCAAAAGCTATGGGTTATGGAATAAATAATGGGGAACTTTATTTTGATCCGAGCATTGATCACGTTCAAGATATATTAGATGCGGACGGTAATGTATTGGCAAAAAATGTAGACACGACCTTTAACGCGATTAAAAACTTAAAAATGGATTGGAGTCGTTTTTTAAATGAAGACGGTAAACAACTGCAAACTGTGGGTCATCACCTTAGTGGTTCCCGACCTTTGAATAAAGATGAATTAGTGATGTTAGATAGGCGAGGTGTTTGTATGAGTTGTCATGCGACTGTGCCGGATCATGATGTGGCGATTAATTTACTAAGCCACGTTGCCAAATATTCTGGAACAAAAATTGATAATAAAAAACATAAATCAATCCTCAATAAATCGGTTCGCTTTGGTGCTTGGGGGCAGATTTTGTTAGTGGTATTGGCTGTTCTGTTGGCAGTATTTTTATTTACGATGTGGAGAAAAGAAAAAAAATAATGAAAATTATTGAATTGATTAACACTGGCTCAATTAGTAATCAAGCTTTTGCAATAGCATTATTGATTAAGGATTATTCTTTCTCAACATTGAATGAAAAAGAATTAGAAATTCTTACCTCCCGTTTGAACGACTTCAGACACGAATTACTTTTAATTCGTTTTATATCAGACTATGGAAATAGATACAAACTTCAATTAATTACAGAAAGACTTGAATCATTTTTGAATTCGAAAAGGAAATAAGTCGTGCGGTTTTTCATAAAGGTTAATCTCTATTTTCCAGTGCACATAATCTCTAAGACGACTTTTGCTAATCTAGGCCAAGGTTCGTGTCCTCACGAACCATTA
>CAZTCQ010000047.1:7184-13507 GCA_964612525.1 uncultured Chitinophagaceae bacterium | reverse complement strand
CTCTAAGACGACTTTTGCTAATCTAGGCCAAGGTTCGTGTCCTCACGAACCATTATTTACCTTAATTTTACTTTGTTGGATCCATTAAAACAGATAAGAAAGTCGCATGTATTTCCCAAACGAATTTATTTTTGGACTGCTACGATCCATCGCTGGTTGAATTTGCTTGAAGAAGATTTTTTTAAAGACATCATTTTAAATGACTTAAAGTATTACTCCGAAAAAGGGGCATTAAAAATTTATGCTTTTGTAATTATGCCTAATCATATTCATCTAATTTTTAGTGAGGAAAAACAATTATCAAAAGAGCAACCGCATGTTTCACTTTTAAAACATACCGCTCATCTCTTTCAGAAAAAATTGAGAACAGAAAATCCGATTTTCTATAACGAGTTTAAAGTAGATGCTAAAAATAAAAAGTATCAATTTTGGCAACGAGATAGCTTAGCCGTTGAAATGACAAGTAGCAAAATATTAGAGCAGAAACTGACCTATATACATAATAACCCTTTGCAAGATCATTGGAATTTGGTTAAACATCCCTGCGATTATTATTACTCTTCAGCAAAGTTTTGGGAACGCGATGATTTGTCCTTTGCTTTTTTAAGTAGATTTTAAAGGTTCGTGAGGGGACGAACCAAGGAGTTGTTCGTGAGGGCACGAACCATTCGATTGGCACAAACTGCGGGGTGAAAGACAGGAAAGTCGGAAATGATTTAAAGGTTCGTGAGGGCACGAACCATGGAGTTGTACGAACTAAGGGATTGCGGTATTGGCTGTTCTGTTAGGGTTTTGGTTTTGGAGACGACGCAGAAAATCATAACAGATTGGACAAAAAAAATCACGCCCTCAACGAATTGAGGGCATGATTCAAACTTAACTACTACTATTCAACTGATCTATACTATCTCTATTATTGTTTTTTTGTGATATTTTACTTGCTTACCCATAGCTTCAGCTTGGAGCGTAAAGTTATGCAAGGTCATGGGCGATGCTCCTTGTACTTCTACCGTACCATCGTCAAGCCAATTAATGTTGCATTTATTACTTTCTTTTTTCTGAAATACTTCAGCAAATTTTTGCTTTAATTCTGCTTCTGAACAACTATTGTTGTTTGCTTGTACCGGTGCGTCTGTAATGCTTGTGTTTAACTGTATTCTCATATCTCTGTATTTTTATAATACAAATGTAGAATGCTTGTTTATATATAAAAACTTATTAATTTTATGATTAATATAAATAAATATTTATGCATTACACCTTACATCAATTAAGTATTTTTACAAAAGTCTGTGAGTTGCTTAGTATTTCTAAAGTAGCAGAAGAGATGCACTTGTCTCAACCTGCCATAAGTATTCAACTAAAAAAATTGCAAGAGCAGTTTGATATTCCGCTAACGGAAGTGATCGGTCGGCAATTATATGTTACTGATTTTGGGAAAGAAATTTTAGAAGTAAGCTTGGATATTTTAAATCGAGTAGATCTAATAGAGGAAACTACCAATAAATATAAAGGACTCATTTCTGGTCGTTTGCATATTGCTTCTGTTTCTACAGGCAAGTATGTAATTCCATATTTTTTAACTTCATTTGCTTCTGCGCATCCTGAAGTTGATATTTCGGTGGATGTGACGAATAAAAATCTTGTAGTTAATTCACTTTCTAAAAATGAAACTGATTTTGCTTTGGTGTCGGTACTGCCTGATTTGTCTTTAGATAAAATTAAGCTTATGGATAATGTGCTACAATTAGTAGTCGGTCCGCAGTTTTATCATTTAGGCAGTAAAATTAAAAGTGGTGAGTTACAAGAGCTACCTCTGCTATTAAGGGAGAAAGGCTCGGCAACACGAATGGCTATGGAAGGCTATCTTAACAGGAAAAAAATTACGAATTACAAAAGCATGGAATTGACATCAAATGAAGCGGTGAAGCAAGCCGTGATGGCAGGCTTAGGAGTTTCTATCATGCCTTTGATTGGTTTGCGGGATCAATTAAAGCTAGATTTACTTCGTTGTGTGCAGTGTCCTAATTTACCCATTCAGACGCAATGGAATTTAGTTTGGTCCAAAGGAAAACAGTTTTCTCCCGCGGCCAATGCTTTCATAGAGCACCTAAAAAAATATAAACAAGAAATTATTGAGGAGTCGTTTTTAGTATAGCTTACTTCTCAGCATACATTACGTCCTTCACAGCTTTTACTACTTTTTCAATAGAAGGTAAAAATGCTTTTACCAGATTCGGGGCATAGTGCATGCTACTATCCGCGGTAGTAATTCTGCGCACAGGAGCATCTAGGTAATCAAAACCTTCTTTTTGAATTCGGTATGCAATTTCAGAACTGATTGAGCCAAATGGCCAAGCTTCTTCTACCACTACCAGGCGGTTTGTTTTCTTTACTGATTCAAGAATGGTATGCCAATCTAATGGGCGAATCGTGCGTAAATCAATTACCTCACAACTAATGCCTTCTTTCTCTAATTCTTCCGCGCTGTTCATTGCCACGTGCATCATTTTATTAAAAGATACCATGGTAACATCAGTTCCTTGACGTTTGATATCAGCTTTCCCGATAGGAATTAAATATTCTTCCTCAGGTACGTGACCTTTCTCGCCGTATTGTACTTCACTTTCCATGAAAATAACAGGGTCATTATCCCGAATAGCTGTTTTCATTAGGCCTTTGGCATCATAAGGGTTAGAAACTGAAACTACTTTTAATCCTGGAATATTAGCATACCAGCTTTCAAAAGCCATGGAGTGTTGTGCACCTAGCTGACCAGCCGAACCATTTGGTCCACGAAAAACAATTGGACAAGTAAACTGTCCGCCACTCATGGCCGTCATTTTACTAGCGTGATTTAAAATTTGATCCAAGGCTAACACAGCAAAGTTCCAAGTCATAAACTCTACGATAGGACGTGTGCCATTCATTGAAGCTCCAGTGCCGATAGCAGCGAAACCTAATTCAGAAATAGGTGTATCAATAATTCGTTTTTCTCCAAACTCCTCAAGCATAGTTTGGCTCACTTTATAAGCTCCGTTATACTCAGCCACTTCCTCTCCCATAAGGAAAACAGATTCGTCACGACGCATTTCTTCTTGCATGGCTTCTCTAAGGGCTTCTCTAAATTGGATTTCTCGCATGGTAGCGAAATTATTGCATAGAAGTGAATTATTAATTTTTAATTCTTAGTTTTTAATTGTCCTCAGCACAAAAAACTAAGCCGGCTAAACCTTCTAAACCCCTTAAACCAACTTAAATTTGCACTCAATTATGTCAGAAGAGAAGTCGCTTAATTTTATAGAAGAATTTATAGAAGATGATTTAAAAACCGGGAAACACGACAGTATTCAAACTCGTTTTCCGCCTGAGCCAAATGGTTATTTACACATTGGGCATGCGTCTAGTATTGTGCTCAACTTTGGTTTAAAAGAAAAGTATAATGGAAAGTGTAATCTTCGTTTTGATGATACCAATCCCGTAACCGAAGAAACTGAATTTGTTGAAAGCATAAAAAACGACATTAAGTGGTTGGGTTTTGAGTGGGATAAGGAATTGTATACCTCCGATTATTTCGAAACGCTTTACGGTTATGCCGTTAAACTAATAGAAAAAGGCTTGGCCTATGTAGATGATTCTACTGCAGAAGAAATGGCTAGCATGAAAGGGACACCTACTTCGCCAGGAAAAAATAATCAATATCGCGATCGAAGCATAGAAGAGAATTTAAAACTTTTCAAAGAAATGCGAGAAGGAAAATATAAGGATGGTGAAAAAGCACTGCGTGCAAAAATTGACATGGCGCACGATAATATGCTTATGCGTGATCCGATTATTTATAGAATAAAACATGTGGACCATCATCGCACAGGAAGCGATTGGTGTATTTACCCTATGTATGATTTTGCACATGGGCAGAGTGATAGTATTGAAAATGTGACTCATTCTTTGTGCACCTTAGAATTTTTACCGCATCGGCCGTTTTATAATTGGTGTATTGAAAAGTTAGAAATTTTCCCTAGCCGACAAATAGAATTTGCTCGTAGGAATATGACCTATACCGTTATGAGTAAAAGGCGCTTAAAACAACTAGTAGAAGACAAGCATGTGACGGGTTGGGATGACCCTAGAATGCCTACAATCAGTGGCTTGCGCCGAAGAGGGTATACGGCCAATAGTATTAAATGTTTCTCCGAAAGAACAGGCATTGCCAAGCGCGATAATATTGTAGATATTGGCTTATTAGATTTTTGCTTACGCGATGATTTAAATAAAATTGCGCAACGCAGAATGGCTGTTTTAGATCCTATCAAAGTAGTAATTCTAAACTACGAAGAAGGCAAGACGGAAAAATTAATTGCACAAAATAATCCAGAAAGAGAAGAAGACGGAAGTAGAGAATTAAATTTCTCACGTGAAATTTTTATCGAACGCGCTGATTTTATGGAAGAACCACCCAAGAAGTTTTTTCGATTAGGACCGGGACTGAAAACTCGTTTGAAGCATGCCTACATTATAGAATGTGTTGACTTTAAAAAAGACGAATCGGGGAAGGTAACTGAGTTACATTGTAATTATTTCAAGGATAGTAAAAGTGGCGAAGACGTAAGTGGTATCAAAGTAAAAGGAGTTATCCATTGGGTAAATTGTGATGATGCTATTGATGCTGAAGTTCGTTTATACGACCGCTTGTTCAAAGTAGAAAACCCAATGGCAGAAGACGGAGATTTTAAGGAGTATATTAACGAAGACTCTTTAGAAATTATTTCTAATGCTAAAATTGAACCTGCCTTAGCCGAGGCAAAAGACGGTGAGCATTTTCAATTTTTGCGTAAAGGGTATTTTATAAAAGATCAAGACTCTACAGTAGATAAAATAGTTTTTAACCGAGCAGTAGGTTTGCGCGATAGTTGGGCTAAAAAAAATAAAAAATAATTTATCGACTCAGCTCGATAAATATGGATTCGCTCGTCTTGATGTGGGCTTTAATTTCTTTTTGAGTGTCGTTGGAACTTATTCTAATCCTTGATGTATTTGGACTTGCTTTACCCTCGTTCAACGCCTTTATTTTTAAAAATGATTTCTTCGCTTGGGTAGCTAGTGAAAGTCTGATTTGTTTCTTCGTTCTGCGTAATTCATAATTGTCTAGAATAAGTTTTCCGTTTAAATAAATACTCACTCGGTCGCCGTCTTCATTGGCGTCGTCCCAAATACTGAGCGTTGCGGTTTTGCTGTTAAGGGAGTAGCGTGCAACTTTTTTACTATTGACATGGCTAAAAAGTTTGTCAACAGAGATTTCTTTTTTCTTTGGTTTCTCCGTTATTTTTTTTGGTGTAGGGGACTTCTTTTTTTTGGGAGTTTCAATTCGTATCGTGCCACGCGCGCACTTCTTTTTTGACCCTCGGATTGTACCCGTGAGATGGCCCGAGTAAATAATTGCTGTTTTAGATTCTTTGCGTTTTAAACGAGCGCTGAGTAAACAGAAGTTTAAATTTTCAAGTGTGGATTTGCTGCGAATGACCACTGTTTCATAAAAATAAATTTCGCTTGTTTTGCGATTGTATCTTCCTCTGATTTTACATTTTGTTTCATCCGACGTGCCCTTGGCAGTAAGAGAGGTGCCGGTAATTAAATTATTTTTTTGAATCGAATAATCCAATTCAAAAGAAATTTTTTTTCCTGAAATTAAAAGGTCACCTTTATAATGATGTTTAAAATTACCGAGTGCTACGCCATGCAGTAGTAAAACAAGAATCGTAATTGAGAAACATTTCATTATTAATACAAAGTAAAGTTTTTATGTCTTATAAATTTCTCCTCCTGGTTTTTTTTAGCTTTTATTTCTCATTGAGTCCTGCCGTGGCAGCTATTCCTGTTCAGCCAGCAGCTCCTGCGCATGAAACCCTAGTTGAAAAGAAGAAGAAAAAAGCAAAAAAAGTTAGACCCAAAGAAAGAACCCGAAATGGGAATCGAAATGGTTTGTTGTCTTTAATCTTTGGTATTTGTGGTTTAATTATTTTCCCGCCCCTGGCAATACCTGCCATTGTTTTAGGTATCATTGCCTTATCGAAAAAAGAACCTAATAAAGTGATGCCCATTTTGGGTATAGTGTTTGGTGGGCTAGTCGTTTTAGCGGTAATTTTAATTCTGTATTTTTTACTTATTTTACTCTGATATTTTTATATTCGCTACTAATCAAAAATTAATTTTCATGAAAAAAAATGTATTCAACATTCTCTTACTGACTTTGGTCATGCTTGTTTTATCACCTAGTGTATTCGCTGGAATTCCTATTCAGGAAAAGGCAGGGACTCAAGATGAAT
>CAZTCQ010000047.1:5657-7084 GCA_964612525.1 uncultured Chitinophagaceae bacterium | reverse complement strand
CCTAGTGTATTCGCTGGAATTCCTATTCAGGAAAAGGCAGGGACTCAAGATGAATCTGTAGTAGTCTCGCAGGAAAAAACAAAAAAAGTTTCTAAACTTAAAAAGCGTATTGCGAAAAAGATAGCAAAGAAACTTGTAAAAGAAGAAGAGGTTAGCAGCAATAAAATATTGGCTGTTATACTAGCAATTATTCTTCCTTTTGTGGGAGTGGCTGTTTGGCAAAATGGAATCACTAAAGATTTTTGGATAACTCTATTGTTGACTTTCTTGTTCTACTTACCTGGTTTGATTTACGCTTTGTATATTATTCTCAATTAGAAGAAGATAGAAATTTTTCTGAACCAGCACATCGTGCTGGTTTTTTTGTGATATTTTCTATAAATCGTTACTTCATACCATGGCTAAGCCTTAATTTTATCCTTATGAAAAGAACTTTTTTTAATAGCATTTTATTGTTACTGATTGCATTGTTGACGACTCCTAAAAGCTACGCCGGTATTCCTATTTCAGAATCTACCGCCAAAGTAGAGAGGATTGAACAGATGGTAAAAGGTAAAAAGTCAAAAAACAAAGTAACGGCCTTAAAAAATCAGGTTGCTGAAAAAGTGCTTTTGAAGCGAATGGAAGGTGATAATAAAGTAGCGGCCATAGTTTTTGCTATTTTGATTCCCTTTGTGGGCGTAGCGATTTATCAAGACCGAATTGGTACTGACTTCTGGATTACACTATTATTAACAGCTTTGCTTTACGTGCCGGGCTTGATTTACGCACTGAGTATCGTTTTAAAGCGAACGAGATAATTTATTTCAGACTAAATTGATAGCAGGCGAAGCCGTCATTTTATCTATAAATTAATATTTAGCTCTCCTAAATCTTCATACCTTTACCACCTTTCGGACAAATTGGCTGAATGACAGCTTTTTGCCCAAATTTTGATAAGAATATAGATATATGTTAGGAATACTAAACAAGCTGTTTGGAGGTACCAAGTCAGAAAAAGACGTAAAGAAATTAAAACCCATCGTTGCAAAAATCAATGAGCATTTTGCAGGGTACGCATCTTTGTCTAACGACGAATTGCGCGGAAAAACTACCGAGTTCAGAGGACGTATCGCTGATTATTTGCAGGAGGTCACCAATGAGATTGACGCTAAAAAAGAAGCGGCTGAAGCAGAAGCTGAAGTACATCAAAAAGATGCTTTTTTCAAAGAAATTGATGAGCTTACTAAAAAGCGTGACGAAAAACTAGAAGAGGTTCTTTTAGAAATTTTACCCGAGGCCTTCGCCACTATGAAGGAAACGGCTCGTCGTTTTACTGAGAATACGGAAATAAAAAGTAGTGTCATGTTTAATGACGAAGACTTTTCTGTGAGCAAAGATTACGTGAGTATCGAAAATGGAGAAGCTACCTATAAAAACACTTGGAC
>CAZTCQ010000047.1:0-5557 GCA_964612525.1 uncultured Chitinophagaceae bacterium | reverse complement strand
CTAACCGTTGATTGTATTGATAAGCACGACCCACACTCCGACGAGCGAAAAGCAGCCTATGCGGCTGACGTGGTTTATGGTACCAATAATGAATTTGGTTTTGACTACCTCCGTGATAATATGGTGCAAAATCCAAATGAGATTGTTCAAGGAAAATTGCACTATGCTATGATTGATGAGGTGGATAGTGTTTTGATTGATGATGCACGAACGCCCTTAATTATTTCTGGTCCTGTACCGAAGGGGGATGAGCAGGAGTTTCATCTACTCAAACCGCGTATTGAGCAATTGGTCAATGCGCAGCGAAAGTTGACAAATAGTTTTTTAGTAGAAGCTAAAAAGAAAATTGCCGCCGGTGATACTGACAAAGAAAGTGGTGGACTAGATTTATTTAGAGCGTATAAAGGGCTTCCAAAAAATACGTCCATCATTAAGTTTTTGAGCGAGCCGGGGATGAAGCAGGTTTTACAAAAAACAGAAAACTATTATTTAGGAGAGCAGCAAAAGCACATGCCGTTTGCCATTTCCGAACTACTGTTTACGATTGATGAAAAAAATAATCAAGTAGATTTAACTGATAAAGGATTGCAGCTGATTACAGGTAGTGGCGAGGATCCTAATTTCTTTATCTTACCGGATATTGCTACCGAACTTACGGCGATTGAAAATTTAGAAATTGCGGATGAAGAACGCGCGAAACAAAAAGATGCTTTGCTACAAGACTATTCTGTAAAAACCGAACGCATTCATACGATGAACCAACTTTTAAAAGCTTATACGCTTTTTGAAAAAGATGTAGAGTATGTAGTTATGGAGGGTAAGGTGAAAATTGTAGATGAACAAACGGGTCGTATCATGGACGGTCGTCGTTATAGCGATGGACTACACCAAGCTATAGAGGCGAAAGAAAATGTGGATGTAGAAGCTGCCACGCAAACCTTTGCCACGGTTACACTTCAAAACTTTTTCCGTATGTATCACAAGCTTTGTGGTATGACAGGTACTGCCGAAACAGAAGCGGCTGAGCTGTATGAAATTTATAAATTAGACGTTACGTCTATCCCAACGAATCTTCCTATTATTCGTGATGATAGAGATGATAAAGTATATAAAACGAAGCGCGAAAAATATAGCGCAGTTATAGAAGAAATTGTAAGTCTTAGTAAGGGTGGTCAGCCTGTGTTGGTAGGTACTACTAGTGTGGAGGTGAGTGAACTTTTGAGTCGAATGCTCAAGCAAGCTAAGATTAAGCACAACGTATTAAATGCGAAACAACACGGAAAGGAGGCGCAGGTGGTAGCCGAAGCGGGTATTGCGGGTAATGTTACGATTGCAACTAATATGGCAGGTCGTGGTACGGATATTAAGTTAGGAGAAGGTGTGAAAGACGCTGGAGGTTTGGCCATTGTAGGTACAGAGCGTCACGAAAGTCGTCGTGTAGATAGACAGTTGCGTGGTCGTGCAGGACGTCAAGGAGACCCCGGTAGTTCGCAATTCTTTGTTTCGTTGGAGGATGATTTAATGCGCTTGTTTGGGAGCGAACGTTTGTCGAATGTAATGGACAAATTAGGTCATGAAGAAGGCGATATGATTCAGCACAGTATGATTTCAAAATCTATTGAGCGTGCACAGAAAAAAGTAGAGGAGAATAACTTTGGAATACGAAAACGTTTATTAGAATATGATGATGTAATGAACTCACAACGAGAGGTCATTTATGCTCGTCGTAAAAATGCTTTGTTTGGTGAGCGATTAGCGATTGATTTAGACAATGCTTTTTATGATAGCTGTCAAGTCATGGCTTCTCAGTTTGATACGAATAAAGATTATGAATTTTTTAAGCTCCAAATTGCAAAAGAGTTTGCGATTGATACGAGTATCGAAAAAGAAGAGTTTGGAAAATTAAGCACCGACAAACTTACGGAACGCTTGTATGATGAGTTGCTGACTTTCTATGAAAGAAAAAAGCAGGCACTGAAAGAAAATGTTTTGCCTGTTTTGAAAAACATGCAATCACGAAATGGTAATATTGATCGAGTAGCGATTCCGTTTACGGATGGTAACAAAGCTATGCAAGTAGTAGTTGGCCTTGAAAGTGCTATAGAAAGCGAAGGGGCTGAGTTATTGGATTCGGTAGAAAAGCAAATCACCCTTGGTTTAATTGATGAAGGCTGGAAAGTGCATTTACGTCAAATGGATGAAACAAAAACATCGGTACAAATGGCGAGCTACGAGCAGAAAGATCCTTTATTAATTTATAAATTTGAAGCGTTTGAACTATTTAAAACGATGATAAGTGATACGAATAAGAGTATCATTAGTTTCTTATGCAAAGCAGGAATTCCGGCAGAGCAGGAGCAAGACGTAAGAGCGGCGCAGGAGCGTAAAACGGATATGAGCAATATGTCATCTAACAAAGCGGCCGTTGATGCGGCGGGTGATGATTATGGGGCTAATGAAAACGATTATTATGACCCAAGCCAAAATGTGAAGCAAGAACCTATTGTGAGAGACGAACCTAAAATTGGTCGGAATGATAAATGTCCTTGTGGAAGTGGTAAAAAATTCAAGCAATGTCACGGTAAAAAATAATAAGTACGAATAAACAAACAACACTAAACGATAAAACAAAAAATTATGACACAAGCAGAAATTATAAGCAGATTAAAAGAGGGAAACGCCCGATTTGCTGAAGATCAATTAGACGGCAAATTACAAGATAGCTCACGCCGTGAAGAATTGACATCGGGTCAAGAACCTCACACCATTGTGTTGAGCTGTGCGGATAGCCGTGTAGTTCCTGAAATGGCTTTTGATGCAGGTTTGGGTGAATTGTTTGTAGTCCGTGTAGCAGGAAATATTGCCAATAGTTCTTCTATGGCTAGTATTGAATATGCCGTAGCAAATTGCGGATCTAAAGTTATTGTGGTGTTAGGTCACCAGAGTTGTGGTGCAGTTACTGCTGCTTTTAACGGTGGAGATAATGGCTATAATTTAAACCATTTGTTGGTGCATATTACACCTGCCATTGCCGCTGCCGGTGAGGGAGCGACCATTACGGATATTGTAAAAAAGAATGCTGAGCTACAAATAGAAGAGTTAATGAATCGGTCCGCGATTATTCGATCTGCTGCGGATAAGGGTGATATTAAATTAGTGCCGGCTTATTATAACTTAGATAGTGGTAAGGTAGATTTTTTATAAAGACAAAAAAAATTAGTTCGGGGCCCTTCTGGGGCCTTTTTTTATGCCTCGACTTGAATTAAGAAGTTCTAATCATTGTTTATGTATTATATAAGAAATATAAATTATAATTAATAGTAAGTTTTTGCAATCTTTGCCGAATCTTAAAAAGTAAAGAACATGGATTTTAATTTACTACTCGATAATTTATCGAACCCCGCACTGCTTTTCTTCTTTTTGGGTATTGCGGCTGTACAGTTAAAAAGTGATCTTGAGATTCCGGCTACTTCCTCAAAATTTATTGCACTCTATCTATTATTTTCTATTGGTTTTAAAGGAGGGGTCGAACTGGCTCATAGTGAGTTAGGCTTAGAGATTTTGTATATCTTATTGTTTGGAGTATTGTTGGCCATTGTAGTTCCTTTTTATACTTTTTTTATTCTTAAAAAGAAATTAGGTGTTCCGAATGCAGGGGCGATTGCCGCTGCATATGGTTCGGTAAGTGCTGTTACGTTTGTGACCGCAGTTTCATTTCTAGAAATGCAACAGATAGAATTTGGTGGTCATATGGTGGCGGTGATGGCATTGATGGAAGCACCCTCAATTATTGTAGGCGTTTTATTACTTTCTTATTTTAGAAAAAATCGAGAGGAGAAAGTATCGCTCGGAAGTGTAGTACATCACTCATTTACAAATGGTAGCGTGCTGCTAATCATTGGAAGTTTAGTTATTGGGTTTTTTGCGAATGAAAAACAAGCATTAGGAATCGAACCCTTCACCACTGATTTATTCAAAGGATTCTTAGCGGTGTTTTTATTAGATATGGGAATCACTAGTGGCAAGAAATTAGCGGCTTTTAAAAAATATGGGTTGTTCCCTTTTGTATTTTCCATTGCTGTGCCTTTGATTAATGGTGTGGTGGTTGCCTACCTTAGCCGATTTGTGAGCGCAAGTCAAGGCGACCAGTTTTTATTCGCGATTCTGGCGGCTAGTGCATCTTATATCGCGGTTCCCGCAGCTATGAAATTAGCAGCACCCAAAGCAAATCCAGGTCTATACGTTCCTATGGCTATTGCAGTCACCTTTCCATTTAATATTACACTTGGCATGCCCATTTATATGTATGTGATTACATGCCTTTAAATAAAAGAAGATAGCAAGCCTATGAACTTCACAACACCGTAGCCCACGGCCATTCCAAGACCAAATAAAACTAAGGTATAAATGATTGTCTTTTTAATTCCTACATTTTGATTTTTCATTTTTGTTTTGTTTTTCATTTTTTTGTTCTAGAATCCCAAAATAAATAAGGGAAATATCACAAAGTACAAATGGTATTTGAGGAATAATTTCTTGCCCTTTCAGCCAAAAGTAGATAGTAGCTAAAGATCCCAATATCCCAGTGGTCATTAACAAAGTGGATAGTTTCATATGTTTTATTACTTTTTGTCAAATACAAAGTTCAAACAAGGGATGTAGGTAAACTTGTACAAAAAGGACATTCTACTTTAGAATGTAGGGGAAGTTATCTTCTCCAATTTTAGTAAGATCTCTAAAAAAATCACTCGGTTTGAATCCGGAAATTTTACTTATTTGACGATAAAAATCAGGCGAGTCACAATAGTTATTTTCGAAACAAAGCTCAGTTAGATTCTTGATCTTGCTTTCAAAATAGGATTGGATTGTATTTCTAAAACGACTTATTTTCTTAAATTGTGTTGTTGTACATCCTACATATTTTTTAAAATTTCGGTTCAATGTTTTTTCGGAAAGATGAACTTGTCGAGCCAAATCTTTGGTAAGAATGTAGTTGTCTTTTTTAATCAACTGAACAGCTTGCTCAATGTTTTCTATTGAGGAAGGTTCTGATAGCCTACTGAGAAGTATATTTTCCAGCTCATGAATACTTTTTAAAGGGTCTACAAGAAATAGTTTGTCTTTTTCAAAATTTTCAATCGTATTGCTGACCTGAATATTATTCTTAGCATACATTGTAAAATAGTTTTCGAAAAAATAGTTGGCGCCTGTTTCTGAAAAGTTGATTGCAATTTCCGGAACATATTTTTTGTATTCAATTTGTAATGGGTGTAGATATTTACCCAAAAGAAGAAGTTGCATTGACTCTTTTCCTTCGGAAATGCTCAATTTATCATCTTCAAATTGTAGGTTCGAATTTTGCAAGAAGGCTATCGTTACACCTTGTTGCGGAAAAGCATAATACTTTATGCTCTCCTCAAACGGCTTCAGTATGGTGTAACTAACAATGTGTTTTTTTAGCTTATCTGAAATAGGATAATGAAGATCGTACATACAGAATTTGTTTAGCCAAAACTCTCATTCATTACCTGCTGCATGATAGAGTAGGAAGTAGATG
>CAZTCQ010000046.1:8106-21296 GCA_964612525.1 uncultured Chitinophagaceae bacterium | reverse complement strand
TTCCGGTACGATTTCTTTATATACTCTAAAAGTTCATATTGAGTAGCCGTTCGTAAAAAATCTTCAGTGGGTCGATAGGCGTTCATAAACTTGGCTAGGTCATCGCCTGATAAGTTGGCTATTTTTTTTACCGTTTCCGAGTTGAAAATAAAATCAACATACTTTTCGTTTTGCCACTTTTTAAAGAGCGCTTGAAAAGCCCACTTCTTTTGATTTTTATTACTCATGGCGCTCAAAGAAGTTCCCGGACAACTATGCCTCTCCCCTTTTCGAGCTCCATTCATTTGAGTAAAGTAGGTTTGGTCAAAATTTATACTGTCTAGCTGAAAAAGTAATTTCGCACTTCTACTTTCTTTCGATGATTTTACTTTTTGTAAATGAATCGAATACTGTTTCGGCAGATTTTCATTTTGAATACGCAGTCGCTCAGTTCTATATCCCCGCCTTGAAAATTCAAGCAAGTCATCTTTGAAAACTTCTATTTCGAATTGACCATTCAAGTCACATAGAAAAACTAAATCTCGATTAACGACTTTAACGGCTGCACTATCCAATAAGGCGTTTTCAGAACTTGACAAAACAACACCCCGTATCCGTGACTGTGCAACAGCTAAGTCAGAAAAAAAACTCAGGACTAAAACGATATGTAACAATAGACGACTGATTTTTTTTAGATTTTCTAATCTAAGATAATAAAAAAATGGCTAACCAAATATGAATGAAAGTAGGAAAAGAGTATACTCTGAAAGTAATAAATGTGCTAACAATCATGATTCTACCTAATTATGATTACTTAAAAAGTAATTGCTTGATTTTAAACCGTAAATTAGCAAAAACCTTTTCAAATCAATACTATTAAAATTTAAGATCTATGACAAAAAATTACGCTTTCATTATTTTTATATTGGGTACGCTAATATCTGGACAAACATTCGGACAACCAGTAACTGATTTACTTCTGCGAACTGAATCAAAAAAATTACAGCCCAATCTAGAAGAGTTTATCGCAAATACCAATCCAAATCAGTTAGATTATCAAATCATCTCTTTTAAAAAAATTCCAAGTCAAAGCACGAAAGAATCACTTCAAAAGATGGGCATTCTTTTTTTAGAATACATACCAAACAATTCGTACCTAGTAAAATTTGAGACAAACGCTCCTCTCAGTTTTTTGAAGAACAAAAACATAAGCGGAGTTTACGGTATTCCGCAAGCCTTAAAACTTGATTACCGCCTAATTGATTGGAATATTCCTCAGCACGCAAAGGGAAGCAACGATAAAGTAAAAGTGGCGCTCATTACGATGAATGAAACTGATGTTAAAAATCATCAAGCTGAATTAAGTAGCTTAAATATCACTCCATACCAATTTGGTCAGGACAAGCGATTTGCTTATTGTGAACTTGCTAAAAATGAAATTTTTTCGCTAGTGAATAAATCATGGATTCGGTCCATTGAGCTTATTGACGAACCTGGCAAACCTGAATCAACGGAAGGACGATCAATTCAGAAATCAAATCTATTGAATAGCAAACTAAGTAATGGGTTAACATATAATGGAGCTGGCGTGAGCTTGCTTGTTCGTGATGATGGATTGGTTGGGCCTCACATAGACTATGAAGGGCGACTGATAAACTTAACGACCGATGCTACTGGCACACATGGTGATGGCGTCGCCGGCGTAATGGGACCGGCAGGTAATATTGACCCGAGCATAGAGGGCGGTTCTTCGGGAGCAAATATTTACGTAATCAATTATAATTCCACCTTCCAGGCCAACACGCTGAGTTTGCATTTAGACAGTGGAGTTATGATTACGAATTCTTCTTATAGTAATGGATGTAATGCAGGTTATACTTCCAGTACGCAAACGGTAGACAAACAAATTTTTGACAATCCAACATTGATGCATGTTTTCTCTGCCGGTAATTCTAACAATAATAATTGTGGTTATGGCGCCGGAAACCAATGGGGCAATGTCACAGGTGGTCACAAAATGGGTAAGAATGTTATCACGGTGGCTAATTTATTTAACGACGGATCTTTGGTAAGTTCAAGCTCTCGTGGGCCCGCGCACGATGGTAGAATCAAACCCGACTTAGCCGCTCATGGTCAAGGACAAGTTGCCACAGCTCCGAATAATCAATACATGAGTTTTGGCGGCACCTCGGCAGCCGCACCAAGCTTGGCAGGAAACTTAGGGCAGCTTATTGAAGCTTACCGAGATTTGAATAGCAATTCTGATCCGAAATCCGCTTTAATAAAAGCGGCGGCTCTAAATTCTGCCACTGACTTAGGAAACCCAGGACCCGATTTCAAATATGGTTACGGATTAATCAACACAGCCCGAGCTTATGACATCATTGCGAATAACCAATATGTTATTTCTACTATTGCACAGTCGGGAATAAATAACCACACCGTGAATGTACCAGCCGGAACAGGACAATTACGCGTGATGGTATATTGGCATGAGCCCGAAGCTACCTTAAATACAAACAAAGCCCTTATCAATGATTTAAACATGACGGTCAATGGGACCTTGCTTCCTCTGGTACTGGATGCGACACCAAATGCAACAACGCTAGACAACCCTGCTGTTCCGGGTATAGACAGTTTAAATAATATGGAACAGGTGGTAGTCAACAATCCTGCCGCAGGAAATTTTGCTGTGCAAATCAACGGCTTTCAAGTTCCTGTTGGACCACAGGAATATGTTTTAGTCTATTCTTTTATTCCGGATGCTATAAAAGTAACCTACCCAATTGGTGGCGAATCCTTGATACCGGGCAATACCGAAATTGTGCATTGGGATGCCTTCGGAAACCTTGGAAATTTTACAGTGGATTATAGTACGAACAACGGAAGTACTTGGACAAATATTGGTACGGCTAATGGAGATGAAAGAAACATTTCATGGAATGTTCCAGCTATCAATACAGCCGATGCTTTAATACGTGTGAGCCGAGCATCACAATCGGATGTCAGTGATGAAGGCATAAATATTTTTCCAGTGCCGGTATTTACTATTCAAAATTTCAATGCAACTTCTATGCAAATAGATTGGCCTGCTATTCCTACAGCAACTCAATATTACATCTGGCGCCTAGGTGCTAAGTTTATGGAAGTAATAGATTCGTCAACAACGAATCAATACTTTTTAAGTGGCCTCGGTTCAACCGATGAGGGTTGGTTAAGCGTTTCCGCAAACACTGCCAGTATAAAAGGTGAGCGAGCCAATGCAAAGTATTTTGACTTTAATCCATTAAGTTCATGCAGTGGCTGTTTTAGTAGCATCAATAATTTCCCTCACTTCCAGAGTTTTGAAACGGGCAGTGGAAATTTCTGTCAGGATAATAATGATGACATTGATTTTACCTTGGCCAGTGGCTCTACACCATCGTCTAATACGGGACCGAGCAATGCGTCGGACGGAAGCGAATACATTTATGTGGAGGCAACGAACCCAAACTTCCCTTCTAAAGTTGCAATTTTAGGTAGCCCGTGCTATGATTTGACTAATAAAAACACAGCCCAATTAAATTTTGATTACCACATGTACGGTGCCGGAATGGGCGATCTTGATATTGAAATATCCACGGACGGCGGACAAACATGGAGCACAACTCCGATTTGGACTAAATCAGGCGATCAAGGAAATCAATGGTTGAGCGACTCAATAGATTTGAGTTCTTATCAAATGAGCCAGGTGAGCTATCGATTTGTAGCGACTACTGGAACTGCTTTTACTTCTGATATTGCCTTAGATAACCTTCTACTTACGGCATCATTCCAAGCGCCCCTAGCTGTGAACTATTTAAATTGGGAAGGACACTGGCAAAACCAATATGTTGATTTAGTTTGGACTACAAGTTCTGAGACCAATAATTCTCATTTCATCATTGAACGCTCAATAGACAATAGGCAATTTGAAAATATCGGCAAGGTTGCTGCTAATGTGCAATCTTTAAATATTCGTAATTATAGTTTTACGGATAAACAAGCGAAAGAACTTCAGTCAGAAAAAATCTATTACCGACTTCGTCAAGTTGATAATGATGGTAAGACTAGTTTGTCAAGTGTGGTAACACTTCAAAACCCGAATCGTCAAGTTATTTACACAATTCAACCCAACCCTTCCAATGGAATTTTTAATTTGAATACAACAGACCAATTGAAAAATATTAAAGTCATTAATTCGTATGGACAAATTATTCAAAATATGCCACACCGAGAAATTAAAAGCCCTTCACTGAATCTAAAGGAGCAGGCAGCTGGGATTTACTTTGTAATCCTGACAGATCAAGTCGGAGAAGTGCACAGGCTAAAGGTTTCTAAATTGTAAGCTAAAGCTCAACTTTTTTTTGCAGAGCCAATGTGATGAGCATGTTGGCTTTTTTTATTCTGGCTTTCTAAGAGTTACTATATCATCACAATGTAATAATCCGTGCAGCTAGGCAGTTTGTGGCTATCTTATGCGCTAGGAATAGTAAGAATCGATAAGTTTTATCGTAAATTAGCGGAGCTCATTTTGGAAACAATTAGCAAAAAATAACAATATGAAAAAAATCAACTCAATATTCATTTTTATACTAAGTGTGTTTATTTCAATTTCGTCTTCTGCGCAAGAAAAAAATGCGTTAATATTACGAACCACAGTAAAAACGTTGCAACCAAATTTAGAGCATTTTGTAAATCACTGGAATGGATCTTCTGAGAGCTACCAACTAATGCAATTCAACTCAATTCCATCGAATGATAATAAAAAAAATCTAGAAAAACTTGGAATTGATTTTCTCGAATATATCCCGAACAATACCTATCTGATTAAAATATCACCACTTTTATCTAGTCTTAATTTTTTAAAAGAGCATACTAATATCAGTGGCATTCATCCTCTTCCTCGAGAACTAAAAATTGACTATCGAATTATCGAAGGGAATATCCCCTCTCATGCCATTGCAGACGATAACACATTTAGAGTAGCCATAATTGCAATGAATGGATTGAAAATAAAAAACTATAGCTCGGAATTAGGGTTGCAAAGAATTACTCCCTATGAGTATGGAAATGATTCTCGCTTTGCTTATTGTGCTCTGTCTAAAAATCAAATTGATGAAATCGTAAAAAAACCTTGGGTAAGATCCATAGAACTGATAGACGAACCGGGCAAACCCGAATCAACAGAAGGACGTTCCATTCAAAAATCTAATGTAATTAATAATCACTTACCCAATGGACTTAACTATGACGGCAGCGGCGTGAGTCTTTTAGTTCGTGACGACGGTTTAGTAGGCCCTCATATTGATTATACGGGAAGGCTTACCAATTTAACGAATGATGCGACAGGAACTCATGGAGACGGTGTAGCTGGCGTAATGGGAGCGGCAGGAAATGTTGACCCTAGCGTGGAGGGTGGTTCATCAGGGGCTGACATTTATGTAATAAATTACGTAGCTAATTTTCAGGACAACACTATGACTCTTCATCAAACCAGTGATGTCAAGATAACCAATTCATCCTTTAGTAATGGTTGTAATGCAGGTTACACCTCTACCTCTCAAACCGTTGATCAACAGGTTTTTGATAATCCAAGTTTAATGCACGTATTTTCAGCAGGTAATTCAAACAATAATGATTGTGGTTACGGAGCAGGAGACCAGTGGGGCAACATTACGGGTGGTCACAAAGTGGGTAAAAATGTAATTGCTGTTGCGAATTTAAATAACGACGGTTCTTTGGTGGGATCAAGTTCTCGTGGTCCGGCACATGACGGACGCATAAAACCGGACCTGGCTGCTCATGGCCAAGGTCAAGTTTCAACAGACCCGAATCATCAGTATAGTCCGTTTGGTGGCACCTCTTCGGCGGCACCGAGCTTAGCGGGTAATCTAGGACAATTGATTGAAGCTTACAGAGACTTAAATAATAATGCTGATCCAAAATCTTCTTTGCTAAAAGCTGCCGCCATGAATTCGGCTACTGATCTTGGTAATAAGGGGCCCGACTATAAATTTGGATATGGAATGATTCACACCGCCCGAGCGTATGATATTATTGCAAATAATCAATTCCTTTTTGATACAATTAGCCAAGCAGATTCTAATACTCACACTGTCACAGTTCCTGCGGGAACGGGCCAGCTTAGAATTATGCTTTATTGGCATGATCCTCAGGCGGCCGTAAATACTAACAAAGCCCTGATTAATGATTTGGACATGGTGGTAAATAATTCGCTCTTACCTCTAGTTTTAGACCCTACGCCAAATGCTTCGACGCTAGACAATCCTGCTGTGCCTGGCATAGACCGCCTGAATAATGTAGAACAAATTGTGGTGGATAGTCCTGCGGCGGGAACCTATTCTGTTAAAATAAAAGGGTTTCAAATTCCTAGTGGCCCACAAGAATATGTTTTGGTTTACTCCTTTATCGAAAACGACATCAAGGTTACCTACCCTCTCGGTGGCGAATCTTTAATCCCGGGCAGAACAGAAATTATTCATTGGGATGCTTATGGAGATCAAGGGATGTTTGATTTGGATTATAGCACTGACAATGGTAGTACTTGGAATAACATAGCTTCGGTTTCGGGTTCAATTAGAAATTATTCTTGGCAGGTTCCTAACATCAATTCTGCGGATGCACTCATTCGAGTGAGCCGTGCCACACAGTCCGATGTGAGCGATGCTCCCTTCAACATATTTCCGATCCCTGCTTTTACTATTCAAACTCAAACCGTCAGCTCCTTGGAGATGAACTGGGCGGCGATTCCAACGGCCACTAAATATTATATCTGGCGATTAGGTGCTAAGTATATGGAGATAATCGACTCTAGCGCTACCAATCAATACACATTAGGCGGATTGCAAAATGGAGATAATTTATGGCTCAGTGTTTCAGCAAGTACAACAGATATTACAGGAGAGCGAGCGAATGCACAAAATTTTATTTTTAATTCTTTTGCATCCTGTCCTGGTTGCATAAGCAGCGTTACTACCTTCCCAGCTGCCGAAAGTTTTGAACTTGACTTTGGAATGTTCTGTCAATTCACGACTGACGATATCGATTTTAGTAGAAATTCGGGAGGCACCTTCACGAGTAACACCGGACCTAGTTCAGCTTCAGACGGCTCCACTTACATTTATCTGGAAGCCTCCAATCCTAACAATCCGTCGAAGCGTGCCATTTTGGGAAGTCCTTGTTATGACCTGAGCGATATACAATCCGCAGCATTAGAATTTGACTATCACATGTACGGAAACGGTATGGGCACTTTAAGAATAGAAGTTTCAACCGATGGGGGACAAACTTGGAACAACACTCCGATCTGGGGAAAATCAGGTAATCAAGGAGATCAATGGTATAGTGAAAGCATTGATTTCAGTAGCTACCAAACTTCCAATGTAAGTTTTCGTTTTGTAGGAAATACTGGTAATTCTGCTCGATCTGATATGGCTATTGATAATATTTATTTTACGGTGGTTCCTAATTTTCCTTTATCTGTAGATAACATTAGCGATTCGAAAAAATATTCTATCCAACCGAATCCTTCCGATGGTATTTTTAAATTAAATACCATAGAAAATATTCAGGAGATCAAGATAATGAACTCTTACGGACAAATTATTAGAACTATCTCTAATCAGAACGCACAGAGTCAAACTATAGACTTAGGGGGCCAGGCGGCGGGCATTTATTTTGTCGTAATAAAAGACACGTCCAAGAACTACCATAGAATGAAGGTTTCCATATTATAATGATTTTAAAACCAGTGAGTTATTGAAATTCTATTTCAAAACTTAGAAGTGATGAGAAAAGTAACTTGATGATTTCAGATGTTCAGGGAAATATTTTGCCGAGAATATGTTTCAACATTGATTTTTTTTGGCTCATGCTTATTTTAATTTCTTATTAAATAACCAGTCACGAAACTAAACATACCAATCACTCAATGCATGGAGTTTTAAAAGCAAAGGGTGTATTTTAGTCCTAAGTTTGATGTCGCATGTGGAACTACCGTACCATTGTATATATTATTTTTCTGTGCCTGGGTACAGAGCTTACGCTACATGCTCAGCAAGATGAGATTTTAGTTGACACAGTAGAAGGAGAATTATACCTATCAGAAAAAAACAATGTTCCTGAATCTTTTGGTACGCTATCTAAAAGCTCATGGTGGTGAACTAGAAATGTCAGATAAATCATTGGTTCCGCTGGCGCGAGCAAGAAAAAATGAAATCCTTGATTTTTTAAAGTTTTTGTAGTTCGCAAGGTTTCATTGGCAAGATTACTCCTAAACTAATTTTACTCACCTTCCCTATTTTTGCTGAGAAGAGATTACTTTTATATCTTAATTATGGCATTAGATAAAAATCAAATCGCACAACGGATTTCTCAAGAATTGGAGGATGGTTACTACGTTAATTTGGGAATTGGTATTCCGACCCTGGTAGCCAATTATATCCCCGAAGGCATAGAGGTAGTGTTACAAAGTGAGAATGGTTTGTTAGGCATGGGCCCCTTTCCTGTAGCTGGAAAAGAGGATGCCGATCTAATTAATGCGGGCAAACAAACTATTACAACTGTAGCAGGTTCGGCGTTTTTTGATAGTGCTATGAGTTTTGGAATGATCCGCTCAGGGAGAGTTGACCTGACGGTTTTAGGAGCCATGGAAGTGGCTCAGAACGGTGACATTGCGAATTGGAAAATTCCAGGTAAAATGGTAAAAGGTATGGGCGGAGCAATGGACTTAGTAGCAAGCGCCAAAAATATTATCGTTGCCATGAATCATACCGACCGCAAAGGAAATTCAAAACTATTGACCAAGTGTACACTACCAATTACAGGTTTGAACTGCGTAAAAAAAGTAGTAACGAACTTGGGCGTATTTAACATAACAGAATCTGGCTTCGAATGTATTGAGTACGCACCCGGTGTATCCATTGATCAAATCAAGGAAAGTACCGCAGGTGAGCTACGCATTTCGGAGAACGTGAAAGAAATGGCTTTATAAGCTTGATTATTTATGAACTGTAAACTACTCCTGTAATATTTTTCAACAATCAAGTTTTCCCAGCAAAGTAAATAATAATGCTTACATCACATTAGAAATCATATTTAGCTTAACTTTGCTCTACTTTTTTAAACAATTAAATGCGTCCTAGAAGAAGGAATTACAAACCACGCCGAAGAGGCCCAGAACACAGAATTAATAAACTTATCACCGCACAAGAAGTACGGTTGGTAGGAGATAATACGGAACAAGGAGTATTTCCGACTTCTAAAGCGCTAGAACTTGCTGAAGAAGCAGGCCTAGATTTGGTAGAGATTTCGCCCAAGGCCTCCCCCCCCGTTTGTAGAATTGTTGATTATAATAAATTTTTGTACGAGAAGAAAAAGAAGGACAAAGAAATCAAGGCAAAAGCTGCTAAGAATGATTTGAAAGAAATTCGTTTTGGCCCGAATACTGATGATCACGATTTTGAGTTTAAAACTCGTCATGCTATTAAGTTTTTGGAAGAAGGAAACAAGGTTAAAGCATATGTACAGTTTAGAGGCCGTTCCATCGTTTTTAAAGATAGAGGTGAATTGATTTTATTAAAATTTGCTGAGCGTTTAAAAGACGTCGGAGACTTAGAGCATATGCCTAAGCTTGAAGGAAAACGAATGCACGCCATCTTTGTTCCTAAGAAAAAGAAATAAGAATTTTTTTAAAATATTTTCTAGCCGAAACAATTTTGTTTCGGCTTTTGTTTTTTCAAGTTATAACTTTGAAAAAACAGTAAAATCCCCATAAATATAATGACAAAGTACAAATCAAAAATTGGCACAGAAATCTTAATTCCGTTAATCTTACTATTCATAGCACTCGTTTTTATTACAAAAGATGGGTATTCCATATGGTGGGTATTCGCTGTGGCGCCAGTAGTACTGTTTATAGTATATCTTTTTCGAAATACATTTTACACGATTAAAGATTCTACTCTGGAGGTAAAAAGTGGATTCTTGGTCAATCTTAGCATTGAGGTAAATTCCATTACTAAAATTAAAGAGACGAATAATATATTGAGCGCCCCTGCCCTATCACTTGATCGCTTAGAAGTATCATATGGTACAGGAAATAAAGTTTTAATTTCCCCCGAAGAAAAAAGTAAATTTATTGAGCATCTAAGGAGTCTAAATCCGGACATTAAGGTTCTTCTAAAAAAATAAGGGGCGCTAAAAATTTATTTTTAATACGTACTGCATTTGTTAATTTTTTAATAGAGGTTAAACTATAAATACCCTCTATCTGTCAAAGAAGCAAATAACAAAATGTAGAAAGTATGAAAAACAAAATTTTACTTACAACAGCAATGGCCTTGATTGGCTTATTTACCTTCAGCACAACGGCTGAGGCGCAGCGCGGACGCGGGGGACGTGGCAACAACATCGTTTGGCAGAATAGTCAATGTGGAATTGGTTGGGGACATAACAACTTTATCAATAACAGAATGTGCATGCACATGCGTAACACATGGAGAAGAGGAAGATTCGGGAACGGATTTATCAGGTGTAACCACAGAGGTTGTGGAATGTTTGGCAACAGTTTTAGAAACGGACGATTTTTTAACCGAAGAGGTGTAGCGATTTTCGTTAGAGGAGGAAACCGTTTTGGAAACTTTAATAGAGGAGCTCATCGCGGTCATGGACGATATAACCGAGGAGGTGGACGTGGGAACGGAAGATTTAACCAAGGTGGCGGTCGTGGAAATGGCAGATTTAACCAAGGTGGCGGACGTGGAAACGGAAGACTGAACCAAGGGGGCGGACGTGGAAACGGAAGGCTGAACCAAGGTGGTGGTCGTGGAAATGGCAGAGGCAATGGAGACGGTCGCGGACGCAATGGAAGAGGCCGATAATCAAAATTGATTATTAAAGCAAATCCCCCCGAATAATTTCGGGGGGATTTTTTTCATGAGTTAATTCGATTTTACAAATCGTAAATGTTTTTTTAACCTGCTTTCTTCATTGAAATATTGAATAAGGTAGTGACCGGGTATCAGCCTGTTGACGTCCAATTTTATAGATTCTTCTTTTCTGTGAACAACCGATTTATTGAGAACAGCTCTTCCTTTCATATCAAAAACGGTAAGATTAATATAATCATTATCCTCAGCATTCGGAATCAGGAGGTTGAGATTGTTCTTCGCAGGATTTGGGAATAGTGAAGCGATCTCTTCGTGAGAATTAGACTCTCTTTGAATTCTAACAATTTTAGAATGATAAACAAAGTCATTATTGTCGTCGATAATTTTTAATCTGTAATAATTTATTTGGGAAGGTTTTGAATCAGTAAACTCGTAGTGATACAATCCTCCTTCGTCGGCCAATGAAACTTGCTCCCCAATAGTTTCGTAAGAACTAGCATCTTCACTTTTTTCTATTTCATATCCTTTGATATTTTCTTCTTGCACCACATCCCACTCTAATAAGTTATTCGTTTCATTTTCTATTCCTTCAAATTCAGTAACGGTAACGGCCAAAGGAGCATTGCTTGAGAATCCTTCCGTGATTGCACCAGGGCTCAAGTTATAAAATGATCCTGTAACGGTTTCTTCTAGCTTTACCGCTCGTACCATATAGGCAGTGCTACTTAAATTAGAAGAAGCTGGTAGTGGATCTGTGTCAACAAATTCAGCTAATGAAACTGGAGTTTGATTTAAAAGTTGAAAATCTCCATTTAGGTTAGATGCTCTGTATATGTAATATCCAACAACGGATGTGTCCACCGATGAAGACCACTCTAGTTTTACAGAATTTCCATTATTCACCTCAAATGCTTCAAGATTTGTTGGCGCTTCATATACGTACATATGCAAAGTTGGATCTCCTTGTATAGACTGATGAACCTGAGCATTAGCGAATCCTTGTGGAAAATAGTTTCCGTTATTACTCACCGTGTTTAAATAACTATACCCAATAGGATCTCCCATACTCATTGTATGTAAAAACCAATTAGGCCTTCCTGCCCAAAACGAAACCAAGGTGCTAGAAGGTGATGCGATAGGTGCTCGTAAAAAATTATTTGACTCATCCCAATCTCCAAAATAGCTACCGTAAAGCATGGTAAACACACTTTGGATTTGATTACTTCTAAAAGAATTCGTGTTTCCTACGCCTGAAGCACCCTCGTTCCAACCACCACCGCAGGCATAGCTCCATAGGTAACTATCATTTTTCATGTCAGTCATATAATCACCCTCAGAAACTTTATCCGTTCCTAAAAGTGCACTCATATTTCTCCAACCATTTTGGGCAAATGCCTCACCGTAAAAATAACCGAAGTTATCATCAATAAGACCTTGCTCTTTGAACTTATTGATTGACGCTCTATAGTTATGATTTTTTTGAATGTATTGTTTAAATAAAACAACGTCATCAGAATTAATAGCACTCATATCCGAAACATCAATTCGGCCAACAAAAATTTTAGTGCTGTTCGTGTTAGTAGCAACACTTACATCAAATTTACCATCACCAACTACATTATGATTTCTTGTACTACCTGCCGACGTATTTACCAATGTTACATCATGCCAAATATTATTACTACTATTACACATGTCACTGTAGTAAACATCTGCTGGCCAAGCTCCGATATGATCTGAGTGAGTGTCAGGTGCGATATCTCCACTGTAAGGTACTGGTATATTTCCCAAAAGAATGACCCCTTCCAAAGCACCAATTCCATGACAGGAGGAAATTCTTTGTTTTACAACTACTGGACTCTCATTTCTTCCCGCATACTGAACAAGCACTTTCCAACCATCTTTGATTAAATCTGTTTTAAACAATTCAATTTCATTTTGCGCGGCGGTGATGTAATTACTATCAATCATTAGAAGAATATTACCTCTTTGGTGCTTTACATCAATCTGAACACCAGCACAAACATAACCAGATATATCATTCGTATGAGAAGCATACACCGCATACTCGTAAGCCGTACCGACAGGAACATTCGAATCAACAAAATTTGTATCATTGATAGATTTGTTAGCAATGAAATTAAATGAGCTAGCTCCTTTTACTTTTCGGTAAACTTTATACCCCGATACATTTGGAAGTGTGTTCCACTGAAGATTAATTGAATTATTTTGTAAATCAGAAACCACATCTATCTGAAAAACAATATCAGACGATTTATT
>CAZTCQ010000046.1:4260-8006 GCA_964612525.1 uncultured Chitinophagaceae bacterium | reverse complement strand
TTGATAACATTTTATTTACATTTAAATTGGTAAATCTCAATCGGCAAAAGGGAGAATAAAATTGCAATGAATAAGAAGAAATGAGTCATAAAATTCAGAAGTTTAGAAGCAAATGACAGCTCAATAATTACCGATATACTTTCCTTTTAAGATAGTACATCCAATAAAAAAGGGCTGCTCCAAAGGAACAGCCCGTTATTCATAATACAATTTATGTTTTATCTGAAGTATATCAACAAATCAGAATCAGTGTTATTGTTCTGATTGGTTTCTCCACCACTACCTTGGAAAACCTGCACACTAAATGTAGATTGTCCATCAGTGTTGTTAGGATCATAGGTTCCGATATATCCAATTTTTGAAGATCCTAAGGCAGGGAAAACAGCGCCTGTAGCGGTGTATTTCCAAATATAGAAATTAGGATTTGCATTAGGGAAATACTGCCAATCGCCGTTATTTACCGCAATACCACCAACGATAGTTGCACTATTTTGATAATTAAACTGGAAACGAGGTAGCAATTTAGGAACTAAAATGAACAGGTCTGAACATGCTTCAAAATCTAAGATCTCAGAAATGGTAAGTATTACACGTACCTGACTTGGACCCGTGATCGCACTAGGTGCAATTTGGATTGTCGGAGTGTAATCAGGAACATTCGTAAAGATATCTAAGTCTCCAGTTGCACCACAAGTACCATTCGTATAAGTATAGGTATAAGTTCCCGCGGCTGTTACAGCTGTTGGATTAGCAACAGGCTGATTATTCAATGTCCATGCACCTCCCGTATATTCAGGTAGCTCATAGCTTGTCAAATCAACAGAAGTTGTAGCACACAATGGAACATCAGCGAATGTAAAGTCAGTAGGACAAAGGAAGAATCCAAAGTCAACTGTAAGATTAGCATTTGCGTCAGAGATTGCTGGTGTGTTATTTGGAGTTTCGCCAGTAGGCTCAGTTCCTGCCATCAACATCAACGTTCCACTTCTACTTTCCATTCCAATTAAGGTAACACCATTGTCGTTTAAGTCAACGTCCAAGTTAGGGTTAGCTTCTTCTCCCGTTTGTGAGCTCGTATAAGAACCACCCATAGCCGAAGGAGGTGTAACACCTACAATGTATTTACCGGCCTGTAAGTCTTCAAATTTATAAAGACCATCAGTTCCAGTAGTTATTGTAGAGATAGCAGCTCCGTCAGGAGTTCCATCATTATTTACATCCTCGTATAGATTTACAACCGCATTAGACAGTGGTAATTCACCCATATCTAAAATACCGTTTTTGTTACTATCAATCCAAACTTGATTTCCTATTGATAATGGCTCAAAGATTCCATAATCAGCATCTTCCACATCAGAAGTTCCAACCGAAACCGTTAGCAATCCATCAGGAGTACCATCATTTCCTACACCATCACAACAATCTTCACCGACATTATCCCAACCGGCTGGAAGATTTGGCATTGGAGCAGGATTTCCTACTGTACCTGGCATATCACTTAACACAATTGTGTAAACTGTATTAGGCTCAACGTCCTCGAAGTCATAATCACCATTTGGATCAACAGTATCAACCCCTACAACATTTCCAGAAGGATCAACTAAGCTCACATACAATGGAGTATTCGAAGGATTATTTATTGGTGTTCCATCAACATTGGTTGGACCATTTTGATCATTAAATACACTACCTGCAATTACGATTGGCTGGAAGAATCCAAAGTCAACCGTTAAATTATTATTTGCGTCTGGCTTTGTATTATCATTACTTGGAGCTTCACCAGTTGGCTCAGTTCCAATTGCTAATGCCACGGTTCCACTAAATGTTTCACCAGCAGTAGTTACGATACCATTGTCATTCTTATCTCCATCCGAGTTAGGATTCGTTTCTTCACCCGGACCATCAGAGCTTACAAATGGTAAACCTGAAGCCGGAGCGGCAGGCGTTACACCCACAACGTAAGAACCCGGTAATAGATCATCAAATAAGTACAACCCACTTGTTGTAGTTGTTGCTGTTTGAATAGCAGCACCATCCGGTGTACCATCGTTATTGGCATCTTCGTATAAGTTAACCGTAGCACCGGCAAGTCCCATTTCACCAGGATCTTGTGTTCCATTTTGATTTACATCATTCCAAACCGTATTACCAAGTGATAATGGCTCAGTGATACCAAAGTTTGCCTCGTCAACATCAGAAGTTCCAACCGTTACAGTTACAACACCATCAGTTGTTCCGTCATTACCAGTGTTATCACAACAATCCTCACTTACATTATCCCAACCGAACGGAAGGTCTGCTGTAGGTGCAGGATTACCAACGGTACCTTGCGTAGTACTTAGCACAACTGTATAGGTAGTGTTTGGTGTTACATCATCAAACTCATATGTGCCATTAGGATTAATTGGATCAGTACCAACTACATTTCCTGCAGCGTCAACAAGGTTTGCATACAAAGGAGTATTACTAGGATTGTTGATAGGTGTTCCATCAACATTCGTTTCACCGTTTTGATCAGAGTAAACATTACCCTCAATTTTTATTGGTTGGAAGAATCCAAAATCAATACTTAAGTTTGAGTTAGCATCTGGCACACCAGCATACGCATCATCATTTGTAGGCTCTGTACCAGCGGCAAGGGCAATTGTTCCAGAGAATGTCTCAGCGCCAATAGTACTTGTACCATTGTCATCATTATTTACGTCATCGTTTGGCGTAGAAGATTGAGCAGGACCATCTGTGCTTTCAAAAGCAGGACCCATTGCTGGAGTTGGAGGTACTACACCAATTATATAATCACCAGGTAATAAATCATCAAAACGATATTCACCAGTAGCAGTTGTAGTTGCCGTATTAATAGCTGCACCATCAGGTGTTCCATCATTATTAGCATCTTCATATAAGTTTACAGTTGCTCCTTGAATTAAAGGCTCACCGGCATCATAATCTCCGTCTTGATTCAAATCATTCCAAACAAGATTACCAACCGATAAAGGCTGAGTGATTCCGAAGTTTACTTCAGGAACATTAACCGTTCCTACTACTACAGTAGTGGCACCATCAGTTGTTCCATCATTACCCATATTATCACAACAATCCTCACTTACATTTTCCCAACCTGCAGGTAGTGAAGGTAAAGGTGCTGGATTACCAATTGTTCCCGGCGCTGCCGTAAGAACCATGGTATAAGTTGTATTTGTAACAACATTATTAAAGCCATAGGTACCATTGCTGTTTACAACAACCACGTCAACTACATTGCCACTAGGGTCAACCAAGTTAGCATATACTGGAGTTGCAGTTGTTGTTCCTGTTCCATCAACATTTGTAGGACCATTATTATCTTCAAATACATTACCAGTAATCATAATAGTACAAATGTCCATTACTACGGTTGCCACACTATTGTCGTTAGGGCAAGGTGCCGTTCCAGCTACCGTATAAGTAAATGTTGAAGTAGTTGCGCCCATTGCAGGAACAAATGTTCCGGCCGCCGCATTAAAGGTTCCTCCAGTTCCCGTTGTACGAGCCCAGGTTCCTCCTGCATCTTCCCCTGTGATTAGAGTCGTCAAATCAATTGTTGCTGTACTATTATCACATACAGTAGTTGTTCCATCAGCACCAGCATTAACGCCAGCTTGAATATTTACTGTTGCTACACTATTGTCACTAGGACAAGGTGCGGTTCCTGCTAGAGTATAAGTAAATGTAGAAGTGGTTGCGCCAATTGCAGGAACAAAAGTTCC
>CAZTCQ010000046.1:0-4160 GCA_964612525.1 uncultured Chitinophagaceae bacterium | reverse complement strand
ACAAATGTTCCAGCGGCTGCATTAAAAGTACCACCAGTACCTGTTGTACGGGACCATGTTCCACCAGCGTCTTCTCCAGTTATTAAACTAGCCAGACTAATAGTAGCCATGTGAGTTTCACATACTGTAGTGTTACCGTCTATTCCGGCATCTACTAAAGATTCAACAGTTATTACAATCGGGCTTGTATAAATGAAGTCAGGGCAAACAGATCTTTTTGCACCTCTTCTATAGTAAGTAGTTGTACTGATTGCAGGAGCATCGTACACTGCCAATAATGCACCAGGAATATCAGTCCAGTTAGTGCCATCAGTAGATACTTGCCATTGATACTCTATTACACCACCACTACCTCCACTAGGAGCTGTAGTACTTGTAAATGCTGCAGGATTACCTCCAACACAAAAAGCTTGAGGACCAGCAACACTACCTGGAGAAGTTAAAGAATCACATGGGCAAAATGTTTGCGTCTGTGTAGATTCATTATCATCTGGCGTAGAATTAAATTGAGCCATATATCCAGGAACCTGCAAATTCACATTCACTGCCAAAATCGTTGAAGTAGGAGATGTGGATGGCACTTCTAATGCCAAATTAATCTCACCCGTGGAAGCAGGATTTGGGAATAATGGGTTAGTACCCGTTCCCGGAAGTGTTTGATTTTGAGTCCCGATTATACAAGTCGGACTAAAGGGGTCAAAAGCCCAAGTAAAGTTGGTAGAATAAGACCCGGAAACAACAGAAGCAGCAGTCGTTCCGTCAAATACAAATCCCGTAATACAGATTGTAACTTTTAAAGGATCAGTTTGCCACATAGTTGCGTCAGCCGCGGTAGTCAGCCCCATCGTAAATTCAACATTGGGGGTAGAACCGCACTGAAAACCTTGAACCGAAGGCTCAGGCTGAAAGTTAATGTTTTGAGTAAATGGGTTGTAAGCTATTTGAGCAAACAAACCTGTCACTGAAAACGTAACCATAATGATTAGTAAACTTAATTTTTTCATTTTGATTTTATTTTAATTTTTTGTGAATGACTTATAAAGGTGAAAAAAAGACCTCCAAGAATATTGGAGGTCTTAAGATTTTATTTCAGATTTTACTCTTTAGTAAATTTGATTGTCTCAGTTGAGTTTCCTTCAACGTTATGATAGCGTACCATGTACTGACCAACAGCCAATCCTTTCACATCCATGTTAATCACACTAGTACCTTTAAAGATAATTTGCGACTTAGACATGATTTTACGACCAGCAATATCAAGTATATCCACTTCTAATTGAATATCATTTTCATTAGTAGTATATACTAAGTTGATATTATCTGTAGCCGGATTTGGGAATAATTGAACAGATACTTCATCTCCACCACAAGTCAATTTCAAGTTACGAGAATCTGAAATAGACTCTGATCTATCGATATCAACTGTTTTGATTTTGTAAGTATAAGGCTCTGTGCTCTTCTCTACGTCTTTGTCTACAAAGCTATAAAGTTTTGGAGACGAACTGTTACCTGTACCTTCTACTTTCCCAATTTTATTAAATTGAGTAGAACCAGGATTTGAACGTAAGATTTCAAAGTGAGAAACATTTTCTTCAGAAAGAGTTTCCCATGCTACAAGCCCAGTACAATTATATTCTGATACTGTAAAGTGACCCATTTTAACTGGAAGTGGTGAATTAGGAATAATTCCGAAATCTACATTCTCTACTGTAGCATTTCCTACAGTTACTGTTGTAGCTCCATCAGGTGTACCATCATCGCCAACACCATTACCATCTCCATCTTCTCCAGTATTAGTAAAGCCCGTTACTGCAGGATTAGTTGGTGGTGGACCATTAACAATACCACAGTTATCAGTTAAAAGAACACTATATATAGTATTTTCAGTTACGTTAGTAAACTCATAAGTACCATCAGCTGCAACAGTTTGTACAGCTACAACGAGGTTATTAGGACCGATAAGGTTGGCACACATTGGAACTGTAGTACCATCTACAGGCGTACCATTTACATCTCCATCATTTGCACTACCACTAGTTGCATCTTCAAATACAGTTCCTACAATTTTCAATGAACAGAAAGTCTGAGTTTGTGTAGACTCGTTATCATCTGGAGTAGAATTAAACTGAGCCATGTAACCAGGAACCTGCAAATTTACATTTACAGCCAAAACTGTACTTATAGGAGATGTCTCAGGAACGCTAAGCGCTACATTGATATCACCCGAAGATAAAGGATTTGGGAAAAGTGGGTTAGATCCTGTTCCTGGAATTGTTTGACTTTGTGTACCAATCAAACAGTTCGGAGCAAAAGGGTCAAATACCCACGAGAAGTTCGTGGAATAAGATCCGGATACAACTGCTGCCGCAGTTGTACCGTTGAATTCAAAACCTGTAATACAGATCGTTACGATCAATGGCTGTGTTTGCCACTGTGTTGCATCAGCCGAGGTAGTCATACCTTGCGTAAATGCTACGATCGGTGTACTTCCGCATTCGAAACCAGCTACTGTAGGCTCGGGCTGAAAGTTTATGTTTTGTGTGAAGGGATTGTACGCTGTTTGAGCGTATAATCCTGTTGTTGAGATAAGTATCATCAACAATGCTAATTTAAACGTTTTCATAATGTTTATTTTATTATTTTATTAATGTGATTTTATTTTTTGTTTTTTATTTTTTATCTGAAGTAGATTAATAAGTCAGAATCTGTGTTATTCGTCTGATTGGTTTCTCCACCACTACCTTGGAAGATCTGCACACTAAATGTAGACTGTCCGTCGGTATTGTTAGGATCATAAGTTCCTATGTAACCAATTGTAGAAGAACCATTTCCAGGGAATAAACCACCTGTTCCTGTGTACTGCCAAATATAGAAGTTAGGATTTGCATTTTCAAAGAACTGCCAATCAGCATTATGTACCGGAATACCTCCAATCGTAGTTGCGTTAGGCAAGTAGTTAAATACAAACCTTGGCAACAATTTAGGTACTAAGATATACAAGTCAGAACAAGCATCCTTATTCAAAATTTCAGAAATATTTAAAATCACACGTACTTGACTCGTACCAGTTATAGCACTTGGTGCAATTTGAATAGTTGGCGTGTAATCCGGAACACTCTTAGTCACTAACAAACTTCCCGTTGCAGAACAAGAGCCGTTGTTAAAGTTATAAGTATATGTACCCGTATCTACCGCTGTAGGATTAGCAACAACCATGTTGTTCATTGTCCAAACACCTCCAGTAAATTCAGTAGGCTCAGCAGCAGTTAAATCAAACGTACTAGCTGCACAAACGTCAACTGGGTCAAAGTTAAATCCAGTAGGACAAGCGTAGAATCCGAAGTCAACTGTTAAGTTAGAGTTCGCATCTGGAACAGGGTTAGTATTGTTTGGTACTTCACCTGTAGGCTCAGCACCTGCAACTAAATTAATCGTACCAGAACGTACCTCCATTCCTACTTGGTTCACACCATTATCATTGTCATCTACGTCTAAGTTAGGGTTAGCTTCTTCTCCTACCGTTGGGCTCACATAAGAACCGTCTTGAATAGTTGGAGGAACCACACCGATAATAAACTTACCAGAGTTTAGGTCGCTAAATTCATATAGACCATCAGTTCCGGTTGTCATTGTACCAATTGCTGCACCGTCAGGAGTACCATCGTTGTTATCATCTTCATAGATATTCACGATAGCGTTTTGAAGAGGCAATTCATTTGCGTCTTTTACACCATTTTGGTTTTCATCAATCCAAACAAGGTTACCAACCGATACAGGCTCTCTGATACCGAAGTTCACCATTGGTAAATCAGTTGTACCGGTTGTAGCTAAGTTGATACCATCTGGAGTACCATCGTTACCGATACCATCACCGTCACCATCCTCACTTACAGTCAACCAACCGTTAGGTAAGCTAGCAGCAGGAGCATTGTTTCCAACAGTACCTGGAGCGCTAGTTAGAACTACTTGGTAAGAAGTGTTTACAACTACGTCATCAAATTCATACATTCCTTGATTGTCAATTGGAGTAATACGGTCAACCGTTCCATCAGGCTTAATCAAGTTAGCATATAACTGAGTTGTACCAGCCATACCAATCGGCGAACCATCTACATTAGCAGGACCTGACTCATCGTTAAATACAATACCAGATAATTTGA
>CAZTCQ010000045.1:0-21320 GCA_964612525.1 uncultured Chitinophagaceae bacterium | reverse complement strand
ACTAACTACTAACTACTAACTACTAACTACTAACTACTAACTACTAACTACTAACACATGGAATACAGAAGATTAGGAACATCAGGACTACAACTTTCAGTACTATCGTTTGGTAGCTGGGTTAGTTTTCACAAACAAATAAATGATAAGCTCGCTGGCGACCTTATGAGCATGGCTTATGATGCTGGCATTAATTTTTTTGATAATGCCGAGGTGTATGCTCATGGTGAAAGCGAATTGATGATGGGCCGTATGCTCAAAAAGAAAAAGTGGGATCGTACTTCGTATGTATTATCGAGTAAAGCTTTTTTTGGTTGGCATGGAAAAGCGAACAAACCCAATCAAAAAGGCTTGAGCCGAAAACATTTAGTAGAGGCCTGTAATGAAGCTTTACAGCGTTTGCAAACGGATTATCTTGATTTATATTATTGTCACCGTCCTGATAAAAACACCCCAATTTTAGAAACCGTTCAAACGATGAACACCTTGATCCAACAAGGTAAAATTTTGTATTGGGGAACGAGTGAATGGAGCGGCGTAGAAATTATGGAGGCACATCGCTTGGCAGAAAAATATCATTTGATTGGACCCACTATGGAGCAACCGCAGTATAATTTATTCCACCGAGAAAAAATAGAAAAGGAGTATCGCATGATTTACGAAACGGTTGGTTTGGGCACTACGATTTGGAGTCCCTTGGCTTCGGGATTGCTGACAGGAAAATACAATGATGGTATACCAAAAAAATCACGTCTTGCCCTGAAGGATATGGATTGGCTTAAAGATCAATGGTTGGGAAAAGAAAATTTAAAAAAAGTAGAACGTCTTGGCAAACTGGCCAATCAGTTGGACATTTCCACCGCACGACTAAGCATTGCTTGGTGTGTCAAAAATACAAACGTAACTACGGCTATTTTGGGTGCCACGAAAAAAACGCAGCTCAAAGAAAATCTGAAAGCCATTGAGGATATGGAAAAGCTCACGCCCGAAGTCATGGAAAAGATAGACGAGATTATGAACAACAAACCGGTGCAGCCTCTGTTTTAAAAAGAACTACTGTGTAGATTTTAATCTTTTGAGTGGGATATCTTTTTGCCACTCAATCTTAATTTTTTGATTCTGAAATTTTTCAGACATAGGTTCTATTTTAATTTCAGAAACGATTTCATAATCTAACGAAGGATTTGTGAAATAGGGTTGCAGTAAAAAATGCTTTTGGAGCGAATGCAGGGAAACAAAATGCCAAGCAATTTTTTCATTCTTGAGCTTGTAAACTATTTTAAAAAATCGTCCTTGGTAAACAGCCTTTCTGATTTTGTCAGTTATAGAAAGTTCGAACTTGGATTGGCCATACAAGCTATGATTGGAATCAAACGTTGGCGGAGTAAACCATTCGTTGAGTTCAATTTCTTTTGATTCAATTGTTGATTTTTTTTCTATACTTGAAGTGGCGGTGCTTTTTTTCTTACTCCATAGGGCAAAACCGTTTTCGTAAAGCTGATAGTCATAATTTTGATAGAGACTCGCAATAGCTTTTGAGGCCGTGTTGGGTAAATAAATTTGATCATGGGCACCGAGTTGATACAGTAGATTTCCTGAATTGTGCCATAGAACATATTGGGGTGCGGCTTCGCTAGCAAAATGAATAGAGTCGCTTTTATCAGCTTGTTCGCCTAGTAGGGTTGAAATAAAGTTGGGACGAGGAGCATAATTTAAATTGTATTTTCTCAAAATACTCAGCTGCCAAGGAAAAACATCAACCGACTGTTGACCGATGATACTAAGCATAGTATCACTTAGAATGCTTGCTTGATTGAGTTCATTACTTTTTTCAGAAAAAAATTGTTTTGCTTTTTTAGCTTTTAAAACACCGCTAAGAAAACTTGTTACGTGAGGTGTGTTTATCGCAATTGTTTTAGGCGAGTCTCCTTTTTTAGCATTGGTAAGAAAAAAAGTAAAACTTAGAAAATATAACATAGCCGCTTTCTTGAATGTTTTGGTTTCAAAAAGAATAAATGAAAATCCTACAAACAAGAAACATAAATAATACCACGCGCTATAATGTGGGAAATCTTGTCGCCCCAGTACATATTTCCAAAATATAAAAACAAGAAGAATCGTCATAAAATAGAAAATGTGATACTGCTTATCCTTGATCCAAAGAGGGCCCGCCAAAATAAAAAGTAGAGCAGGAATTAACAACAAAGGAAAGTTATGAAAGTAAATGGCTTGGTTGCTGCCATAAGAAATTGAGGCTATTACAGATTGAAACGTCCACTGTAAACCTTCCAAAGGGTTGCTGTAAAGAATACAGCACAGAATAAAAAAAATACCTGCTTGTAATAAAGCTAATTGTGCCGCCCGTTTAAAGTTGCCTTGGTAGCAAAGAGTGAGCAATAAGGAAATAAGTAGAGCCAAACACGGAAAACTTATAGACCCTTTCATAAAAATACCGCAACTAACTAAAATCAAGGACGGTAAATAAGGAAGTATTTTTTTCGAAAGAAAAGTATAATAAGAGCTAGCCAGAACGGCTGCAATAATTATAAAATCACTATTCAGCACGCTCAGCAAGAAGATAAAAACAGGAATGGAAATCAAGGTACTTTTATTTTTTAGCCTAGCCAATTGGAATAGAAAATATCCAAGAACAATTTTAGTAAAAAAATCAAAGAGAAGCGCAATGACCAAATGGTCTCCTTTTTCGCTGGGTGTTTTCAAAAAATATAAAGGTCCATTGCTGTGAGGGTAAGTAAAGACGTCTGTTTGGCGAAATGAGAAAAAGTCATTTAGTGCCCAGACAAGACCACCATCCAAATCAGGCTGAATATAAAATGTTGAGCTTTGGGTATACCAGGCCGCTATAACAATAATTATTGTAAAAACAATCCAGGGTTTTTCCCAAAAGTTTCCTTTTGTCATTTGCTGACCAAAGGTAGTAATTGAAAGGCGGATGTTTTTAAATCAAATTAGGTGATAGCCATTTTCGCATGACTTCAAGTTCTTCTCCTTTGCGCTGAGCGTAGTCAATAAGTTGATCCTCTTGCATTTTACCAATACCGAAGTATTTACTGTCCGCATGAGAAAAATACCAGCCGCTCACCGAAGAAGCCGGATACATAGCCAAGCTCTCCGTTAGCTGAATGCCGGTGTTCTCCTCACCGCCGAGTAGTTCAAAAAGTTTTGTTTTTTCAGTATGGTCAGGGCAGGCCGGATAGCCTGGAGCAGGACGAATGCCTTGGTATTTTTCTCGAATCAATTCGTTGTTTTCATAGCTTTCTTCGGCAGCATAGCCCCAATGCTCTTTACGAACTTGCTCATGAAGATATTCTGCAAAAGCTTCGGCCAGACGGTCGGCGAGGGCTTGTAACATGATTTTGCTATAGTCATCATGCGCCGCCTCGAATTTTTTAATGTGTGGTTCAATGCCCTTTATCGTCACGGCAAATCCTCCGATATAATCTTTTTTATTTTCTTTCTTTGGGCAAATAAAATCGGCTAATGAAAGGTTAGGCTGTGTGGCAGATTTTTTAGACTGTTGGCGAAGAAAGTTCAGTTGCGTACCATCGGATAATTCTATGTCATCTGCTGCAATAGCATTGGCCTCCCAGATTCCGAATGTGCCTTGGGGAGTTAGCCAGTTTTCATTTTCTATAGTATCCAATAGTTCGTTCGCTTCTTTAAATAGTTTAGAAGCCTCTACGCCTACAATTTCGTCGGTAAGAATAGCAGGGTATTTTCCGTGCATTTCCCAGGTAATAAAAAAGGGCGTCCAGTCAATATATTTACGAAGCGTTTTTATATCAGTTGTCACTTTTTTTACACCCGTAAAATTTGGTGTAGGTGTTTTAAATTGATCCCAATCAATTTTCGTTTTGTTGGCTTTTGCGGCTTTGTAAGAAATTAATTGTTTGGCACTTTGCTTGCTCGCAAAACTTTCTCTTAAACCGTCGTACTCTTCTTTTGTTTTTTGCAATAATGCTTCTCCTTTTCCTTCTTGAAATAATTCTCCAACGGTGGTTACACACTTGCTTGCGTCTAGAATATGTAGAACCCCTTTATCATAATTGGGTGAGATTTTTACAGCGGTGTGCATTCTGCTTGTAGTAGCACCACCTATTAAAAGTGGTAAGTCCAAGTCGCGCTTTTTCATTTCTTGGGCTACGCCTACCATTTCGTCTAACGAAGGAGTTATGAGCCCGCTGAGACCAACAACATCCACTTTGTTTTTTATGGCTTCATCAATGATTTTTTCAGTGGGAACCATTACGCCTAAATCAATTACGTCGTAGCCGTTACAGCCTAGCACTACACCTACAATGTTTTTTCCAATATCATGTACGTCGCCTTTTACAGTGGCGAGCAGTACTTTAAGGGCATTGCTTGTATCTTCTTGTTCCTTTTTTTCCTCTTCGATATAAGGCGTGAGAATGGCCACTGATTTTTTCATTACCCGTGCGCTTTTTACCACTTGCGGTAAAAACATTTTACCCGCTCCAAATAAATCGCCTACCACATTCATTCCTGCCATGAGTGGCCCCTCAATAACTTCTAAGGGTTTGCTATAATGCTGCCGAGCCTCTTCAGTATCCTCATCAATAAATTCAGTAATTCCATTCACCAAGGCATGAGATAATCTTGCATCAACAGAACCTTCACGCCATTCTAGGTTGGCTTTCTTTTGTTCGGTTCCTTTCTTGTCTTTTAAGCCTTCGGCAAAATCGATTAAGGCATCGGTTGCACCTTCATGTTTATTAAAAAGGACGTCTTCTATTAAATCTTTAAGCTTAGGTTCAATAGCATCATAAATTGGTAGCGCACCGGCATTTATAATTCCCATGTTCAAACCTTTTTGAATGGCATAATATAAGAAAATACTGTGCATCGCTTCGCGCACATAATTATTTCCTCTGAACGAAAATGAAAGGTTGCTGATTCCTCCACTGATAGATACTTTGGGGAATTTTTCCTTTAGTTGCTTGGCAGCTTCTATAAAATCTATGGCATAATTATTATGCTCCTCCAAACCGGTAGCTACTGCAAATACATTTGGATCGAAAATGATATCGCTTGGGTGGAAGCCAATTTCTTCGGTAAGAATTTTATAGGCTCTCGAACAAACCGTAATTCTTCTTTCCAAGGTGTCCGCTTGACCAGCTTCATCAAAGGCCATAACCACGACCGCCGCACCATATAGTTTGCAAAGGGTAGCTTGTTTTTTAAAGCTCTCTTCACCTTCTTTTAGCGAGATAGAATTTACTATACATTTTCCTTGTACACATTTTAGGCCAGCTTCTATAATTTCCCATTTACTACTATCAATCATGATAGGCACTTTGGCGATGCTAGGTTCCGCTTGTACTAAGTTCAAAAAAGTAGTCATGGCATCTACTCCATCGAGCAATGCATCGTCCATGTTGATGTCGATAATCTGAGCGCCGTTTTCTACTTGTTGGAGTGCTACGGTGAGTGCTTCTTCGTATTTGTCTTCTCTTATTAGTCGAGCAAATTTTCGTGAGCCGGTCACATTGGTGCGCTCACCTACATTGATAAAGTTGCTTCCTTCAAAAACTTGTAATGGTTCTAATCCTGCTATTTTCATTTTTTTCTTAGTATTGAGTGAATAGGAACGAGTGGTGAGTCTATTCGCTCATCGCTCTTTACTATTTACTGGTTATGCTAATTCTTTTATTTTTCTAGGTGTTATTCCTTCGACTGCTTTTGCTATTGCATTAATATGCGGAGGTGTTGTGCCACAGCAGCCGCCCACTATATTTATTAATCCTTCTTGAGCCCATTTCTTGATTATGTTGGCGGTGTAGTCAGGTGTTTCGTCATATTCGCCCATGGCATTGGGCAAGCCTGCATTCGGGTAAGCGCTTACGAAGCAATTGGCCACTTTGGCTAAGTTGCTAATAAAAGGATACATCTGTTCGCCACCGAGGGCACAATTTAACCCAACCGAAATTGGGTTAGCATGTTCTATAGAGTAATAAAATGCATCAAGAGTTTGTCCGCTTAATGTACGTCCTGAATTATCCGTAATCGTTCCTGAAATCATAATAGGTAGTTCCATATTATTTTCGGCAAAGAATCGCTTTGTGGCAAAAATGGCCGCTTTGGCATTGAGCGTATCAAAAATAGTTTCTATCATAATGATGTCTACTCCTCCTTTGACGAGTCCTGCTACCTGCTCATGATAGGCATTTTCTATTTCATCAAATGTTACGGCCCGGTAACCAGGATTGTTCACATCAGGAGAAAGTGAAAGTGTTTTATTGGTTGGACCGATGGCCCCTGCTACGAAGGTGGGTCGGTCGCTTTCTTTGGCAAATTCATCGCAAGCTTTTCTGGCACATTGAGCAGCGGCCTCGTTTATTTCAAAGCTAAATTCCTCCATTTCATAATCTGCCATGGAAATAACTTGCCCGTTAAACGTATTGGTTTCAATAATATTGGCGCCCGCTCTAAGATATTCGAGGTGAATGTTTTTTATAATTTCAGGCTGAGTGATACTCAGTAAGTCGTTATTCCCTTTTACATCGCAATGCCAATCTTTAAATCGTTCACCGCGATAATCAGCTTCCTCTAATTTGTGGCGTTGAATCATGGTACCCATGGCGCCGTCGATGATTACAATTTGTTTTTCAAGTAATTCGTGTAGTGTCATATTAGTTCAATTTTTTTATTTTAACTGAACTAATAAAATTTCTCAAGAAATTTTTTAGGGAGATGTTTATTAGTTCAGTTGTTTTGATCCTTGGCCGAACAATAAACAAATCTGCCAAGAGATCACAAAATTAGACCTGAAAATGATACTGATAAAATTTATTTGACTTTTTAAAGTATAAATTTGCTACTATGCGTTTTACGCTTTCTTATACCGTTCTGTTTTTATATGTTATTTCAGCCATCGTTTGGTGGGGCTATTCTCATTTCTTGAAGTCTGATGAGATTTACGCTTTGGAAAAATCTAAAATAGAATTACTTCAAAAGTTAAATCCTGACAATGATTATTCCTCAGAATTTAAAAAAGCTGAGGACAAGTTAAGTACCGAATATGGACAATATTGGGGCGAGGGGCTTACTTTTTTAATAGTGATTTTGGTGAGTGCATATTTTGTGTATCGTGCGTTTTATAAGCAGCTACAACTCACTAAATTGCAGCGAAACTTCATGATGAGTGTAACGCACGAATTAAAAACTCCTTTGGCAGGTGTTATTTTGAATTTGCAAACGATGCTCCGCAGAAAAGTACCACCCGATATTCAAAAAAAATTATTGAAGAGTAGTGAGCGTGAAGCTAAAAGACTTACCAGTTTGTGTAATAACATAGTAGTCAGTACTCAGCTCGAAGATGGTGGGCGCAAACTTTATGACAGCTCATGTAATATAGCTGACGTAGCGATGCAAGCAGCTGAAGATTTTATGGAAACCATAGAAGACAGAAATCTTGAGGTAGACTTTGCGTTAGAAAAAGCTTATGATGTGAAAGGAGATGCTGGTCTTTGGAAATTGGTTATTTCTAATCTGCTACAAAATGCGCACAAGTATAGTGATTTGGAAAAGTCAATAACCATCAAATTATTGCCCGAATCTAATGGATTAAAATTGCAGGTGATTGATCAGGGAATTGGAATAACAGACGAGGAGAAGAAACTGATTTTTGATAAGTTTTATCGGACGGGAAATGAAAATACAAGACAGTCGGAGGGCACTGGGGTTGGTCTATACTTGGTGAAAAAAGTAGTGAGACTGTTTAAATATGACATTGTAGTGAGAAACAATTTACCACAAGGTTCTATCTTTGAAATTGAATTTTAACACTTTTAAATCCTTTTAAATGACAAGATCTAAACCCTCCATTTTAGTAGTTGAAGACGAGAAAAGTTTGAGTGACGCACTTAAATTGAATCTTGAATTAGAAGGTTATGAAGTAGTGGTAGCCGATACTGGAAAAAAGGCAATCAACACGTTCAAAGGAGAGCATTTTGATTGTATTCTACTAGACATCATGTTGCCTGAAATGGATGGTCTTACCGTTTGTGAAACCATCCGTGTTCAAAATAATGATGTGCCAATACTTTTTCTATCGGCAAAAGATACTGGGGCGGATCGAGTAGCAGGTTTAAAGCGAGGCGGTGATGACTACATGACCAAGCCGTTTAACTTGGAAGAACTTATTTTGAGGGTTGAAAAACTAATCGAAAAAAATGAGCAGATTCATAATAATGGAAAAGTGGTTAATGAAATTACCTTTGGTCCGAATCGCATTGATTTTCAGGCACAAGAATGTGTCGATAAAAATGGGGAATCTCATACACTAACTAAAAAAGAACTCATGCTTCTGAAGCTTTTGGTAGAAAGTCAGAACGAAGTAGTGACTCGTGAGCGAATTTTAAAAACGGTTTGGGGCTACAACGTATATCCTAGTACTCGTACGATTGATAATTTTGTACTCACTTTCAGAAAGTATTTTGAACAGGATTCGCGCAATCCGGAATATTTCCACAGCATTCGAGGTGTAGGCTATAAGTTTACGAATAAGTAGGTTCTCTACTAGTAAGATACAAGCTGAGTGTGAGAGCAAAGAACACACTGTTGGCCTGAATTTCTAATAAGTCATCGGTCAAGAGTAAGAAACTTATCATTAGAACTATCCAAACGGCCACCTCTCTTTTTTGCCTTCTGAATTTTATAAAAGAGGAGCCCAAAAATATAAGTAAAGCGACAAAGCCAAAGATGCCGGTATTCATCCAAGTGTTGACATATTGGTTGTGAGTATTCATTTTTTCTGATAGTGCCACAAATCCCATGGTCTCCAAATGATTTCGCAGTTCCTCGGTTGCGTTGCCTAAACCAAAACCAAAGATTGGTTTTTTTTCAATAAGATATAACTCCTGCTCGTAAGTGATTCTTCGGGAGGCTGTAGCGGCTCCTACACTTATTTTTTTGTCCGTGTTATTGATATTTTTTACGGTAGATATAATCCTGTTTTTTACGGGAGGTATTTGATAAATGGCAAAGCTAGCAACTAGGGTTGCTAGAATTATCAGTGAGAAGCTACGTATTTTTTTTTCTGATTTTCGGATATATTGAATGCCACAATAAATTAAAAAAAGAATGTAAAAAAGGATAACGATCCTTGAAAGTAAAATGAGAATGCCAATCGTAAAAATGCTTATAAAAATGAGAGAGAATTTATTTTTTTTGAGGATGTGCCAAATAACACCAAAAAGTAAATAAGCTGAGAAGTAGCCAGGGTGCATGATATAGGAAGATACATTCATACGGCTAAAAGAGCGAGATAAACTGGGAGTCTCTGCCAAAAAGTAGTGTTCAATGAGTGAGTTAGAAATTTGATAGGTCAGACTAACAGAAAGTGCTAGGCTAAAAAAGAGTAAGAGTATTCTTTCGTTTTTCTCAGAAAAATAATTTTCAACTGTGAAGGCAAGCGGCAGCAATAAAAAACTAAGTTTGGAAACTAGGGCATGAGAAGCATCACCATCCTGCTCTGAGAACAAAAAGAAAAACAGATAGACTCCAAAAAATACTAAACTGGGTACAATAGATTTTGACCAATTAGTAAGTTTCAACTTAGCGCCTAAATTTAAATCAGCAAGAGGAAAAGCAGAAAGAGCTATGATGCCCCATGAGTTTATTCGCTCACTTCCAGCAAAGCTACAAAGTGTAAACCCCACAAGAAGTAACCAAATGTTTTCTCTGGTGATCAATGCTTTCATTCGCGTGTAAATATAGCATTACCTTTGTGATATGCTATTGAAGGTACATGACAACAACCCTGATATGAGGAAGATCTTACAAGCCGTTGAAGTGTTGAGAAACGGAGGCTTATTAATATATCCTACGGACACCATTTATGGAGTGGGATGCGATATTTATAACAAAAAGGCGATTGAGCGATTGTGTATCTTAAAAGGAATTAGCCCTAAGAAAGCAAATTTTTCGTTCATTTGTAAAGATTTGAGCCATCTAAGTCAATTTGCAAAAAGTATTTCAACTCCTGTTTTTAGAGTACTCAATGCAAATTTGCCCGGTCCGTTCACCTTTATTTTGCCCGCTAGTAGAGAGGTCCCTAAGTTAATTATGCGCAATAAAACCACCGTCGGAATTCGTGTGCCGAATAATCCAATTTGCCATTTGTTGCTAGAAGAATTTGGTCAGCCCATCATTAGCACCTCACTTCCAGAAGATTACGATATTGAGGAAATGGTGGAGCCAGAAGTGATCCACTATAAATTTGAAAAACAGGTGGATGCCATGCTGAGTTCCGGACCAGGCGGCGTAGAAAGTTCTACTGTAGTGGATTGCACCAATGGAGATTTTGAAATCCTGCGTCAGGGAAAAGGTGAATTACTAGCCTAAGGGTAGAAAACTTGCTATAGATGGTCCATAATCCCTTTATTTTCTTTAATTTGGTGTTTTATTAAGAATAGCATTATGCGCAAGCTCAGTTTATTACTTTTTACGTTTATTGTTGCCTCTTTTTTCGCAAAAGATGTGCAGGCAGACCGATTTGGCTACTTTTGGGATACCAAAGCGCATGATAAAGGTCAGCTCCATTTTTCATATGGATACGGGTTTCCTCGTTTGGATAATAGAAGGTTCAAACTTCACAAAGATGAGAATGCCTACCGTGTAGATGGAGTCGGTCCTTTTGTGTTTCGTGCTGAATACGGACTCACGCGCCAATTGAGTATTGGACTTAGCGCAACCTACGTTCAGTATACTTCCGAGTGGGAGCAACTACGATTTAGCGAGTATCACCAAAAAAACTTATGGTTTGTTTATGGAACTAAAGTCCAGGATTTAGCCGCAATGCTGCGTTTGAATTATCATTGGGTGGTAACACCTCGTTCGGACTTGTACGTAGGCGGTGGTTTAGGTTATAATCGTTGGCAATCGGAAGATTATACAACTTATACTCCTGAAGATTCTACCTTCACTTCCTTCTTTAAGAAGCCAGGTCCATTCGCTGCGGAAATCACACTTGGTTATAGATATTATTTCAGACAACGTAATGCAATCTACATCGAAGCGGGTTATGGAAAATCAATAGTTCAGGCTGGATTTGTGTTTAAATTTCTTCATCGCAAACGTCAGTAAACCCTTTTTCATTTTTATATTTGCCAAGCAAAACGAAAAAATTATGATGGAAACTTTATTTGGCGGTCCTATGAAATTCGGAGATTACCTCGGAGTAATCGGATGTGTTGTCTATAGTGTTATAATAGTAGTGGGTATTGTTTTTTGCATGAGAAGCTACTTAAAGTCAGAATAAAATTTACACCTTAAAATATAGTAAAACTGAATACTTTTGTGTTCAGTTTTTTTATTATGATTGATCCAAAAATATCAGACGTTCGTAAAGATTATCTTAGGTCAGAGATAAACGAAAAGCAGCTAGCAGAAAACCCGGTTGAGCAATTTTTGGCTTGGTATGGTGATGCCGAAAAAGCAAATATTGAAGATTTTAATGCAATGGTACTTGCCACTTGTGGCACTGACGGCCAGCCTGACGCCCGAACCGTTTTATTAAAGTCAATACATGAGGATTCGTTTATTTTCTTTACAAATTATAACAGCGCCAAGGGGCAGCAGTTAGCTGAGAACCCAAAAGCTACCTTAGTTTTTTATTGGAAAGAGTTGGAACGTCAGGTTCGCATTCAAGGCGTAGTAGCTAAAGTACCTGCGGCTGCTTCTGATGAATATTTTTTTTCTCGTCCGGTAGGAAGTCAAATCAGTGCGATTGTTTCTGACCAGAGTCAAATAATGGAATTGAGTAAAGAGGGTTTGGAAAAAGAAATCCAATCTTTAGAGCAAAAAGATCCAAGTGAGATCAAGCGCCCTGAGCATTGGGGTGGGTATGCCTTGCGTTGGGAAAAAATAGAATTTTGGCAGGGAAGAGCTAGTCGTTTTCACGATCGTTTTTTGTACGAGCGAGAGGGAGAAGGAGTTCGAGTCAGTCGCCTACAGCCCTAGTACAATTTACTTTTGACAATGCCCTTGCTATGCAGCCAATGGCGAAATGAAACGCGTAATACACCCAAACCATATTTCATGCTTCGGCTAAAGTTGATGCTACTAGCTTCTTCAAAATATTTGGTAGGGCAGGTGATTTCTGCAATTTCATGACCGGCCATAAATATTTGAGAAAGCATTTCATTATCAAAAATGAAATCGTCATCATTTTTATTATAGGAAATACTTTGTAAAACATCTTTGGAGAAAGCTCGGTATCCGGTGTGGTATTCACTTAGTTTTTGTCCGATTAAAATATTTTCTGCGAGTGTTAAAAAACGATTTGCTATATATTTATAAATTGGCATACCTCCTTTGAGTGCGCCCTTGCCCAATATTCTAGAACCTAATACACAAGGATAAAGTTCTTGTGCAATTATACTGCTCATGGCAGGAATGAGCTTGGGAGTATACTGATAATCAGGGTGAAGCATAATAACAATATCCGCACCGAGTTCCAGTGCTTTGTTATAGCAGCTTTTTTGATTGCCACCGTAGCCGGTATTTTTCTCATGTGAAATAATATGATTAATCCCAATCTGTTTTCCAACTTCAACTGTATTGTCCGAACTTTTGTCGTCAACAAGTACTACATCGTCTACGATGTCAAATGGTATTTCATTGTACGTCTTTTCCAAGGTCAGTGCTGCATTATAGGCAGGCAAAACGACGATGATTTTCTTATTGGCTAACATAATTTGCGGCTAAATTACCTCCTTTACAATATCTATGAAATTAATGAGGAAGGTATTTCTTTTTTTGTATTCGCTAGATTGGTTGTGCCGAATGCTAGAAGAACCTTTGAACTATTGAATACTTCGCATTGAATATTGGCAATTTTTTTACCTGTTTTAATGGCTCGAGCCTGCGCTGTGATAGTCTCGCCCCGTAAAGCACTGTGCAGGTAATCGATGCTCAGGTTTAAGGTAGAATATATCGTACGCACACCTTGCGTATAAAATGCTAGGCCACAGGCCTCGTCAATCAGCATGGCCATCATTCCGCCATGAAGTTGCTTGCTTGGGTTGGTCAGAATATCCCGAACCTCCATAGTTAGAGTGACGCTACCTTCTTCTATTTCTGTAATCGTATACGCAAGGTGCCCGCCCGCAGCGCTTCTAATATTTTGGTAGGGCTTACCTACGTGTTTTTTTAATTCAGTAAGAATTGGGTTGTCCATTCTATGTTTTTAATTGTAAAATATAAATATAATTCGGTTTTCGAACTAGGCAGTCAAAGGTAAAGGCTTTGTCTAAAAGGTTTTCAAATGTTCTGCGTTCTTTCTTGTCTATAAAAATGGTATTGACAATTACGTGCCCAGAACTAGTTAGAGACTTTTTGATCTCCATCCAAAAATCTTCTTTTTCGATAATTGAACTATTTCGTAATTGCTCAAATAAATCAACGCCAATCAAGTCAAATTTATTTTGGTTTTCAAAAATATATTGGCTTGCATCGGCACAAATAAATTGAACATTTTGTTTTTGCCGCAGTAACAAATACTCTTTGCTTAGTGCAATGATCGCTTCGTCATGCTCCACTAAAAAGGTTTCGGGGTGCAGATTATACACCGAATGCAACCGACGCAATGCACTCCCTAAGCCAGCACCCAACAAAAGAAACGTTTTTACATTTTGTAATGTCCCATTTTTTGCCAAACGATTATAGCCCAGTCTAAAAGGAGTATATCGTTCTCCATCAGAATAAAGGGCGTCATCACTTTCCAGTTGAATCTGCCCTCTAAAATATTTAATACTTAGTTTATCATGAATTTCAGAACTTGGCTTCAAAACTGTTATTGGAAACAAATAGCTCCAATACCTTTTATACCAAGGTAAATTCATACTCTAATTTCTATTGTTTGGTCGGTAGTAAACTTGGGCCTTCTTCAGAATTTTCTGAAGCGCCTCAATCCGAGTTGCCTCGTGTGGGTGAGTGCTCATAAATTCTGGTGGTTTTTGTCCTTTACTACTAGCGCCCATTCTGCGCCAAAGTTCGATCGCTTCTTGAGGATTGTATCCAGCTTTTGCCATGAAAATCATTCCCATTTCATCGGCTTCAAGCTCTTGTTTTCTGCCCCAACGTAATGCTTTTAACTGACCGGCAATCCCATACATCTGATTAAAGGTATTCACTTGTTGCGGATTGTTTACTGAGATGGCAGCTTGTCCCACAGCACCAACCGCTTGTATGCCGAGTTGCTTTGTCATTCTTTCGTTTCCGTGTTTTGCAATGGCGTGAGCCACCTCATGTCCCATTACCGCAGCCAAGCCGGCTTCTGTTTTTGTAATTGGAAGAATACCTGTATACACAGCAATTTTTCCCCCAGGCATACACCAAGCATTGGCTTGAGGACTTTTTACTAAATTGTATTCCCATTTAAAACCTGCCACTCGTTTTTGTAAATTTTTTGACTGAAGATAAGAGGTGACCGCACTTGAAATGCGTTGACCAACTTTCTTAACCATTTGTGCGTCGGCACCGTTCATTATGGGGCGGTTCTGCTGCATGAACTGGGAGTATTGAGAATACGCCATAGACTGCATTTGACCTGTTGGAATCCAAGCGGCTTGCTTTCGTCCGGTAAGCGGAACGCGAGAGCAACCAGAACTTAGAATAACACCTATGCATAAAATTGCAAATATTTTTTTCATAACAAATTATTTAAGCACAAAATAAAACTTTCTCACAGAGTACCCTTTATAAAATTGAGATTGTTTGTTATGAATTAGTAATTGTAGCGCCGTCTTGTAGTGTTCCATCGAAGGCCGCTGTAGATAAATGCTGAGTTGTCCGAGGGGTTGTAGCTAGTTTCAGCACTTTCCTTACGTAGACCTCCACCAACATCAAAAAATAAATTGGGCTTGATTTCATAACTCACATTCAAGTTTGAGTAAAGTACCGTGCTAGCAAAACCGTTGAACATATTGATTTGCCTGTCATCGTTTCGGGTGCTACTTCTTCTGAAAATATTTCCGCCATAGGAAACGGAATCAGAATTATTTCGTCCTTGCGCATTTAAAAAACTTTCCCATTGAACGTATATTTTTTTATGTGGCTTGTAATTTACGTTTAAAATTACTTCTGATAAATTAGCACCATACGGATGCGCCAGCGGCTGATTATTATGACTGTAATCTGCCACAGAATTAAAATAGCTATACATAAACGGTCGAATTCTATTATACTCTAATTGAACGAGTAGGTTGTTTACTTTAAACGGATCTACAAATTTGGCTCCCAACTGGTAGGCATATTTATTGGCCCACCAACCATCTCCGCTAGTTAGTTCGTCAAATTTAAATTCGTCTAGCATAAACTGACCATAAAACTGTGCCTTCACATTTGGGTTTATTTTAAAGTTCATTCCCAACATCGCATTGTCTGGACTACCAATACTTTGCTCCACATAGCGATATAAAATAACAGGATTTAAATATTGCAATTCAAAATTATTTTCTCGGCTAAAAACAACTCCTTCAAATAATCCTAGGTTCAACCAATCGGTTACATTCATACTAAGGTGATGCATACTAGCATATTTTTTAGGCAAAAGTCTATCAGTAGATCGTTCAAACTGCGGCGTCAATTCCATGAAGGTATTTTGATAATTTATTTTCCAAAATTGAGTGTTGATTTTAAAAAATAAATAATTGCTTCCTAAGTCTGATAAAAATAAAGACCGGTAACCGTCGCCCATGTGAAAGCGATTGTGACCAAAGCTCATGTTCAAAGTGTTTTCAATAATTTCAGCGTCTACATAGGCATTCGCTAAAATATAATCGTGAGCCCTTCCGGCTTTTTGTGGCTTAAAGGCCTTGTAGTAGGTGGGTCCGTTCGGAATAGCCTCGCCGCGGGTTACATATCGCTGGTGGTGCGAAGGGCCCCGTTCTTGATTGTCCATAAACGAAGAATAAATACCAATTCTGTCTTTGATGGAAGCGCGAAGTTCAATTCCTTTTCGGTTTTGAAATAAAAATTGATCGGCATTTCCTATTTCAACCATTTGCTGATAATTAATGATTGGGTTCACCGCCAATGAAAAGTCTTTTTTCTTTACAAAAAGAAAGTCCGCCTTTTTTTTGAAAAAAATATCAAATAAGGAATAATCCGAATCGCCAAAGTTTTCATCCGTCGACCACTCACTATTCTTTTCTAAGATTAAATTTATTTCTTCAATGTCTCTTTCATTTTTTATGTGGTCTTCCTCTTCTAAAAAAAGTACGTAATCCTCAAGAAATTCAACGGCTTGTTTCCGAGTAATGCTGCCATTGGCTGTATGAAAATTATCAGAAACCTTGCCACGGAGTATATCCAGTCTTTCTAGCTGAGCATAATTGTCATGATTGCGATCAAAGAAAGTAGATTGGGCAAGCATTCCCAATGGAAGAAAAATTAAGAAAACTATAGCAATATGCTTCATAACTAAGGGTGTGAATTATCAATTTTAAAGGTAAATCATTTTAGCTTTGCAAAAATTATTATGAAACCTTATCTCATTAAGAATGTACTGATTGTAAATGAAGGCAAAGAGTACCATTCCGATGTGTTTTTGCGCGAGGGGCGCATCGAAAAAATTGGACCGAATCTAAGCGTAAAAATAGAGCACGAGGAAATCGACGGTACCAATAAAGTGCTGATGCCTGGCGTGATTGATGACCAAGTCCATTTTCGCGAGCCAGGTTTGACCCATAAAGCAGAAATTGCTACTGAATCAAGAGCAGCTGTCGCCGGAGGAACTACCACGTTTATGGAAATGCCCAATGTGAAACCACCTACGCTCACAATGGACTTGCTAGAGAAAAAGTTTGAGTTGGCTAATCAATGTTCGCCAGCTAATTTTTCCTTCTTCATGGGCGTGAGTAATGACAACGCTGAGGAGGCATTGAAAATTAACGATCGTAAAAATGATATCTGCGGGCTCAAAATTTTTATGGGTAGCAGCACGGGCAATATGCTAGTGGATAATTACGTAACCCTAAACAAAATTTTTGGAGAAAGCGAAGTACTAATTGCTACTCACTGCGAGAGAGAAGGGATTATAAAAAATAATTTGGACAAAGTGTTAGCTAGTAATCCAAACCCTACGATAAGCGATCATCCGATTATACGTGATGTAGAAGCTTGTTACGAGTCCTCTTTAGCGGCTATCCAGCTAGCACAGAAAAACGATACACGATTACATATTCTTCATATAAGTACGGAGAAAGAATTAGAGCTTTTTTCTAATATGAAACCGCTTACCGAAAAACGAATTACCGCAGAAGTGTGTGTGCATCATTTGCATTTTACGGCTGACGACTATGCTAAATATGGTCATCAAATAAAATGTAATCCGGCCATTAAAGAAAAGTCAAACCGAGAGGCTCTTTGGAATGCTCTAGAGAATAATGTCTTAGATATTATTGCTACCGACCACGCTCCTCATACTTGGGAAGAGAAAAGTCAGGAGTATATAAAAGCACCTAGTGGTGTTCCTTTGGTTCAGCACTCGTTGCTTCTCATGCTCGACTATGTGAAGCAAGGAAAAATTAAGCTCAGCAAAGTAGTGGAAAAAATGTGCCATGCGCCGGCTCAATGTTTTCAAATTAAAGATCGTGGTTACATACGCGAAGGTTATTTTGCTGACTTAGTTCTGCTCGATTTGGAAAAAAAGTCTTATATTTCGAAGGATAATATTCTGTACAAGTGTAATTGGAGCCCTTTTGAAGGCCATACTTTTTCGGCTTCTATAGAGAAAACATTTGTGAATGGGCAAATTGTGTATAGCGATAACAAAGTGCATGGTCTTAACGCCGGGGAGAGAGTAAAATTTGAAAGATGACCATATCGGAGGTATTAAAAATGATTTTTGAGCGCGGGGCGGACAACTTCAACGAAGGAGCCTTCGAGGAGTTTACGAACGTCCTTAGTGATAATATTGTGTATCATATACCTGAAGTGAGCACGAAAAATTTTTATACTCCGGAAAAAAACTTCGGAACGAAAGCTGATGTGCTCGAATATTGGGCTTATTTACATGATCAATTTCAAGTAGAAATTTCACGTTTTGAATATTTAAAAATTGGTAAAGTTTCAGAAATAAGGTGTTTCTACGACGCTCATTTTTATGCGCTTGATGTAGAAATGCACTTTGATGAATATGGTAAGGTATTAAAAATTATTAATAAAATATTTCGCACGTCTACCAAAGAGGTCAAACAATCTCGTTTGAAAGAAGAGTTAAATAAATTACTATCCATAAATCCTCTTTCACAAACTAAGAAGAGCTATTTTGATTTTGGTATGGATCTTGACTAATTCTGTATCTAGTACTAGATTTTCTTTTTGGATTTCAAAAAGTTGAACAGCCTCCACCAGTAGATTAATTAAATTTTTTAATGACGACAGCTCTGAATCAGTTTGAGTATTCGAGTTTCTATTGGCGTCTAAATCCAACACATCTCTCGCTACTGTAAGCCTATCGCCGAACTCTTTAGCGAGCCACTCAGAAAGTTGGGAGTAGCTATTTAGCAATTCCACAAGATAGCTATTCGTGAACCGCTCGGCAGAGTTGAGTAGTACATTTCTTTTATAGGTATTTTGTAGATTCAGATTCTCGTTTGGAAAAAACTTCTTTTTGGCAATGTCAATTTCTATTTCGAAAATATTGTACAGCTCCAAGGCTTTAAACAAGAATGACTTTTGAAGCTGCCACAGTTCTTTGTGCTTTTCCTCTTTTATTATAGGTTCTTCTAGCTTACCAATGCTAAGTGCCTCAAGTACACGTTTGGAAGCTGCGCTTGTGTGAAAATGTTTAAATTCTTTTGTGGCATTTGTACCAGAGAATTCCAATATGGCTGTTGGGCCGCCCGGATGTTTGTTTAAATAGCGGGTTAGTTCAATTACATTTTCATTAATAATCAGTCGGACGCCTTCTTTGTTTAATCTAAAATTTACAATCTCAGAAAGTGAGTAACTAGTGTTTTGCTTACTCGTTTTTTTATTACTCTCAAGTTTTGAATTTGGCTCCGCAGCTGTTTCAGACTCTGTTCTCTCTTTGCGTATAGCATTCAGGGTTTTGTCCACGGTGAGCCACTCCGATTCGTTATTTTTACCGTCAAACCCACCAATCGTTTGAGGGCGACCTACTTTAAAAGATGTTTGGATAAAGCCGTACACTCGTTTTCGGTGCACATTCAAAAAACCATTTTCACCTGTGTATCCCGCCAAAATTTTTAAATATTTGTCCGCCAATTCTTGAGAGCCTACTCTGTCGATATATTCCTTTACGCTGATTTTTGAAACAGCTTCCAAGAATTTTTTTACATTAGGAGGGTACAAAGCACGAATGTTCAAGGCTTCTTGAGAAAGTTTGGTGTTGTATTTTTTTCGGCCAATAAATACATCCAATAAGTGGACATACGGAAATGCCGTTCCACTAGGTCCTGGCATTCCTTTCTTTATCGGTACGGCAAAGGACATCATGGTTTTGGTGAACACAACAGGATCCATGCCAGTTGGTTTGTTTAGGTTGTAAGAGAGTTTGGCAAAAGAAGTATTGGTGATTTTATCTAAACATTCTATAATAATATCAAAATACTGGTGAAGGTCATTGGGTTTATCATTAAGAACAGCCTCTTGTGCATGAGCTACAGCTGCTACCATTGGAGAAGCGTTGGCCATCATTTCTGTTTGTGTAAGGTAGAGCACTTGTTCTTCTTGAATATTAAAAATAGGATAAAGTAAATCCATGTTTTCTAATGAAATTTTCTGCTCTGCCTCTTTTTGAAATTGCCAATTGTAGGCAATTAAATCGAAATAAGATAAATAAGGTTCGGGCTTATGAAGGCGTTTGGCTATAATAGACCATGGCTCTTTGATGGAAGAAGGAAGATCGTCTTGGGTTAATAAGGGTAGCTCTACATTGACGTAGGCATGAGCAAAAAATCCTAACATCACCGAAGCACGTAACACATATTTGTCGTCGAGAGTTTCTTTCGTAGGGAAGAGAACCGGCATTTTTTTAAACGTCAGTCTTAGTTTTCCGTCTCTGATTAGCTCGGGTGTTTTTTTTCTGATTTCTTCCCAAATTAAAAAAGAATTGGGCAGAGAGTGAACAGGTTCTTGCTTAGGCATAAATCCATTGCTCCGAGAGAGAAAACCATAATTCTCGTGACACAGTTCCGTATTGCGTTCTTCTGCGGCTAACAGTATTGCCAATGGGCTTTGAGCGTTTTGATCGATATGTTCAGAGGCGTTTTTCATGGAGGAAGAAGCGTTGGGCCTTCTCTACTCCTAAAAATAGGCTAAGTATTTGTTAATACAGGAATTGTTTAGCATTTATTAATTTTTTTTGAACAAATATTCTTTGTAATAAAAAAAGATTTCGCACTTAATTGATTCAATATAAAAGACTTAGCTAGTCAATTAGCCTTAAAGGAGGTAGAATCTGAAAAAAACTAGGCGCGAAAGTATTTTCCGATTTGCAGAAACACTCCCAGTGAAAGTAGTAAACCACCAAAATAAAGAAAGAAAACTCGAAGGTAATAAAGAGTGTTACTTTGCTTTTGCGGAGGATTGAAGTGGGTGATCCAATCGGTGCATAGAAATTGTCTTTTTAGTTTTCCGAGGCCATTATATGCTTTTTCCAAACTAGTATGGTAATAAAGGAGCATGATAGAGGAAACGAAACATTTGTGTTCTTCAACAATATTGTCCTGCCAAGGAATGGGTACTTTGTTCTGCTTGGCGTAAGAGTAAATTCCAACCGCAGAAAAATCTTTTTTATTCACCCGTTCATAAACGTCTTTCACTGTTACGTAATCACCGTTTTTATGAGTCATTAGTATTTTGTCGTTTGTAATATCTACAAAGGCCCACTGATTTTTTTCTTTTACATAGATTTCTTGAAATGAGTGTGCGCCAATAGCCGTATCCGGAATGTAGTGGGCATCGATCCTTCGGAACGGAATGTTTTTTGCCATCATAAACGCACTAATAAAATCTGTAAAACGACCGCAGTCAACATGAATATCATCGTCTCGACTTTCCATGAAACGCTTATAAACAAAACCTTTGTCAGGAATATTGCTAAGGTTTAGTTCTTTGTTTTCATAGCGGCGCATGAGGTCCGTCACTTGAAAAAGATATTCAACCGTGCCTTCAGCTGTTAATTTGTATTTTTCAACGAGCTCTTTTGTTAGGTTTAAATCAGCTTCGGGGTAGCCATTATTGAGCTGAGTTGCTGATTTGCCAGGATTTTTATAGAGCTTAGCTAAGTCAAGGGTTTCGATGAA
>CAZTCQ010000044.1:5842-21422 GCA_964612525.1 uncultured Chitinophagaceae bacterium | reverse complement strand
GTATCATTAAAACTCGCTTTGCCCTCGCGTAATGATTTTACCTCTGTACCGCGCAGCACCATACCGGCCGTAAATGTAGACTCTATGGCAAAGTGAAATTTCGCAGAGCGATTCACAATGGTTGGAGCATTGGGAGCAGATTTTTTCATTAAACAGCAAAGCTACGTCATTCAAAATCCACAATCCAAAATTCAGAATCAATAAAAAATCTCCCTATTTTTATAACCTAAATTAGGGCTTATGGAATTACATTTCGAAACATTCAGAAAAAACATTGTTGGTCAAGATGTTGAGTTTGATACTCCTTATGGGCGTAAAAAATTAATCTATGCTGATTGGATTGCTAGTGGTAGATTGTACGGCCCGATTGAAGAACGTATGCGCCACGAAATAATGCCGTATTGTGCGAATACTCATACGGAAGCCTCAATGACGGGAACCATCATGACCCGCGCCTACTTTGAAGCAAAAGAGTACATCAAAAAGCAAGTAAATGCTTCCGAGGATGATCGCTTGGTATTTGCTGGTAGTGGGATGACGGGAGCTATTTGTAAGTTGCAGCGCATCATGGGTTTGCGAGTACCTGAGCGTTTAAAAACTTATGTAAAAACACGAAAAACGGTTCTAGGAAAAAAACTAGATAATTTTGAAACCTTAGAAAAGGATCGCCCGGTGGTTTTTATAACGCACATGGAGCATCATTCTAATCATACCACTTGGATAGAAACAATTGCTGACTGCGTTATGATTAACGAGACGTCTGATGGCTTGGTAGATTTACAACACTTTGAAGAATTGCTGTTGCAATATAAAAATAGAAAACTAAAAATTGCTTCGGTGACCGCCTGTAGTAATGTGACGGGTATTGAAACGCCCTATTACGAGATGGCCAAACGCATTCATGAAGCAGGAGGTTGTATTTGGGTAGATTTCGCGTGCAGTGGTCCGTATGTAAAAATAGACATGCACCCTAGTGAAGAAGGTGCCCATTTAGATGCGGTTTTTGTGTCGCCCCATAAATTTTTGGGAGGTCCTGGCACACCGGGTGTGGTGGTCTTTCATAAAGATTATTATCAAAATAAAGTACCCGATGTTCCGGGAGGAGGAACCGTTTACTATACCAATCCTTGGAACGATCATAAATATGTAGATGATATTGAAAGTAGAGAAGATGGTGGAACGCCACCTTTTTTACAAGGAATTAAAGCAGCCTTAGCTTTTAAACTCAAAGAAGAAATGGGTATTGAAGCGATGCGTGAACGTGAACATACTCTAGTGCATCGTGCGTTGGAAGCTATGGCGCAAATTGAAGGTTTACATGTTTTAGCTTCACAACATAAACAGCGTTTGGGAGCTATTTCTTTTTACATTGATGATATGCATTTTAACTTGGTAGTAAAGTTACTTAACGATCACTACGGCATACAAATGCGCGGTGGTTGTGCCTGTGCGGGTACTTATGGGCATTGTCTTTTGAATATTGATAAGGACACCTCATATAAAATTTTAAATAAAATAGAGCAAGGTCATATTGATAAGCGACCGGGTTGGATACGCATGTCAATTCACCCTACTATAAGTGATGCAGAGTTAGAAATCATTTTGGATGCGTTAAAACACATTGCAGAAAATAAAACTGAACTCGCTAAAGATTACACTTACAATCCTAAGAAAAATATCTTTACGCACAAGAGTGGCGAAGGAGAGATGTTCGAAGAGAATGTGTTGCGTGGTTTTTACAGTGAGTTGACTGAAGTTATAACCATCTAGGCTCTCAATAAGAGTTATACATTTTTTGTAGTAGCGGTCGGCTTCGGAGAACTTTTTCTAAAATACCCCATCAAATCAGAAATCTTTTCTTTCAATTCTTTTCGGTCCACAATAAAATCTAAGAAGCCATGCTCTAATAAAAACTCAGAACGTTGAAACCCTTCGGGCAATTCTTTCTTTACAGTGTCCTTAATAATTCGTGGTCCTGCAAAACCAATTAAGGCCTTGGGCTCAGCAATGTTTACGTCGCCTAGCATCGCATAAGATGCTGTGACACCACCTGTAGTTGGATCAGTAAGAAAAGAGATAAAAGGAAGTTTGGCCTTTGCCAATAGAGTAAGCTTTGCAGAAGTTTTGGCCATTTGCATAAGTGAGAAAGCACTTTCCATCATACGAGCACCACCACTTTTTGATATAATCATAAAGGGTAGCTTGTGCTTGATAGCATAATCTATTCCGCGACTAATTTTTTCACCTACCACACTACCCATACTCCCACCAATAAAGGCAAAGTTCATACAGGCTGTTACTAATTTTTTTCCGTTTACTTTTCCTACGCCTACAGAAATAGCATCATTAAAACCTGACTTCTCTTTGGCAGCGACCAGGCGATCTTTGTAGGGTTTTAAATCCTCAAACTTTAGCTGATCTTTTGAGACAATGTTTTCAAACAAAAGCTGATACTTATTGTCATCGTATAAAATTTCAAAATACTCCGGCGAATCAATTCTGAAATGATAGTCGCACTTGCTACAGAGCCACATGTTTTCAATGATCTCTTCTTTCGTAGACGTGTTTTTACATTCAGGACATTTGTTCCAAATTCCGTCCGGGATATTCTTCTTCTCTTTCGTTGAAGTGAGAATTCCTTGTTTGATTCGTTTAAACCAGGTTGATGATGACATAATCTCTTAATTCTTCTTGGGCTAGCGCGTTCGTCAAGCAAATGTAAAGAAAAATCACACGAATGGTATAGCAAAGCATTGCTAAGGGTTTTTGAGTTATTTTTAGCAGATGCGTAAATGTGTACTCCTTTTTTTGGCCTTAGGCCTTTTTTCTAGTGCTTTTGCTCAGCAAAAACATACTTGTGCTGAGGCTAAATCTAGTGCGTTTGAAAGAATAAAAAAAAGAACGCGAGCCGGATTACAGGACAATGCGCTGATGGCCCAATATGACGTCAATTGGTATTTTTTAGACTTAGCCATAGAGCGAAATAGCACTGTTTTATCGGGCAATACAACTATTGGAGCAACCAGTCAAACGGCTCTGGACACATTTTGTTTTGAGCTAAATAGTAATTTGACGATTGATAGTATTGTGTACCTCAATTCATCCATTCCCTTTTTTCATACAATCACCTCACATATTGTGTATGCATTGCCTGCGGGAGCTATTCCTGCGAATAGCAACGTAAAAATGAAAGTCTATTATCATGGTGATGCATCGGTTGTAGGAGGGAGTGCTATTGGCAATGGTTTTAGTACGGGTACCTCGCCGACTTGGAGCAATAGTGTGACTTGGAGTTTGAGTGAACCGTTTAGTGCCCGAGAATGGTTTCCTTGCAAACAATTTTTGCAGGACAAAGCGGACAGTGTGCAAGTATTTGTGACCACAGATAATCAAAACAAAGTAGGTAGTAATGGTGTGTTGCAAGGGATTGATGCGCTACCAAATAATAAAGTACGGTACCGTTGGAAATCAAACTACCTTACCGATTATTATTTGGTGTCCATAGCCGTTGCAAAATATGTGGATTATACTACTTGGGCTCATCCCGCTTCCATGCCGAATGATTCCATACCCATTGTAAATTATGTATATGATAATCCAAACTGTTTGCCGTTTTTTAAATCAACGATTGATACTACGGCTCTTATGATAGAATATTTTTCCGAAAAGTTAGGTTTATATCCGTTTTCAAATGAAAAATATGGTCATGCTATGGCGCCGTTTTCGGGTGGGATGGAGCATCAGACGATGAGCAGTATGGGCTTTTTTAATTTTGGTTTAGTAGCGCATGAATTAATGCATCAGTGGTTTGGTGATTACGTTACTTGCGCTACTTGGAGCGATATTTTTATCAACGAAGGTTTTGCTTCGTACGGAGCTTATTTGGCTACGGAACATTTCAGAGGGTTGAATTCAGCTCGATCTTTGATGCAAGATGTTCATGATGACGTGATGGACCAGCCGGGCGGAAGTATTTTTTTTACGGATACTAATAATGTAAATCGAATTTTTAGTGGGCGTTTGAGTTATGACAAAGGGAATGCCGTTATTCATAGTCTGCGGTTTGAACTCGGGGATAGTGTATTTTTTGTTGGGCTTAAAAATTTTCTATTGCAGTATGCCTTTGGTAATGCGAGCATAGATGATTTTAAAACCTCTATTGAAACTACTTCTGGCAAAAATTTGACTTCCTTTTTTAATCAATGGATTTATGGCGAAGGCTATCCAATTTATAGTGCTTCTTACTTTTCTGATTTTAATAATTTGTATTTGAGAGTTGAGCATGCTGTTTCTTCTTCAACGCCTACTTTTATTACGCCTTTGGAGATTAGCTGCCAAAGCGTTTTGGGAGGCGATACTACTATTCGGATTAATGTCTCGAGCAATAATGATACCTATAAAATTCCCTTGGGTAGGCTTGTAAATGGTTTAGAAATTGATCCGAATAATTGGTTGCTGAATCGGGATAGTTTGATTAGGATAGACCCAACTTTGATTGCTTTGAACACGGATATTGTTGAATTAGAAACTCAAATAAAATTATTTCCCAACCCAACTTCTGATGGCCTGACCATTCAAAATTACTCAGAAAAGGCAACCACTTACGTGTTAAGAGATTTGATGGGAACTAAGCTATTCTCTATTGAAAATGATAGGGTTGCTCAAAAAATAGATTTGTCATACCTCTCAGAAGGGATCTATTTTTTAGAGGTGCGAAATAGTAAAGGACGTTTCGTTGAAAAAATAATTAAGCAGTAGTTCATTGAACTTACTGTTACAACAAGTCATATTTTAGTCAAGAATACCGTGCTCTATTGTATACATATGAAGTTCGTATTAGCTTTGAAACATGCGAATAATAACCCCTATTCTATTTTTTCTTCTTTTGAATCTAACAGGTCGTTCTCAAGAAATACATTCTTGTGCGGCTGGTAAAATTGAATCCTATTCTCACTTACAGAAAAGAACACGCGCCGGCAGCTTTGATAATTCTTTAATGAGTAAGTATGATGTGCACTGGTATTTTTTGGATTTAAATATAGAACGGGATACGACATACTTATCCGGAAGTGTTACGATTGGGGCAAATGTAGTTTCAGCGACAGATACTTTCTGTTTTGAATTGAACAGCAATTTGACGATTGATAGTATATTAATCGATAATGTAAGAACTCCTTTTGTACATAGTGTGAATTCGAATATTTGTTATGCAAAACCTAGTAGGACTTTAGTATCTAGTGATAATATCTACGTTAAAATATATTACAGAGGAGATGCTGCCAATTTTCCTAGCTCTAGTCGTTACGGGTTCAATTCCTTGCATGAGATAACTTGGAGTAAAAGCGAACCGTTTAGTGCGAGGGAGTGGTTCCCCTGTAAACAGTTTTTGCAAGATAAAGCCGATAGTTGTTGGGTTCATATAACAACTTCTAATGATAACAAAGTGGCTAGTAATGGCAATCTAGTGGGAGTGGACAGTCTACTAAATAGTAAAATTCGTTATCGTTGGCACTCGAGCTCGCCCATTAATTATTATCTAATTTCGGTTGCGGTGTCCAACTATGTTGAAAATTCTACCTGGGCCTATCCTTCGGGTTTGACTAATGATTCAATTTTGGTACTGAACTATTTAATTCACCATCCTAACCTCAATGCTCATATCCAGGTATTGGATAGTACAGCGATGCTAATAGAATTTTTTTCAGAAAGGTTAGGAATGTATCCTTTCAAAAATGAAAAGTACGGCCATGCAAGTGCACCAATGAGCGGAGCTATGGAGCATCAAACAATGTCTACTATGGGTTATTATGATTTCAGATTAATAGCGCATGAGTTAATGCATCAGTGGTTTGGTAACTATGTTACCTGTTCCACATGGTCTGATATTTTTATAAATGAAGGTTTTGCTAGCTATGGGGCTTATATGGCCTATGAAAAGTTTAGGGGGGCAGAAGCAGCAAAATCAAGAATGAAAATTGCGCATCTAGATGTTATGAATAATCCGTTTGGAACTATTTATGTTAATGATACTAGCAATGTTCAACGAATTTTTAACTCCACACTTTCGTATAACAAAGGTAGCGCTGTGATTCACTCACTTCGTTTTATACTTGGAGATAGTGTATTTTTCCAATCGTTAAGAAATTTCCTTTCAGAACATCAGTATAATCATGCAAGCATACTCGATTTTAAAAATTCTGTAGAAAAAACTTCAGGCAAAAATCTATCCGATTTTTTTACGCAATGGTTTTATGGGGAAGGCTACCCTGTTATGAAAGCCAAATATTATTCTGATTCGACTCATTTATATTTAGTATTAAATCATATCGGTCGTGTTATTTCTACTCCGCAATTTAAAACTCCTTTAGAAATACTGTGTGAGAGACCAGTACTTGGAGATACTGTCATTCGAGTTCAAATAGAATCAAATGCCGACACGATTGTACTACCAATGTTAGGTCTGGTAGAGAGCATAGTACTAGATCCCAATAATTGGATTGTGAATGACGTGGAAACAATCGAAGTTGATAGTAGTTTAATTGATTTAAAACCTGCAATTCGTACAAATGAGAAAGGAATAAAAGTTTATCCTAATCCAACATTGAATTTTCTAACCGTAGAAAATTCGACCAAATCAGATTCTAAGTATATCTTACACAATTCAAATGGTAAAATCTTATTGTCCTTTTCAAGTAATACTGGCGAACAAACAATTGATATGACAGCTTATGCTAGTGGAGTCTATCTATTGGAAATTAGCACTGAAAAAAATAAGGTTACAAAAAAAATAATTAAGCAGTAACTAGTGTGCCTTGATCGTCACTATCAGTAATGACCTTCATAAGGTTGCCCGGTTCGTTCATATTGAAAACGCAAATAGGCATTTTGTTTTCTTGGCAAAGCGTGAAAGCTGTTTTGTCCATAATTTTTAAATCTTTGGATAAAGCCTCATCGTAGCTAATGGATTCATACTTCACGGCCTCAGGATTTTTTTCAGGATCGCTGTCGTAAATACCATCAACACGGGTTCCTTTTAAAATTATGTCAGCGTTGATTTCAATCGCTCGCAGTGATCCTGCTGTGTCTGTAGTGAAATAAGGATTTCCCGTACCGGCACCAAATATCACCACACGTCCTTTTTCAAGATGCCGAATAGCTCGACGACGAATATAAGTTTCTGCAACTTCTTCCATTTTCAATGCACTTTGTAGTCGAGTATAAATACCTTTTTTCTCAAGCATACTCTGCAAAGCCATGCCGTTGATTACGGTTGCTAGCATTCCCATATAATCTCCATGAGCGCGTTCAATACCCGTTTCGCTTTCATTCATGCCTCGGTATATATTTCCACCGCCAATTACGAGTGCCACTTGAACCCCAATCTCAGTCACCGCCTTTATATCATCAGCAAATTGAGATAAAATTTCAGGATCTAAACCAAAATTATTTTTTCCTAAAAGACTTTCACCTGATAGTTTCAGCAGAACACGTTTATATTTAGGGACCATTTCCAAAATTTTGAGCAAATATAAGGGAAAGCTAAATGCGATACAAAACAGAAAACCTCCCAAAAGGGAGGTTTTCTTTCCTATTATGAAGAGATCTATTCTTGCTTCATTATACTAGACGTATAAATATGCTTATTGGTTTGTAGTTTTATGAAATAAATTCCTGTAGATCGATTTTTAAGGCTAATGGTAAGCCTTTCGCTATCAATAGTTACGAATTTATTACTCACTTTTCTTCCTGAAACGTCTGTGATTACTACATTCTCAAACTTTTCTCCCTTTGGGATGTCAATTGTTATATTTTTTGTAGTTGGATTCGGATAAATGTTCAATTCTTGCACTTTAACATCATTTACAGCGCTTCCGATCGATACGGTGATCGTTTTGCTAATTGAATCAACACAAGCGTTTTGTGAGGTGTCAAATCCATTTACTACCATAACAACGTTGTAAGGCCCCGGCGTTGTATAAAAATGAACCGGAGAAGGTGCGGTACTAAAGTTTCCGTCTCCAAAACTCCAGCCGTAGGTAGTAATAGAACCGTTACTGATAGTAGAAGTGTTCGTAAAGTTTACGTTTAAGCCCGAGATTGTCTCCGTAAATCCGGCATTTACAATGCAACCACTTGGTGTGGTATTGTTTACTACCAATGTGTCACAGTCCGTGGAGCAAACATTTTGCAAGGCATCAAAAGATGTGGCACAAACAACATAGACGCCTGGAGCTAATCCTGGGAAACTACCATTCGCAACCGGCGCACCGCCATTTAAGGTATAGGCATAAAAATAGGGTGCTGTACCGCCCGTAGACGTAGCCGAAGCGTTGATAGTATTACCGCTGACTGATGCTTGAATTGTAGTGGTGCAATTAACCATTGCGCCGACGGAAATTGTATCACAAGCCACGGAGCAAACCGTATTATTATTATCCGTGGCGGTAGCACATACAGTATAGACGCCTGGAGTAAGGCCTGTGAAACTGCCGATTGTATTTGTGATATTACCAGGGTTTAAGGTATAAGAATAGGTGTAAGGCGATGCTCCTCCACTAGCAAATGCAGTGGCCGTTACTGAGTTTGTTGTTGAGGCTAGTTGCATAGTAGTTGTACAGCCACTAGATTGACTAACGTTGATCGTGTTGCAAAAAGTATCAATACAAGTAACGTTTTGAGAGTTTATACCGATTTGATATAGGCAAACTGTGTAAGTGCCAGGCATCATATAGGTATGAGCGGCTTGTGGCAGAGTTGATGTATTACCATCGCCATAATCCCAAACCGAACTTTGTGTAAGGCAGGTTGCACATGATGAAGTATTGGTGAAATTAACTGTAAATCCAGCACCCGGCGATGAGGTAAATCCAGCATTTACAAAACAACCCGGTGGCGGCGGAGTACCCGCAATCGTAATCGAATCGCAATAAGTACAAGCAATAGGCGTTGGAACACCAATTTGAGAAATATATCTTGTCAAACAAGCATTATAGGTACCCGCTGCTGCATAACTATGATTGGTAGTCGTTGGCACTGGAAGGGTGTGTAATAAAGTATTCCCATCGCCAAAGTCAAAACGCACACTATCTAAAGTGTAAATGAGTGCTAGAGGCCAAAGGTGGCTGAATGTGACATTGTTACCGCTCTGGGTGTAAGTGTAGGCGCAATTGGACTGAGCGCTTGTAGCTTGGTATAAGCCAATAGATAGCGCTAGAATGAGTACTATTTTCTTCATAATTTCAAATTAAAGAATCAAATATACTGATTTTTAAAGATTCTTTTTCAAGCTTAACAAAGAAGGAGACATCTGTATGACGAAGCTAAACTTAAACGAGAAGCCCCGAAATTAATTTCGGGGCGAAAAGCTTAATTTAATAGCACAGTTTGTGAAAACTGTTTGTCATCTTTTTTTATTTGTAGAAAGTACAATCCTTTGGCTAAGTTTCCTGTAGGGACTTTAAGATTACGATTGCTGCTCACTTTTTTATATACCTCTTGGCCATGAGCATTATACAGCTTAATGCTTTTCTTCTTCTCATCAGTATCTTGGATAGTGAAAAAAGAGTTGGCGGGGTTCGGATAGATACTAATTTCTCCTTGCGTTATATTTGGGGTGCTTGTGGGCCATGCAAGTGATTGACAGCCATCTGGATATTTGTAAGCTGTATCCGCCAGTCGACGCAGTTCATCAAAGTTAGAATTGTCGACTCCTAAATCCGTATTAATAAATGCCAAGGTGAATTCTATGGGGGCACTACCTGGATACATTGTAAAGGGTTGACCAGATAATATAATTCTTCTATCAAATGGAACCTTGTTGCACCGCACTTCGGAAATGCCGTTTATATCAGAAGGGTCGTCTGGAAAGGCAAAGGGGTATGCAACAGTTGCTCCGTTCAGTAAGTCACACCCTTTTTTAAATGCGGTACCATCTCGCCAACTTCCCGTCATATAATTATAAAATTCAGTGGCTGTTTGAGGATCTCCATCACGTCCATTTCCATTATTGGATATTGTAAATGCTCCCAAGGGTGAGCGATTATTTCCAATATCGCTTGGGTGTTTGAGAACGACAGCGGCTTTTTGAGTTAGATTTGTACCATAACCACTTTGAGTTTCGTCCAAGGGGTCACCATTGTAGGTTACACCCATACGGCGCGAACTGTCATAACCCACGTAGTCATCGAATGCATACCCTAAATCAATATCATTCCAAAAGCTGATTACCGTACTGTCATAGGTATTACTGCTATAGTTATATATCTTATAGTTTAAAAAGGTAGTATTCTCTATTCCCGTTTGATTGCAAGCATAGGCACTAGCATGAATTTCTATTTTCATGGGCAATCCTTTGGAAGCACCGTGAGAAGCACTATTATCGTTAAAAATCCACCACAACATCTGTTCTCCTTTTATTTTCGGATAGTCGCCGTCTAATGGGTTATAAACGTTGTCATTGTTTACATCAACAAAAGGAGCAAGATCTCTATTTGGTAAGTTCAAAAGCAAACCATTCGCTGCACTTTTTACTTGTTGAGCCCCCAACGAGCCATTTGCTCCTTTGCCTGGCCATTTCAAGATAGATGAAGGTGTATTGGCTAGCGTATGATTTGATATTTGTAAAAAAGAATCAATGGTTGTTTTATTGACTTTCCAAATTTGCGCCCAGTGCGCTGATTGTATAGTGTCTGATACGGCACCATTATTTATATCTAAAGGTCCTGGCCAGTAGTCATTACCATTCGTTCGGAATTTTTGTCCTGCTAGATGAAGCGTGTTTGTTGATTGGTTGATGCCACCAATCCACAGAGAGGAAGCAAAGCCAGAATGCTTTCCACTTCCTTTGGGAAATTCGTAGGCTGCGTCTCCGGTTGCAGGGTCCCAAAACATATCGCCATGCACCATATAACGGGCTTTGACTCGGTTAATGTCTAAGTACTCGGCCGCGGGAAATTGAGCGGTTGTACTGTGGTAAGTGGCAAGCGCTAGGGTTAAAAGAACAATAATTTTTTTCATAACGTATAAGTTTTAAAAGGTTAAATAAATACGTTCAGAGGGTTAGTATAGTTTCAAGCACAAAGCTATAGGGTAACATCTTTTAAATTGTCATGGGTGTTTCACACTTTATGAATTAGCGTCAGCGGGTTGTAAAAAAAGAAAACCCTCTTCGAAAGAAGAGGGTTCAAATTTTATATAAGTAAGAAATTATCCTACCGCCAATCGCTTATACTCAGTAAGATTTAAATCAGCATTTGTTTCTTTTAAGAATTGCTCAACTGTTTTGCTACCATCTTTTACAAATGGTTGCGCCATTAAGGTATTCTCTTTAAAGAAAGCACCTAGCTTCCCTTCCGCAATTTTAGACAACATTTGCTCAGGCTTGCCTTCCATCTTAGGGTCCGCTTTCATGGATTCCATGATTACGTTTTTCTCACGCTCAATTTGCTCTGGGCTTACACTGTCACGGTTCAAGGCTACTGGATTCATAGCTGCTATTTGCATAGCCACATCTTTTCCGGCTTCTGGCGCTTCTTGCGTCATTCCTACTAGCACGGCTACACGATTTCCACCATGATTGTAAGCTGCAACAAAGTCAGCTTCCACGCGCTCGAAAGAAGTCACGTCGATTTTCTCACCGATTTTACCTACCTGTTCAAGTATTTTTTCTGAAACGGGAATGCCATCGAAGTCTGCACTTTTGAATTCGTCTAATGACTTACAATCGTTAGCGACTGCAATGTCAATTAGTTTATTTCCAAAAGCTACAAAGTCCTCATTTTTAGCAACGAAGTCAGTCTCGGAAGTTACGTTCAAGGTAATTCCAACTTTTCCGTTTTCGTTTGTTTTTGCTAAAACGATTCCTTCGTTCGCATCACGATCGCTACGCTTAGCAGCTACCTTAGCTCCTTTTTTACGTAAAAAATCTACGGCTGCTTCAAAGTCTCCGTTTGTTTCTTGCAATGCTGCACGACAGTCCATCATTCCTTGTCCTGTGTGTTTTCTTAATTTATTAATATCCTGTGCTGTTATTGACATTTTTATTTAATTTTTGTGTTACTGTTTAGAGGGTTTAGTACTCATCTTTAACACACCCCCAGCCCCCTCTCAAGAGGGGGGAAGAGCGTATTACTTTTATTTACCTCCGTCTAATTTGTCTTGTAAAGTTTTTAGTTCGTCCCATTTTCCTTCCTCTGCAAGCTTCGCTTGTTGAGGCCAAGTAGTAGGGTTGTGCATTTTATAACGATTACCGGCTGCTGCTAAAATATCTTTTAGTTGCTCAGGTTTTGCATACGCCATAGCGGCATAAGTCGTTACACCTCCGTCAATCATAATTTGATTGATCTTTGGTCCGATACCTTCGATTTTAGTAAAGTCATCTGCTGGACGCTCTTCCACTACCGGTGCTTCTTCAGCGGGTGCTTCTGCTGGAGCGGCTTCAGTTACTGCAGCTTTGGTTGAAGTATCAGCTTTTGCCGCCGGTGCTGTTGCCTTAGCATCATCAGTCGCTTCCACCTTAGGTGCTGCTGCTTTTGCTGCTTTTTCTTGAGCTTCTTCTTTATCCTTATCTGCTTCACGCTCTTTCAAACCTTCAATGATAGCGGCTGTCAAGTAGTTTGCAATAATGGCGATACTTTTCGTAGCGTCATCATTCGCAGGAATTGCAAAGTCTACTTTGTTAGGATCACTGTTTGTGTCTACCATACCAAAAGTAGTCAAGCCTAATTTGCGAGATTCTGCCAAAGCGATTTCTTCAAAAGAAATATCTACTATGAATACGGCCTGAGGCGTACGATTCATATTAGCAATTCCGCCGAGTACTTTCTCCATTTTAGTTTTATCGCGAGTCAGCGTTAAACGCTCTTTTTTATTAATGCTGATGCTTCCATCTTCTAGCATTTTTTCAATGCTGTGCATTTTCTTTACACTTTTACGGATGGTTTGGAAGTTTGTAAGCATTCCACCCAACCAACGTTCAGTTACGTACGGCATGTTCACCTTTTGTGCGCACTCCATCACGATTTCTTTCGCTTGTTTTTTAGTAGCTACAAAAAGGATTTTTTTACCGCTTTTTGCAATTTGTTTCATAGCCGCTGCTGCTTCTTCTAAGCCGACTACTGTTTTATTCAAATCAATGATATGAATTCCTTTCTTCTCAGAAAATATGTAAGGAAGCATTTTTGGGTTCCACTTTTTACGTAAGTGACCAAAGTGAACGCCCGCCTCCAAAAGTTGTTGTTGTAATGTATTTGTTGACATAATATAATGTTGTTCTTTTTAGTAAATAAATTAAATGGATTAACGCTTTGAGAATTGGAAACTCTTACGGGCTTTCTTCAAACCAAATTTCTTTCTTTCTACTACTCTAGCATCTCTGCGCAGCATTCCTGCTTTTTTAAGAGCGGGACGTAAATTCTCGTCTACTTCACACAATGCACGGGCAATGCCCATTTTGATTGCTTCAGCTTGACCTTTGATTCCGCCGCCGGTTGCGTTTACGGTTATGTCAAATTGACCAGCCGTCTCTGTCACTACGAACGGCGAGTCTACCTGGTTTTGTAAATACTCTAATGAGAAATATGTTTTGTAGTCTTTACCATTGATGGTAACGGCTCCTTTTCCTTTTGAAAGGTAAACGCGTGCTACGGAGGCTTTTCTTCTGCCTATTGTGTTTATTGCTTTTTCCATGTTGGATTTTTTATTTTTATCAGTAAAAAAAATTATTCTTTACCTACTTTAAGTTCTGTTGGTTTTTGTGCTGTGTGTGGGTGCTCAGTGCCTGTGTATACAAAAAGTTTTTTGTACATTCTGCGTCCCAATTTATTTTTAGGAAGCATTCCTTTCACCGCTTTTTCTACGATACGTTCTGGTGCTTTTTCAAGCATTTCTTTCGCGCTTCTACTTTTTTGACCACCTGGGTAACCAGAATATGTAATATATTTTTTGTCTTCCCATTTGTTTCCGCTAAAGGTTACTTTGTCTGCGTTGATTACGATTACGTAGTCACCTGCATCCATGTGCGGCGTATAGGTTGGTTTATGTTTTCCGCGAAGTACGCTAGCAATTTTGCTACAAGCTCTACCCACGGTAATTCCGGCCACATCCACGATGTGCCAATCTGCCTGATGCGTTTCCTTCTTGGCAAATTTTGTTTTATAACTTAAATGTCTCATTTTTCCGATTATTTTAATCTTCCCTTTTTTCGGGAGCGCAAATGTAGTTTTTTTATAGTGTATGAACCAACATAATCAATTATAATTTTTTTTGTATATGTTTTAAATAATTGATAATCAGTATAAAAAAAGATACATATTTATTTTTATTATGCCTTTATTTTCATTTTTGCACACCTGTGCAAACTAGGTTCTCTGATTGTTAAAAATATAATGCTCCGATAGGTTGTTGAATAAAGGGCTTGAAATTACTTTTGAATCCTTAAACGATAAAATTTATGAAAAGAGTTATTATGTTATTGGCAGCTACCTTCTTAGTAGCTAGCGTGTACGGACAAAATATAAGATCTAAAAATGGTGAGCGTGTTTTGCCTCAAGCCGAAGATTGGTCAATTGGGGTAAGTGCCAATCCTTTTTTCTCTTACTTGAAAGGCCTGGTAGGTCAAGGCCAAGGAAATGGAACGGCTAGTAGCCCAAGTTTTAATTATTTATTGAACAATCAAATGATTACCGGTAAATATTTTTTGGAGTCAGACTTAGCCTTGCGTGCTTCCTTACGCATCGGAGTTTTGTCAAACGATCAAACCAATATGGTTTCTGATCGCAGTGCTTCGGGTACAACGGTTTTTCCTAATTTGCCTCCTATGGTAGAAAATGAGTTTTCTGCACGCGGCTCAAACATCGGTTTAAGCGTAGGGGTTGAAAAAAGAAGAGGGAATACAAGATTGCAGGGATTCTATGGTGGAGAAGTTGGTTTTTGGACTAGCGGTGGACGTCAAGAATTTTCATACGGAAATGCACTGAGCGTAAGTTCAAACAAAGCAGTCGGTGTAAACGCCGATGATGAGTTTGCCGGGGCGGATAACGTAGACGTTGATTCTTATGGTAATCCTGCAAGAATCACCGAAAGAGACTTAGGTCGTACGACTCAGTTTGGACTTCGTGGTTTCATTGGTGCGGAATATTTTATCTTTCCTAAAATTTCTATTGGCGGAGAATTCGGTTGGGGTCTTGGCTATGAATCTACTCGCGGTGGTGACGTATCCTTAGAATCTATCGATGCGGGTTTGAACGAGTATGGTCAGCAAACTATGGAAACGGGCAGTAGTAATGGATTGATCCTAGATACTGATAATTCTAATTCTTTGTTTGGGCCAACCGGTTCGATTCGTATTAATTTACATTTTTAATCAGACCCTATATTTTATGAAAACTAGAAGCTGTCCAACCCGGACAGCTTTTTTTACATTTTGAAACTATTTATTTTCAGCAAAGATATTTTAAGGGCTTGGAGTAATTGTAGATCGTGAATTGCTAGGCTTAGATTATATATAAAAATTGAAGAAAGATTTTCAACTTGATTCTTTCGATCTGACCAAGTTTGAGAGGGAAGACCTTCCTTTTTATTA
>CAZTCQ010000044.1:0-5742 GCA_964612525.1 uncultured Chitinophagaceae bacterium | reverse complement strand
AACTTGATTCTTTCGATCTGACCAAGTTTGAGAGGGAAGACCTTCCTTTTTATTATTTTTAAAAAAAACAAAATAGATAAATCTTGTGGAGAAAGACGAGAAAGAATTTAAGCGGGCGCTCAGTGATGTAAGCCACAAAGAAAAGGACAAGCTAATTTGGCGATTGTTACGCAAGGATTGGTATTTGCGAGAGCAATTATATTTTAACATGGTGGACACGCGAGGAGTGGAAGAACTTCGTGAAGAGTGCGCAGAACTCGTAATAGAAAAAGTGAAGAAGCTTGGTTATAAAGGAGCTTATATGGCACAAATGCAGCGTTTTATCCGTCAGGTGAGCGGCGATATTACTCATCACGTTCGGATTACAAAAGATAAGTACGGCGAGATAGAATTGAACCTCCTTATGCTGAATGAACTTTTAAGGGAACATCAAATTTTCATCATAAATAGTGATTCCGAAAAGTATAAACGCAAATTATTTCTCTATGTCGTCAACCGAATTTTTAGGACGATGGTTCAGCTCCAAAAAATTCATGAAGACCTGCGTTTAGATTTTAGTGAGGCGTTTGAAACACTCGGGAAGAGCATTGTAGAGATACCAGAATTATATGAACTAGCGGATGTAAATGGTTTAGAAAATCATTGGCTTACGGAGTTTGAAATTCCAGAAAATATTGCCGAGGTTTACAAAGGCCTAAAATTTCAAGGCTTGTTGAAGTAGTCAGCGTTTTAAAAAAGAATCAGCTTAGATCGTAAGCTAACATCTACACCTTGTTAATGTTTAGTAGTATCGAGTCTTTTTGAGGGTTCAAAAATTGGATTCTTCTTTTTCGGATTAATTTTAAGTAAGGAATCAAATCCGAGTTATGAAACTGAATGAAAATCTTTCTTTTTTAATCAAACATACTCCTGCAGCGGTAGCAATGTTTGATACAAATGTGTGTTATTTAGCGCATAGTGATCGTTGGCTTACGGATTATCAATTGGGCAATGTGGACATAATCGGTAAATCGCATTATGAAGTATTTCCTGATATTTTGGAGAGGTGGAAACGGGATCATCAAAGAGTGCTTCGAGGCGAGGTCCTTAAAAAAGATGAAGAGCAATGGGTAAGAGAGGATAATAAGATTATGTATTTGCGCTATGAGTTAAGACCCTGGTATAACAAGAACGAAGAGATTGGAGGATTAATAATGTTCACAGAGGTGATTACACCCATAGTAGAGGCCCGTAAAAAATTGGAAAGATCCGTTGCTGAACTTCAGCAGTCTAACAAAGACCTAAAGGAATTTGCCTACATCGCTTCTCATGATTTAATGGAGCCCGTAAGGAATATTCATGGCCTAGTGCAGTTATTAGAAGGTAGAATAGAAAATCAAATTAGTTCGGATGATTTTTCGCACCTGGCTACCATCAAAAAAGCAAGTCATACGATGATTGACATCACGGATGGTCTACTAGAGTTCTCTCGAATCGGAAGAGTAGAAGAAAAAAAGGAAAACATTAACGTTAGTAAACTGTTTGCCAAACTGCAAGAAAAATATCAAAATGAAACGGTACAAATTGATATTCCGAATGAAGAATACAGCCTTGTTTTTACAAAAAAGTGGTTCATTTTTATCGTAGAATCTCTCTTATTGAATGCTATTAAATTTAACCTGAGTGATCAGAAGCAAGTGAGAATAGGTGTTACGCAAGCTTCCAAGGCTACCATCGTGACGGTAGAAGATAATGGGATTGGTTTAGATGCAGATGATGACGAAAAAGTTTTTGCCATGTTTCAACGATTGCACAACCAAAAAGATTTTATTGGCAAAGGAGTGAGTTTGGCGCTCTGTAAAAAGATAATTGAGCACAATGGAGGTAAAATGTGGTACGAGCCGAATGCGAACAAGGGGACGACCTTCTTTTTTAGTATCTTTGACTTATGACAACCTTATTGCACTGTGAAGATAGCTTAACCGACGTGACCTTAATGAGGGAGGCGTTGAAAAGTGCGAACAATCAAATCAACTACGTTCATGCGAATAATGGTAGTGAGGGAATCGAACATTTAGAAACAGCTGAGGAATTACCCAAACTGATTCTTTTAGATTTGAATATGCCCAAAGTAAATGGGTTTGAATTTTTGACTCGTCGGATGGAGAATGCTCTATGGCGAAAAATTCCTGTGGTTGTGCTCACTAGTTCAGATTATCCGAATGATATTCGAAAAAGCTATGAGCTGAGCGCAAACGCATATGTTCAAAAAGTATTTGATTTTGGAGAATTTAAAGAGCTTGTCAAAACCACTGTTGACTTCTGGATTGGCAGGAATCAATTAGATTAGTCCTTATTATTTCTTACTTATAATTTATTCTGTGACGACTGAGAGTTCATATTTTTAGATTGGCTTTTCAAATTATTCTTCACCGATTTTTTATAATAATCTTACTGGTCACTTCTCTTTCAATGAGAGAATTTTCTAAAGCTTATTCAGTAGTATCAAATCAATACCTACTTGCACAAAAGCAATGGCTAACTGAAGTTCATAATAGACTCAAACCTTACTTAAAAGTGCGAGAAATTAAAGGCGGAAGGGATAATTCAGATTGGTTAAATATGAATTAAATTAGAAGAATCAGTATTTTTAGTCAATCTCAGAAATTATGACCCTTTTCCAAAATTCAGTACTCAATAAATACAGCAAGGACATTAATCAAGAAGCCCTTGAGATAGCTTGGAATAAGTTTATAAAGCACTTCCATGACCCTAAGGTTCAAGAAAACATAAGAAACCATAACGAGGAGCAGTATCAAGCTAAGTTCCTTATGGACCTCTTTGTAAATATCTTAGGATATACATTAAACCCAGACCCTAATTATAATCTTATAACGGAGCAAAAGAATGAAAAAGGCTCTAAGAAAGCGGACGGTGCAATTATACAAGACGAAAAAGTAATAGCCGTAATAGAACTAAAAGGAACAAATACAACGGACCTAAGCAAAATAGAAGCACAAGCCTTTGGTTATAAAAGCAATCAAGCCAATTGTAATTATGTGATTACTTCCAATTTTGAGAAACTTCGTTTTTATATTGATAATGCGATAGATTTTGAGGAATTTAATCTCTTCACATTATCCAAAGAACGATTTGAGGTTTTATGGCTTTGTTTGGCAAAAGAGAACGTTTTTAAGGCTATTCCTAAAAAGATAAAGGAGCAGTCATTAACCCAAGAAGAAACGATTACAAAGCAATTATATAAAGACTACGCCCAATTTAGAAACGAAGTATTTGACAACATTGTAAAAAGCAATCCAAGCTTTGATAAGCTTACTTTATTCAACAAAACGCAAAAACTTTTAGACCGTTTGCTTTTTATATTTTTTGCTGAGGATAGATTATTGCTACCTCCTAATTCTATCAGAGAAATAGTAAAGCAATGGACCGAACTAAAGGAAAACTATGACGAGCATTTTCCTTTGTATGATAGGTTCAAAAAGTATTTCAGTTATATGAATACAGGCTATACAGGAAAGCAACATGAAATCTTTGCTTATAACGGAGGCTTATTTGCACCTGACGAAGTATTAGATAATATTAAGATTGACGACAAGCTACTTCATGAGCATAGCGTAAAATTAAGCGACTATGATTTTATGAGTGAGGTAAGCGTAAATATACTCGGACACATTTTTGAGCATTCACTAAATGATATTGAGCAAATACAAAATGAACTTGCAGGAATAGAAGTTGATAAGAGTACAACCAAACGGAAAAAAGACGGCGTATTCTATACGCCAAAATATATAACCAAGTATATAGTAGATAATACGCTTGGCAAGCTTTGTAATGAGAAAAAAGAAGAACTTAAAATAATAGAGGAAGATTATAACAAAGACCCAAAAAGGCGACAAAAAGCAACTATAAAAAAGCTGAATGCCAAGCTGGATAAATATAGAGATTGGTTGTTGAAAGTTACCATTTGCGACCCTGCTTGTGGTAGTGGAGCCTTCTTAAATCAAGCGTTAGAGTTTCTTATTACAGAGCATACTTATATAGACGAGTTGGTCCATAATTTGTTTGGAGATAGTATTCCTTTCCCTAATATTGAAAATGCCATATTGGAGAATAACCTTTACGGAGTTGACATAAATGAGGAGTCTATTGAAATAGCTAAACTTTCTCTTTGGTTACGGACCGCACAAAAAGGACGTAAGCTTACAAGCTTAAACAATAATATTAAATGTGGTAACTCTCTTATAGACGATAAAGAGGTAGCAGGAGATAAAGCCTTTAATTGGCAAAGTGAATTTCCTAAAGTTTTTAAGAATGGAGGTTTTGATATTGTAATTGGTAATCCTCCTTATGTTCGAGTGGAATTTGTTTCTAAAAAAGAGGTCCAATACTACAAAGAGCAATATGTTTCAAGTACGGGGAAATTTGACTTATCGAGCTTGTTTGTAGAGAAGGGGCTTGGGATTATGGAACCTTCAGGAATAATTTCTTTTATTTCAAGTTATCAATTTTTACATACTGGTTCAGGGATTGGGTTAAGAAATTTAATTTCTAAAAGTGTATCAACTAATTTTTATAGATTCTCTTCAAGTGAACAAATTTTTGACGGTGCAACTACCTATACTGGGTTGTTCTTTTTTCAGAAGAGAGACCAATATTCTTTTATTTTATATAATTCTTCAAGCAAATCTTCTTCAGTTGCAATTTTAGATAAGCTTAAGATTAGTCAATCTAATTTAACTTCCGATAAAGTAGTTTTTGAGGATACCTCAATTTTGGATAAGATTAATAGCTATAAAGAAGTCCAAATTGGCAAAGATATTGGGAATGCTAAAACAGGAGTTGTATCAAGTGCCGATAATGTCTTTTTTATTAGTAGAGAAACAATAAATAAATTAAATTTAGAGGAAGAAATAATTTATCCAATTTTAGGTTCTCGGGATATAGGCAAATGGCATTTGTCAACTCCTGAAACGTTCTGCATATATCCCTATTATCAAAAAAATGATAGAACCATACTGATACCATTCAACGAATTGGTTGCAAAATTTCCCAACATTTCTAATTACTTATTAGAAAATAGAGAAATATTATCTAATCGAAGTCAAGGTAGAAAAAACTATGAGGGAAGCGATAATTGGTATCAGTTAAACAGACCTCGGGAGAAATGGATTTATGATTCTATTAAAATCATCTATCCTGGAACAACTAACATGCCTAAGTTTGCTTTTGATTCTAAATGTCAAATGTTTAGGAATGCCAGACTGTATTCATTCCTTTTGAACGAGGGTAATGAAAAAAACTACAAAGTAATTCTTGCAATTCTCAATAGTAATTTGTCTAACTATTTTATGAGTCTTTTATGCCCACCTAAGGCTGGTGGATATTTCGAAATGTCTACAGGGTTTCTTGAAAAGTTCCCTTTTATATTACCTGAGAAGTCAATAAAATTTGAACAAAAGTCAAATGAGAGTATAGAATTAACCGATACTTATATAGACAGCTTAACAAAAGTAGGAAGATTAATTCAAAGGAAGTTTGAAATAGAAAAGCTTTCTAAGAAATTGGAAGATTGGTGCGAGTTAAGTTACTCTGATTTTATAAAAGAACTAAAAAAGAAAAAAGTAAAACTAAGCCTATCCCAAGAAGCAGAATGGCAAGAATACTTTGAAGCTGAAAAAGTCAAAGCATTAGAAATAAAACATCAAATAGACCAAACAGATAAAGAAATAGACCAAATGGTAT
>CAZTCQ010000043.1:0-21446 GCA_964612525.1 uncultured Chitinophagaceae bacterium | reverse complement strand
TGTACCAATAAACCCTTACTTATTTTCTTTACCGCTTGGGCGGGTGTCAGTTGCCGAAAAATGGAATCAGTTGTTTTTAATGACCCTAAAGTAGCACGACTAATAAATGACAAATTTTCGGCGGTAGCCTTGTTTGTAGATGATCAATCTCCAATTCAAGATACTTTTTATAGTGAATACTTAGAGCGAACCGTTTTAACCAAAGGAGATAAAAATTATCATTTTCAGCTAGCTAAATTTAAAATGAATACACAACCGTTTTTTGCAATGTTAGATACGAATCAAAATGTACTGAGTACATTTTATTACGAGCCTGATGAATTAAAAGTAAGGAAACATTTATCTAATGCGTTAGATAAATTCAAACGCGAATCCCGCTAAGCTTTGCTCCTTTGCGTAAAAAACTTCTTACCTTGCCACTAATCTCTAAGTGAAAAAAAGGTACTACATACTGGGTCTATTTGTATTGCTTTGCGGCGTAATGATTTTTGCCTCGAATTGCGGAAAAAAAAGTAAAGCACAGTCTACCAAAAAAACGCATCGAGCGGAGTGTCCTGAGATGGAGGACGTGAAATATTATGAGGGTGAAGCCATTGTTCCCGACTATACTAATAATAATTGTGTAAGTTGTCATAATGGAGTCGAACCTATTCGGGATCATGCATCAGGTATGATGCAACAGATTTTTCGCGAAGCAGAAAAAGCTGGCATCGCGAATAACGATTGTGTTGTTTGTCACGGAGGGAACCCGAATACAAAAAATGAAAAATTAGCTCATCAGGGAACGATTGATTATTATAAAACGCACCAAGGCCCTAAAGAATTTTATCCCGACCCGGGCAGTCCGTGGATTAATGAAAATACTTGTGGTGGGTGTCATCAAGAACAAGTAAAAACACAGTTTACCAGTTTAATGTTTACCGAAGCAGGAAAAATACAAGGAACCACTTGGGGATTTGGTGGCTTGCAAGGCTACAATCATAATGTAGCCAACATAGCTACCGAAGAAGTTTCGGTGCACGAAAGATTAGGAAGTGAAACCTATAAAAAATACATGGAGGAACTCAAAAAGGCAGAGCCACAAATCTTCCCTGGTAAAATGACAGCCTTACCCGAAGCGCCCACACCCGAGCAAGTTAATGAAGATCCTCGTCTTTCGGTTTATACATATTTAAGAACCGATTGTCAGCGTTGTCATATCGGTGTGAAAGGGTCACAAAGTGATGGTGATTTTAGAGGAATTGGATGTACGAGTTGTCATGTACCTTATTCGAATAAAGGTTTATATGAAGGCAATGATCCCATGATACCCAAAGATGTAAAAGGACATGCTTTGGTGCATTCAATCCATTCAACGCGTGATGCCAAAGTCAAGGTGCACGAAAAAGAATATAGCGGGATGCCCACGAAAAGTTGTACCAGTTGTCATAATCGGGGACGACGAATTGGTGTAAGCTATGAAGGACTTATGGAGACCAGTTATCAGTCACCATTTATGAGTAATGGAGATGCTGAACCTAAGATTCATAAAAAAAATTACATCCATTTACAGGCCGATGTTCATTTGACAAAAGGAATGCTTTGTCAAGATTGTCATACAAGTGGTGATGTACATAGTTTGGGAGATTTAGCAGGTGCCATACAAGGTGCAGTAGAAGTAGAATGCACAGATTGTCATGGAACACCAAAGGAATATCCTTGGGAATTACCAATTGGTTATGGCGACGAAATTGCCAGTCAAGCTCCCAAAACGGGTGAGCCAAGAGGGATAAGTGATACAGTCGCGAAGTATTTATACAAAGGACATGTAAGCAAAAGAGAAGATGGCTTTTTGCTTTCTGCTAGAGGTAATGCAATGCCTCATTTGGTAAAAAAAGGGGACCAAGTAATCCTAGAATCGGCCTCGGGTAAAACGATTGTTTTAAACCCGCTAAAAAAGTTAACCGATGAAGGCAAACTATCTGAAAAAGGTCATGTGGCTATGGTGCAAACGCAAAAACACATTGACAAAATGGAGTGCTATGCATGCCATGCCACTTGGGCGCCGCAATGTTATGGTTGTCATATTAATATAGATTATACCAAAGACCTGAAGAAATTGGATTGGGTAGCAGTGGCAAGAGCGCATCAAAAAAATGGACTAACGCCCGAGCAATTACCAACGGGCGAACTAAAAAAAATAACGGACTATATAACTAGTGGAGAAGTAAAAGAACAGCGCTCTTATTTGCGATGGGAAGATCCACCGCTTGTGGTTAATGGTGATCATAGAGTAAGTCCAGGTATTCCGGGTTGTCAAACTACGGTTACGGTGAAAAATGCTGATGGTAAGCAGATATTGCTCAATCACATTTTTAAAATACCGAACGTAGAAGGTGCGGGAGAAGAGGGGCAATTAGGAATTGATATTTCACCCGTACAACCCCATACTGTGCAAGCCAAAGCACGCGAGTGCGAAAGTTGTCATAATAATCCAAAGTCAATGGGTTATGGTATCCAAAACGGAGAGTTATATTTTGATCCAAGTATTAATCATGTGCAAGATATATTGGATGCTGATGGAAATGTGCTGGCAAAAAATGTTGACACTACGTTTAATGCCATTAAAAATTTAAAAATGGATTGGAGTCGTTTTCTGGATGAGGATGGCAAACAATTGCAAACTGTGGGTCATCATCTAAGTGGTTCGCGACCATTGAACAAAGATGAATTGGTAATGTTAGACCGCCGGGGTGTTTGTCTTAGTTGCCATGCAACTGTGCCAGATAAGGACGTAGCCATAAATCTGTTAAGCCATGTAGCTAAATATTCTGGCACTAAAATTGACAACAAAAAGCACCAATCTATTTTGAAAAAGTCCGTTCGATTTGGAGCTTGGGGTCAGGTTTTACTTACCATCCTTACCGTAATTTTAGGTGTTTGGCTGTTTAAGAAATGGAAAAAAAATAAAGTCTAAGAATCTGTTTCAAGGAAAATTGTCTGTTTAATTTATATTATCGTTCAAAATCGTTATTTTTAGTGGAAATAAAAACGCTCCTATGGATTATAAAAATTACTTACAAACAAAAAAAGGTCTAACCCCATCTTCTGAGATAGGTAAAAAGGGTTTAAAATTAAGTGGGGCACTCTTGCTAAGCTTGGGTGCTGTGCAGACTGATGCGCAAGTTATTGTAACTAATGTAGCTCCTGCCAACCAAGTGGTTACCAATGGTGTGTATCCCGTAAATGTTGATGGTGCAGGAGGTGCCGAATTTAGTATTTCGGTGGGTACCAATATATTCATGAACCTTAATGCCGGTGTGCAATTTCAAGGGTCTGGTGGTGGACCTTACGGTTACCCTTACAAATTAGGAGCTGCCGCAGTAGTCAATAGTTCTAATCAGACTTTGGGAGGTTCTAACGCAAATTCAATTACGTATTCAGGAACTTTTGGCAATTGGAATGATGACACTACGACAGGTTATATTGGTTTTCAATTTAATATTGGTGTGAATGTGCATTACGGTTGGATAGAATTATGTGTAGTCGATGCAGTTCCTGGGCCTAATCAAGTCACTATCAAGCGTTGGGCCTATGAAGCGACTCCCAATACTCAAATCCTAACAGGTGCTACTCCTTTGCCGGTTGTTTTAGCTAAATTTATTGGACGACATAATGCAGGAGTTAACCATCTTAATTGGGTAACTCAAAAGGAGGAAAATCATAAAGGGTTTGAAATTCAGCGTAGTGCAGATGGAAAAACATTTGAGAAAATTGGTTTTGTAGCTTCAGCAGGTAATACAAGTGAAATGCAACAATATCATTATACGGATATGGATGTTAAAGCAATCGACTATTATTACAGACTTAAAGAAATTAGTGATGACAATACCTTCAATTTTAGTTCTATTATAAGATTGATGGCAGATGAAGTACAGTCCAGTGGCATAGATTTGTTGTCTAATCCAGTTCGAAATGGACGGTTAGAATTTAATTATAATGCAACCAATGAAGGTACTCTTACAATTGATCTTTTTGATGTAAATGGTAAGCTTATCCATCATCAAACAGAGGACATGGGTAATGGATCCAGGTCTTTTTCGATTGATTTATCAAATTCAGCGGCTGGTATTTATTATTTAAAATGTCAGCAAAATAATAAGTCTGGATATGAAAAAATAATTGTAGAGTAAATACGAGATGTCCGAATCTCCGATATCAATTAAAACAAAAGAAGGCGATGATTTTGAAATTCCAGTAGGAGGCTCTTTAGGTCTCCTGGCACTGGGTTACAAAGGTTTAATGCTTTGGCGTGAAAAACGCGAGCAGGACAAACTTTCTAAATCAGAAAGTCAAAAAGAGTCTATTAAGACAAATGAAGAAAAATAAAAAAGTTCTGGTAGTAGGCTGGGATGCCGCCGATTGGAAATTTTTAAATCCGTTAATAGACGCAGGGCAGATGCCTAATTTGTCTAAATTAATTAATGGAGGTGTAATTGGAAATTTGGCCACATTAGACCCGCCATTATCTCCAACATTGTGGACTTCGATAGCCACAGGAAAGCGTCCTTATAAACATGGCATTCATGGTTTCACTGAAGCTAAAGCGGATGGTTCGGGGATTAGACCTATTTACAGCACAAATAGAAAAACAAAAGCCATTTGGAATATTCTGAGCGAGCATGATTTAAAAACACATGTAGTTGGTTGGTGGCCATCGCACCCGGCCGAAAATATTAATGGAACCATGATTTCTAATCTATATCAGCGAGCACCAAACAGTGCAAGCGATCCATGGCCAATGCTCAAAGGAACTGTTTCGCCAAAGGAAACAGAAGAGCTATTTGCTGATTTAAGAATTCGCCCGCAGGAGCTTACCGGCAATCATATTTTACCTTTTATACCAGACGCTACCAAACTCGATGCGGATAATGATTCTAGAGTAATTTCTGTTGCAAAAAACTTAGCAGATTGTTCTACAATTCATTCGGCAGCTACGTATATACTTGAAAATGAAGAATGGGATTTTGTAGGTGTTTATTATGATGCGATTGATCATTTTTGTCATGGCTTTATGAAATATCATCCGCCGCACCGCAACCATATTCCGCTAAAGGATTATGAAATGTTTAAGGATGTTGTGAACAGTGCTTGTCGTTATCATGATATGATGTTGGGAAGATTAATGGAATTGGCAGGAGAAGAAACTACCATCATGCTGATTAGCGATCATGGTTTTTATCCTGATAATAATAGACCCAGCGCAATTCCTAATGAGCCAGCTGGACCGGCTATAGAGCATAGTCCGTATGGAATTTTTGTTTTGAATGGACCTGGTATTAAAAAAGATCAACGAATTTCAGGTGCTAGTCTATTAGACATAACACCTACCGTATTGAGTTTGTATGATTTGGCTGTAGGAAAAGATATGGACGGCAAAGTGTTAGTGACTGCATTTGAAGATGAGCCAATAATAGAACGAATTGAAAGTTGGGATATTGCATTGGGTGGAGCACCTACTCAACATGATAACTTAAAAGTGTCAGATGAAGAAGCAGATGCTGAACTGAAGCAATTGATAGAATTGGGTTATGTAGCTGATCCTGGAAAGAACGCCGAAAAGGCAATTCAAAATACGAATAACGAGAACAATTTTAATCTAGCTCGCGCTTATATTGATGGGGGCAAATTTGCAGAGGGAATACAATTGTTAGAACAATTATTTGAAAACTTCTCTGACCAAGTGCGATACGGACTGCGACTTTTATATGCCTATCAGGCAGTTGGTGAGATAAAAAAAGCCCGGAATGTATTCGAAAAATTAAATGCTGAACAAAAGAAAGAAACACCTGAATTTGATATGATAGAGGGTACTCTTTTATTAGCTGAAGGGCGCTATAAAAAAGCGCTTGCAATTTTTAGCAAGGTTGAATCTGAAGCGCAAAACGCACAGGAAATCAATTTGCGAATTGCGCATGCTTATTTTCAGTTAAAAGATTATAAGCAAGCTATTGTGGCTTCGGAAAAAGAGCTTGCAGTTAATTCTGAAAATTATAGCGCTCATTATATGATCGGGTTATGTCATAAAGAGTTGATGGCTTATCCAAAAGCCTTAGCATCATTTTATAGCTGTTTGGGGCTACTTTTTCATATTCCTTATGTTCATTATCAGTTAGGAGATACTTACTTTTTGATGCAGGATTACGAAAAAGCGGTAATGGTGTTAGATACTTGCTTAACGTTGAACCCTAAGTTCAATATTGCCCGAAAAAAAATTATTGATATTTATACGAATTATTTAAAAGAGCCCCAAAAGGCAAATGAGTATAAAAAAGTAATGGTCCAAAATACAAAAGGTAAAATCACGATTGTATCCGGATTGCCTAGATCGGGAACCTCTTTGATGATGCAAATGCTAGAGGCTGGAGGCTCTGAAATATTTACGGATAGTAAACGAGTTGCGGACGAAAATAATCCAAAGGGGTATTACGAACATGAGGCGATAAAAAACTTGCAGAAAAGCAAAGCGTTTGTAAAAGACGGTGTCGGAAAAACAATGAAAGTGATTGCTCAACTGTTAAAACATTTGCCGTTGCAGTTTGAGTACAAAGTCATTTTTATGCAACGAGATTTAATGGAAGTTTTATCATCACAGAAAAAAATGTTGGAACGAGATGGTAAATCAGTAGCCACTGATGCTGTGCCTATGAATCTCTATGAAAAATATGAAAAGACATTAGCAGGAATTGCTTCTTGGGATGAAAGCTTGCCCAATGTTTCGGTCTTATATGTAAATTACAAAGAGATAGTGGAAAGTCCTTTTGAAAAAGCGATTGCCATTAATGATTTTTTAGGATTAAATCTAAGTGTAGAAAAAATGGCAAGTGTGGTAGATAAGAAACTTTATCGCGAAAAAACGAATACTGAAAAGTAGTTATCGTAATTGCAACTATTTTTTATATTCTGAACTGTCAAATTCAAAGGCATCGTCCTTATTGATGGCAGTTACCTCCATTTTTGTATTGGCTCCTCGGCCGCTATTCCAATCATATGCCATGACCATTTGTCCTTCTTTAAATTCAACTTCTTGTGTTTTTTGTAGCGCAAATAATAAATTCCAACCACTATTATTTTCTTTGGATGATTTTTGCATATTACTCACGTAGCCTGCAAATCCAGGTATTTCTTGTCTGGAGATAAATAAATTCATTACGCCATTTCTTAATTCGATGAGATATCTGTCACACATATAGCCTGCGATTTCTTTGGATTCAGGAATTTTCTTCCAATGCAAAATCTTATCATTTGGTGTGCCAGTGGTCATTATATTTCCTACAGTTCCCAGATTTACGGCCATGACCATTTTTACATCATCAAACTTTGAGAAATTGAATATGGCATCTTTATCAAAGTCAAAAACAGAAAATGACTCTTGCCCTTTGCTTACATTCGGTCCAGACTCCATGTATTGACGCATTCCCATAACAGGCATTTGTTCATTGATATACATCTTCTGTTTTGATGTAATCCATTTTCCTTTGTTACGAGACTTTGTAGAAAGAGAACTTTCGATGGAAGAAGTAAATTTATAATAGGGATTCGGTTTTGCGTCTGATGTTAACTTGCCAATCCCGCCCGAGGTCGTTCTAGGGTAGGAGCTACCTGCAATTTGAGTTGAGTCTTTGTTAGTCTTGCCATCAATAATCTCATCGATTTTCTGATTTATCTTTTGCGACGCTTTGCGTTCTACGGCTCTTTTTAAAAAGCCCCCTAGACTTTGAGCTTGCGCGGTATTAAAAAGAAAAATGATTAGAACAGAACTAAAAATATATTTGAACATGAAGTAAAAATAAGTTGTACTTTATCTTCAAACGAGAAGCCTGATTCAATTGCTTTATCTATTTAGTAGTTGGCTTGTTTTATTTATTATATCATTCAACAAGTAATATTTTCTGACCTGTCATCAAATACTATTCTCACTGTTTATTTTATTAAAGTAATGTCACCTTGATATTGCTCGGCTTCTTTGGTGAGCAAATTCGTGAATTTTACTACATAGAAGTAACTTCCGATATTTTGTAATTGCCTTTTAAATCTACCATTCCAACCGTCATTAGGCAGGGTTGTGAAAAATACTTTTTGCCCCCATCGATTATAAACTTCAAAAATATAACTACCTGGTTCTATGTTACAGTTTATAATAGGTCTGAAGATATCATTACGCGTATCATTATTTGGTGAAAAAGCATTGGGTATAAATACTTGACATTCACAACTAGTGGCTTCTACTGAATCTGTAACTGATGGGCAAGGAGCCACTGTGACTGTGACTATATAGACTCCGGGAGAGTTAATGGTTTTAACTGGATTGGTAGTATTATCTCCCCAAAGATAGGTTGCATTATTCGTTGTAATATCTAATGTGATTTGCTCATTATTACAAAGTACGAAATCTTCACCTAGCTCTAATGTGGGTGGATTGGTAACCGATAAAGTAGTTGTAATTGTACTATCACATCCATTACTTGCCGTTAAAACGGAAGTATAATTCCCAGCAGTACTAACTGTTCTATTGTCAGGCAAGGTGTAAGAAGAGTTACTACAAATATTTATTTGCTCAGTACTAAATTGCGAATTATTGAAGGAGATATTTGAAGTTACTATGGAGTCACAGCCATTAACAGAAACAAGTGTGCTGGTATAAGTACCTGAAGTTGTAACCGCTGTTCCACTTGGTAACTGATATGAACTTTGATCACAAAGCGATATGTTTTCTACTGATTGACTGAAGGGTAATACGTAAAGATTTGTATTAATAGAGCTGTCACAGTTTTGCGAACTAGCTAATACAGTGGTGTAATTTCCCGAAGATGTAACTACAGTATTGTCAGGAAGGGTATACGAATTACCTTGACATATGGTATCCATTATATTTACTTGATAGGATGGATTTACAACAAGATTTGTTGTAATCACACTATCACAACCATTGACTGTTGTAAAAGAATCAATATAAACTCCAGCCGTGTTCACCATGCCACCGCCTGGTAAGTTAAACATGACATTATCACAAGTTGTATCATCATTAATTATTGAATATGTCGGATTGAACTGCACAGCACTTGTAATAATAGAATCACAACCATTGATAGATTGAAGGGTATCTATATAGGTACCAGAAGTGGTAACTACCGTATTACCAGGCAACGTATAACTCTGACCTTGACATCGAAAAATTAAATTTGAATTATTATAAATTGGGTAGTTACTAAAATGTGTAATTACAATGCTATCCTGATTCGCAGAGTTCAATAGCGTGTCTGTATAAGTACCTGGAGTTGAAACAACAGAATTATTTGGCAAAATAATTGTATCCCCTGGACACTTGGTTTTATAAATATTAGTGACGGAATCAATCTCAATCGGAGAGCATTGATAGCGCATTCCATTATCTCCAATATTAATTAAGTTACTGATGTTATAATTACCACCATTCGAATAATTCAAGGATGGCGAGTATGCAGTACTACTTTGTGCTGTAGGGAAGGAAGTGGGAATTATCTGCGCTTGTCCTACCCAACTTAATGGTAAGGTTAAGAAGAATTTTAAAGTATCGTTATGCCAAAATGGAGTGAAATCATTCACGTATCCATTCGTAATTGTTGTACTAATTAATGGAGTGCCGGATATAGCACCTTGGATACTATCGCCTCCAAAACTAAGGTTGAAAATATTCGTGGCTTCATCGCAAACAATCCCTCTAAGTCCATTACAGTCTTGTAATATGGTGAAACCTCTTGCAATACCCAATGCTGGATGAGGTTCGCCTAAGTTTGTATAGCTTGGATTATTATTAGCAATATTCGTTCCCAAATCACTTCGTACAATATCACCATTAAATAAATTTAAAGAAAATAAATACCATTCACCATCATCTTTCAATACTCTTAAATTACAAGGGTTAATTACCAACGGACTATTATAAATAAAAGGCGTTGGCATGTTTGTCAATGAATTTCCAAAATCAAGACGAGTAACTTTTCCGTTTCGGTTGGCTACAAAACCATACCAATTTCCACCTTCATCAATTATTGCAAGTTCATGTGGCCAGTTCAGTGATAATACGCCCAAGCTAGTTGTGGTTGGTGACGGATTAGCTAGATTGGTACCAAAATCTATACGAGTAATTTTTGTTGTCCCACCATTCGAAACAACAAATCCATGCCAGTTATTATTTTCTTTACGGATAATAATACCCTCATTTTGTTGATTACCTAGGTTGCCTAAATTTGTTGCTGAAGGAGTACTCATTATGTTCGTGCCAAAATCCCAACGAATAATCCCACCATTATAATTACTCGAGAACAAATAGTAATTTGTCCCATCAAAAGCCAAATCGGAGAAGGTGGGTATATTCAGTAAGTTAGAAGGAAAAGTGTATGTGCTAAAGTTTACGAATGGATTAGTACTAACTGAAAAATTTTGAGAGTTGGTATAAAATTTATTATTCGAAAAATCGGTAAGTCCAGATATATTCGTCAGGTTTACCGGGACATTGGGAGCTCCATTAGTTGGCACTGTAAAAAATTGTGCTGAAGTTTTTAAGGAAAATATAAGGCTTATGATAGTGAAAATATAAATGCGTAGGGGCATAACTCTTTATTTTATTGCAAGTTACGCAATAATGTCATTCAGGGGAACTACAATTTCTCCTATTTCGGTAATTTGTTTTTTGCCACGAATTAAGATATAGAATTACTTCTCAGCATACATAACATCCTTTACGGCTGTTACTACTTTTTGTATAGACGGTAAAAAAGCTTTTACTAAATTAGGAGCATAGTGCATACTAGAATCTGCTGTATTGATTCTACGAACAGGAGCGTCTAAATAATCAAAGCCTTCTTTTTGAATACGGTAGGCAATTTCAGAACTTATCGAGCCAAAAGGCCATTGTTCTTCAACCACAACTAAGCGATTTGTTTTCTTCACAGATTCAAGTATTGTATGCCAATCCAATGGTCGAATAGTCCGTAAATCAATTACTTCACAACTGATACCCTCTTTTTCCAATTCGGTGGCGCTTTCCATAGCCACGTGCATCATTTTATTAAAAGATACCATGGTGACATCGGTCCCTTGTCTTTTGATGTCTGCTTTACCTATCGGTATTAGATATTCTTCTTCTGGCACATGTCCTTTTTCGCCATACTGAACTTCACTCTCCATGAATACCACGGGGTCTTCATCGCGGATGGCACTTTTTAATAAGCCTTTTGCGTCAAAAGGATTAGAAACCGAAACAACTTTTAGTCCAGGAATATTTGCATACCAGCTTTCAAAAGCCATAGAGTGTTGGGCACCCAATTGTCCGGCGGAACCATTGGGTCCGCGGAACACGATAGGACAGGTAAACTGTCCACCACTCATGGCAGTCATTTTGCTTGCGTGATTTAAAATTTGATCCAGTGCAAGTACTGCAAAATTCCAAGTCATAAATTCTACTATAGGGCGCGTTCCATTCATTGCAGCACCTGTTCCGATAGCAGCAAATCCTAACTCAGCAATTGGTGTATCAATGATTCTTTTTTCGCCAAATTCTTCAAGCATGCCTTGACTTACTTTATAAGCACCATTATACTCAGCAACTTCTTCTCCCATAAGGAAAACAGAATCATCTCTGCGCATTTCTTCTTGCATCGCTTCTCTAAGTGCTTCTCTGAATTGGATTTCTCGCATGTAAGCGAAATTATTGCATAGATATCAATTTTGGGTTTTTAGTTCTTAGTTTTTAATTGTCCCAGACGCAAAAACTAAACCCTCTAAACCCTCTAAACCCCATAAACCGACCTAAATTTGTTTATAATTATGTCAGAAGAGAAGTCACTAAACTTTATCGAAGAATTTATCGAAGATGATTTAAAAACAGGAAAGCATAAAAGCATCCAAACTCGTTTCCCACCCGAGCCAAATGGTTATTTGCATATTGGGCATGCATCTAGTATTGTACTTAACTTTGGATTGAAGGAAAAGTATAATGGTAAATGCAATCTACGTTTTGATGACACAAATCCAGTTACAGAAGAAACGGAATTTGTGGAGAGTATCAAGAATGATATTAAATGGTTAGGTTATGAATGGGATCAGGAATTATACACTTCGGATTATTTTGAAACATTATATGGTTATGCGGTTACCCTAATTGAAAAAGGATTGGCCTATGTTGATGATTCTAGTGCAGAAGAAATGGCAGCTTTAAAAGGAACGCCCACCGAGCCTGGGAAAAATAATGAATACCGCGAACGAAGTGTAGAAGAAAATTTAAAACTCTTTGCAGAAATGCGAGAAGGGAAATATAAAGATGGTGAAAAAGCCTTGCGTGCTAAGATTGATATGGCGCACACCAATATGCTTATGCGGGATCCTATTATTTACAGAATCAAACATGTAGATCATCATCGTACAGGAAGCGATTGGTGCATTTATCCGATGTATGATTTTGCACATGGGCAAAGCGATAGCATTGAGAATGTAACGCATTCACTTTGTACGTTGGAGTTTTTGCCGCACCGACCGTTTTATGATTGGTGTATCGAAAAGTTAGAAATTTTTCCTAGCAGACAAATAGAATTTGCTCGCAGAAATATGACCTATACGGTTATGAGTAAAAGAAGGCTAAAACAGCTAGTAGAAGACCAACACGTTACCGGTTGGGATGACCCGCGAATGCCCACAATCAGTGGATTGCGACGAAGGGGTTATACGGCTAAAAGTATTAAGTGCTTTAGCGAACGCACGGGAATTGCAAAGCGAGATAACATTGTAGATATTGGTTTATTAGATTTTTGCTTGCGCGATGATTTGAATAAAATTGCGCAACGAAGAATGGCTGTTTTAGATCCTATTAAAGTAACTATTTTAAATTACGAAGAAGGCAAAACAGAAAAACTAATTGCGGGGAATAATCCTGAGAGAGAAGAAGATGGTAGTCGTGAACTAAATTTTTCAAGAGAGATTTATATCGAGCGGGCTGACTTTATGGAAGAGCCACCAAAGAAGTTTTTCCGTTTAGGTCCTGGACTTAAAACACGTTTAAAACATGCCTATATCTTAGAGTGTGTTGATTTTAAGAAAGACCAAAACGGACATGTGACGGAATTGCACTGTAACTATTTTCCAGAAAGTAAAAGTGGAGAAGATACCAGCGGTATAAAAGTAAAAGGTGTTATTCATTGGGTCAATTGCGCGGATGCTGTAAACGCAGAAGTACGTTTGTATGATCGGTTATTTAAGGTAGAAAACCCAATGGCTGAAGATGGTGATTTCAAGGATTATATAAATGAAAATTCGTTGGAGGTTATATCGAATGCCAAAATAGAACCTGCGCTTTCCAATGCGAAAGACGGAGAGCATTTTCAGTTTTTGAGGAAAGGTTATTTTATAAAAGATATAGATTCCACATCTGAAAAATTAGTTTTTAATCGCGCGGTCGGATTGCGTGATAGTTGGGCCAAAAAGAATAAGAAATAAAGATTATCTTTAGCTTATGAAGGCTCCCTTGAACAAGATTTTTTTCTTACTGGCTGTATTTTTTTCAATTTCATTTTATTCCTATGCTGGGTTTCCTATTAAGGATCAAGTTGTGGAGCAAAAGAATACTGTTTCTGAAAAGAGTAATACCAAGTCAAAGAAAGTTGAAGTTAAAAAGCAACGAAAAGTTTCTCGCTTTTATAAAAAACTGTCAAAAAAAATAGGTTTTCCTGCTGACTCTGATGACGAACATTATAGTGATAAAAGTCTGTTGAACATCCTTTCATTTGGAGCTTCAATTTTGACACTGGCTGCCATTATTCTGGGCCTTGGCGCTATTGTGGCAGTACCATTATCTATTGCGGCGGTTGTCTTAGGTTTTTTAGGTCTTCATAAGAGACAAAGGCTTGAGGGTTTGGGTATTACCGGTCTTGTTCTCGGAGGCACTATTCTTGTATTGTACATAATTATCGGCGGCTTTATCGCTCTAGTTGGTGGTTGGTAAGGGACTATTGTTGCTTTAATAATTGTATATATACAAAATCATTTTTTTTCACATGAGCAGTAAGCTCCTTTGTATTAGTCCCCAAATTTATCCGAATCCTAGAAGTATTAGGAGAACCTTTTCCTTCATTGAGTGCTATTATTTTTAAATAGTGTTTCTTCTGATTACTTAGGTTCAATAGGACCTTCTTTTTTTTCTTTCGTAATTCGTATTGTGATAGTATTTCTTTGCCATTGAGCAAAAGTTTTATTTTGTCGCCATCTACATTTGCGTCATCCCAGATTTCTAACGTCAGATTATTCTTTTGATAAAAGTATGAGACTGATTTTTTACTATTCACATTACTATATAATGTATCATGAATTGTTTTTTTAGGTAATCGAACACTTGGTTTCTTTGCGACTTTTCTTTTAGGTTTTGGGCGACTCAATTTAATTTCGCCCGCAGCACATTTTCGTTTGCTACCTCTTATGTACCCAGTAAATTTACCAGCATACACAACAGTCGATTGGGTTTCTTTTTTCTTGAGTTCTGCAGTTAACAAACAAAAGTTTAAATTTTCAAACGTTGCTTTACTGCTGATGACGACTGTTTCATAAAAATAAAAATCACCTGTTTTTCGGTTGTATTTACCTTTTATTTTACATCGAGTTTCATCTGGTGTTCCTGCTGCAGTCAACGTGGTGCCAACCAAAAGATTATTTTTCTGAATACTATAATCCAATTGGAAACTAATTTTTTTGTCTTTCATGCTTAACTCGCCATGAAGTCGATTCATTTTTTGTCCAATACATTGTTCATGAAAGAAAAATAACGGGAATAATATGAGGAAAGAGAATTTGAACACCCTCACAAAGTAAGTGTTTTTGATGTCAATTGAACATCGGACTTAGAGATTATTGATTTCTTACGTTGGTAAATTATTATCCAACAAACTATAATTATTTTTGTTTTAGGCTTAAGTTTATACTCATGAAAAAGCAACTTTCTATATTTCTTTTCCTGTCCGTCGTTTTAACTTCATTTGTTATAAGTTCAAAAGCCGGTATTCCTATTCAGGATAAAACCAAAGCGACAGAGAAGAAAGTAATGAAACAAGTTCAATCGCAGAAGAAAGTTGCCAAATGGAAGCAAAAGTTAGCCAAAAAAATGGTGGCTAGAAATGCTGATATTGGGGAAAGTAAGACGGCAGCTATCGTTTTTGCCATTTTGATTCCTTTTGTAGGTGTTGCTATATTTCAAGATGGCATTACCAAAGATTTTTGGATTACGTTATTACTAACGTGTTTCTTGATTATCCCAGGAATTATTTATGCGCTGAGCATTATACTCAAGCGTTATTAAATACTGCGAAAGGGATATTATTTTATTAATAAATTAATATTTACCTCCTCAAAATCTTCATACATTTACATCCTTTCGGACAAATTGGCTGAAATAGTGCTTTTTGCCCAAAATTTGATAAGATATAGATACATATGTTAGGATTACTGAACAAACTGTTTGGAGGTACCAAATCAGAGAAGGACGTTAAGAAACTACAACCGATAGTCGATAAGATAAATGGTCATTTTGATGCTTATGCATCATTGTCTAATGATGAGCTTCGTGGAAAAACCAATGAGTTTAAGTCTCGAATTGCTTCGCATTTACAAGAAATTAATGATCAAATAAATTCTAAAAAAGAAACGGCCGATGCTGAGGTTGACGTTCACCAAAAAGATGCTTTCTTTAAAGAAATTGATGAGCTTACTAAAACACGCGACGAAAAACTAGAAGAAGTTTTATTAGAAATATTACCAGAAGCTTTCGCTACTATGAAAGAAACCGCAAGGCGGTTTACCGAGAACGAAGAAATTCGTTCGAGTGTAATGTTTAATGATGAAGATTTCTCAGTTTCTAAAGATTATATAACGATAGATAATGGCGAAGCCGTTTATCGAAATTCTTGGGATGCAGCCGGTGCTCAAATTACCTGGAATATGATTCACTATGATGTACAGCTAATTGGTGGTTATAATTTACATCAGGGTAAAATATCTGAGATGGCAACAGGTGAGGGTAAAACCTTAGTTTCTACTTTGCCATCTTATTTAAATGGCTTGTCTGGTCTAGGGGTTCACTTAGTAACAGTGAATGATTATTTGGCAAAACGAGATAGCGAATGGAATGCGCCATTATTCGAATGGTTAGGTCTAACGGTAGATTGTATTGATAAACATGATCCGCATTCTGATGCCAGAAAAGAGGCTTACGGTGCCGATATCGTTTACGGTACAAATAACGAATTTGGCTTTGATTATCTACGAGATAATATGGTTCAAAATCCTAATGAGATTGTACAGGGTAAGTTGCACTACGCCATGATTGATGAGGTAGATAGTGTTTTAATTGATGATGCCCGTACACCTTTAATCATTTCGGGTCCAGTGCCAAAAGGCGATGAACAAGAATTCCATGCTTTAAAACCTAGAATTGAATCTTTAGTAAATGCACAAAAGAAATTGGTTAATGGCTTTTTGGTAGATGCAAAGAAAAGAATTGCCGAAGGCGATGAGGATAAAGAAGGCGGCGGATTAGCGTTATTCAGAGCCGTGAAAGGTTTGCCCAAAAACAGTTCTTTAATTAAGTTTTTGAGTGAACCGGGCATGCGTCAGATTTATCAAAAAACTGAAAATTACTATTTAGGTGAACAACAGAAACATATGCCTGAGGCCGTTTCTGAATTACATTTTACAATAGATGAAAAAAATAATCAAGTTGATTTAACAGATAAAGGATTGCAAGCGCTTACCAAAGGCGGCGAAGATGCTAATTTCTTCGTGCTTCCTGATATAGCCACAGAACTTACTCGCATTGAGAATTCGTCTAAATTGGATGAGGAAAAAGCGAAAGAAAAAGATGCTTTGCTCCAAGACTATTCTGTAAAAACAGAACGAATTCATACACTTCAACAATTGTTGAAGGCGTATACTCTTTTTGAAAAAGATGTTGAGTATGTTGTCATGGAAGGCAAGGTAAAAATTGTTGATGAACAAACGGGTCGTATAATGGATGGCCGTCGATATAGTGATGGTTTGCACCAAGCCATTGAAGCTAAAGAGAATGTGGATGTAGAAGCGGCGACACAAACTTTTGCAACAGTTACACTCCAGAATTTCTTCAGAATGTACCACAAACTATGCGGTATGACGGGTACAGCAGAAACAGAAGCTGCGGAGCTTTATGAAATCTATAAACTAGACGTTACTTCTATTCCTACTAATCTTCCAATCATTCGTGACGATCGTGATGATAAGGTTTATAAAACCAAGCGTGAGAAATACAGAGCCGTTATAGAAGAAATAGTAAATCTTAGTAATAATGGTCAACCCGTTTTAGTTGGTACGACCAATGTTGAGGTGAGTGAGTTACTAAGCCGAATGCTGAAGCAAGCAAAAATTAAACACAATGTACTGAATGCAAAACAGCACGGTCGAGAAGCGCAAGTTGTGGCAGAGGCGGGTATTGCTGGTAATGTAACCATTGCTACTAACATGGCAGGTCGTGGTACGGATATTAAACTCGGACCTGGAGTAAAAGAGGCTGGTGGTTTGGCTATTGTAGGTACGGAGCGTCACGAAAGTCGTCGTGTAGATAGACAGTTACGAGGTCGAGCCGGTCGTCAAGGAGATCCAGGTAGTTCGCAGTTTTTTGTATCACTAGAAGATGATTTAATGCGTTTATTTGGTAGCGAACGTTTATCTAATGTGATGGATAAGTTAGGTCATAAAGAAGGCGATATGATCCAGCATGGTATGATATCTAAGTCCATTGAGCGAGCGCAGAAAAAAGTGGAGGAAAATAACTTTGGGATTCGAAAAAGATTATTAGAATATGATGATGTAATGAATTCTCAACGTGAGGTGATTTACGCTCGTCGTAAAAATGCTTTGTTCGGCGAACGTTTAGCTATTGACTTGGACAATGCTTTTTATGATAGTTGTCAAGTTATGGCTTCGCAGTTTAGTGATAGTAAAGACTTTGAGTTTTTTAAATTGCAAATTGCTAAAGAGCTTGCTATCGATACAGACATTACGAAAGAAGAGTTTGGTAAAATGAATCAAGATGCACTGACTGATCGTTTGTACAATGATTTGTTGAATGCATACGAAAGAAAAAAACAGGCACTCAAAGAGAATGTATTACCCGTGCTAAAAAATATGCAGATTCGAAATAGTAATATTGATCGAGTGGCGATTCCATTTACGGATGGAAATAAAGGAATGCAGGTGGTAGTTCAACTAGAAGAAGCAATCCAGTCTGAAGGTGGAGCACTTTTAAATGCGGTAGAGAAACAAATTACATTGGGATTAATTGATGAAGGTTGGAAAGTGCATTTGCGTCAAATGGACGAAACAAAAACGTCGGTGCAAATGGCGAGTTATGAGCAAAAAGACCCATTGTTGATTTATAAGTTTGAAGCATTTGAATTGTTTAAAACAATGATTAATGATACCAATAAGAGTATTGTTAGCTTTTTAAGTAAGGCGGGTATACCAGCCGATGAGGAACAAGATGTAAAAGCAGCCAGAGAGCAAAAAACAGATATGAGTAAAATGCAATCAAACAAAGCCGCCGTAGATGCCGCTGGAGATGATTATGCTGCCAATGAAAATGATTATTATGATCCAACACCGCAAAAGCAAGAGCCGGTGCGTCGAGAAGAACCTAAGGTTGGTAGAAATGAGCCTTGTCCTTGCGGAACCGGAAAAAAATATAAGCATTGTCACGGAAAAAAATAATTTATTAACTTTAATGCGATTTAAAACTAAAAACACACATGACACAAGCCGAAATAATAAATAGATTAAAAGAAGGAAATGCCCGTTTTGCTGAAGATAAGTTGGACGGAAAATTACAAGATAGCAACCGAAGAAATGAATTGACCTCTGGTCAAGAACCACATACTATTGTGCTAAGTTGTGCAGATAGCAGAGTAGTTCCTGAGCTAGCTTTTGATGCTGGATTAGGTGAATTATTTGTAGTACGGGTTGCCGGTAATATTGCTAATAGTTCTTCGATGGCTAGTATAGAATACGCTGTTGCTCATTGTGGTTCTAAAGTAATTGTTGTACTAGGGCATCAGAGTTGTGGTGCTGTTACAGCTGCTTTTAATGGTGGTGATAATGGATATAACTTGAATCATTTATTAATGCATATTACACCGGCAATTGAAGCTTCGGGAGATGGAGCAACGATAACTGATATTGTCAAGAAAAATGCTCAACTACAAATTGATGAACTGACCAATCGGTCGGCGATTATTCGAAACGCTGCTGAGAAAGGAGATATTAAATTGGTTCCAGCTTATTACAACTTGGATTCAGGTAAGGTTGATTTCTTATAAATAATTTTTTTACAATTGATGAAGGTCTCTATTTATGGAGGCCTTTTTTGTTAGAGGCTATTCATTAATTATAATATATTAATTATATAAAAAGTATAAATTATTATATATGATATTGTTTTATAACCTTTGCATCACGAAAAATCAAAATTATGAATATTCATCTTTTGCTAGATAACCTTTCCAACCCAGCGTTATTATTTTTCTTTCTTGGAATTGTGGCAGTACAGTTAAAAAGTGATTTAGAAATACCCGCGACTTCTTCCAAGTTCATAGCATTGTATCTATTGTTTTCAATTGGCTTTAAAGGTGGGGTTGAGTTGGCGCATAGTAATCTCGGCCTTGAAATTCTATACATTTTACTTTTTGGTGTTTTATTGGCCATATTGGTTCCATTGTATACTTTTTTTATTCTCAAAAAGAAATTAGGCGTACCGAATGCAGGGGCCATTGCAGCTGCTTATGGTTCGGTAAGTGCTGTTACGTTTGTGACCGCAGTTTCGTTTCTAGAAATGCAACAGATAGAATTCGGCGGTCATATGGTGGCGGTGATGGCATTAATGGAAGCGCCTTCAATAATTGTTGGCGTTTTATTGCTGTCTTATTTTAGAAAAAATCTAGAGGAGAAAGTATCGCTCGGAAGTGTAGTACATCACTCGTTTACAAATGGTAGTGTGTTGCTCATAATTGGGAGCTTAGTGATTGGTTTTTTTGCTAATGAAAAACAAGCACTGGGAATCGAACCCTTCACCACTGATTTATTTAAAGGATTTTTAGCGGTGTTTTTATTAGATATGGGAATTACTAGTGGCAAGAAATTAGCGGCTTTTAAAAAATACGGATTGTTTCCTCTTGTATTTTCTATTCTTGTTCCCTTGTTTAATGGTGTGGTGGTTGCCTACTTCAGTAGATTTGTAAGCACTAGCGAAGGCGACCAGTTTTTATTCGCGATTCTGGCGGCTAGTGCATCTTATATCGCGGTTCCCGCAGCTATGAAATTAGCAGCACCCAAAGCAAATCCAGGTCTATACGTTCCTATGGCTATTGCCGTTACCTTTCCATTTAATATAACACTTGGGATGCCTATTTATATGTATGTAATTACTTGTTTATAATCGTTTAGCCAAAACTCTCATTCATTACCTGCTGCATGATAGAGTAGGAAGTAGATGCTCCAGGCGATGCACCAAGCAAGCTTGAAAAGGTTTTATCTTTTGAAATGATTACTTCAGTTCCAAACTGAAGTTTGCCCATTTTATCTTCATCGGCTTTTATGATTTGAACACGTTGTCCGGCAATCACAACTTTCCAATCAAGGTCTTGAGCATTTGGATAAAATTCACGTAGCATTTCCATGCGGTCTTCAAAACTTAAGGCCACTTGTTGAATTAAATATTGTACCAAAGGCAAATTATGATAACCCGCGCCTAGCATACTTAAAATATTATCCCACTCTATAGAACGGGGTAAATCAAAATATGAACCATGCTTTAAAAACTTAGTAGAAAAACCAGCAAAAGGTCCATACAATAATTCTTTGCGACCATTAATCATACGACTGTCTAGGTGTGGAACGGACATAGGCGGAGAACCCTCTTTGGCTTTGCCATATACTTTTGCATCGTGTTGTTCTATAATTTCAGGATTAGTACAACGAAGAAATAATCCACTAATTGGGAAGCCACCATAGCCAGCACCTTCTTCAATATCGGATTTGTCAAGTAAAGGCAATGCGCCACCGCCCGCTCCATTAAAAACGTAGTTCGCTAAAATTTTCCAAGAGTCGCCGCCAGTTTCATCTGTTATGTCTAGTAACCAACGGCCTTCATCTACTTGTTCTAAATCATGCACATCGCTTTCTAGGTGCAAGTCTATATGATCATGTTTCTCAAAGTAATCAAAGATCTGATCTACAATTTCACCAAAGTTTACATCATAGCCTTTTTCGATATGGGTCATGGCAACTGTGGCTTTTGCATCACGTCCTTCCATCATCAGTGGAGCCCACTGTTCCATTTCGTTATGATTGGTAGAGAATTTCAT
>CAZTCQ010000042.1:7413-22352 GCA_964612525.1 uncultured Chitinophagaceae bacterium | reverse complement strand
ACGAAATGAAAATGGGAGCGGTTATGCTACCGTTTAGAATTATGCTAGTCGGCGGGAAGTTTGGACCTGGTGTATTTGATATTGCTCAGTTTTTGGGGAGAGAGGAAGTGTTGGAGAGAATAATCAATGAGTGGGATTCAGTTTCTTATTCTAGTGCAAACTGAACAGGTAATGTGAAGTAAGAGCGCCTTGGTTTGCCATCGCTTTTGGCTGGGATCCATTTGGGCATTTTTTTTAGAACCCGAACAACTTCGGCATCCATCTCTTTTTCCACTCCTTTTACGACATTGAATTCACATATCTCACCGTCTTTACAAACAATAAATTCTACATAGACCGTTCCTTGAATATTTTGCCCTAAGGCTTTTTTTGGATATTTAATATTCTCACCAAGATAGTTTAGCATTTCATTCTCGCCACCGGGATAAGTTGATTCGGTAAAAAAAGGTTTGAATTCAGTAGGTTCTCCGTTGGTCAGATAACAAGCATTATTATCTTTCATTTCTTCGCTGTAATATTCTTTTCGTTTTAATTTACCATTTTCATGGTAGCTTAATAATGAATCTAATTGTTTACCCCACATCTTTTCATTGATCTTTTCTTTGTAGAATTCCTCGTAGTGTAAATTACCATTGTCGTAAAAAAATTTTTTGTTCGTTATCTTCAATTCATATTGAGGTAGTATCGTAAAAATATTTTTTTCGTGTAGCATTGAATCAGCGGGCTTAAATCTTGATTCAATTAACTGATTGCCTTTCACCTTTGTTTTTGCGAAATAGTTGACTTTTACTGAAACGTCTTTCTTTTTGTCTTTATAATAATCTAAGGTTTTAAAATTTATCCCATCAGATTGGTAGTTTCTTACATATGAAATTTGACCATTTTCAAAGAAACGTTTTTTAAATAAAGGCTTTCCTTTTGATGAATATTTTTCTTCAGAACTTACTTTTCCACTGTTGTAAAAATTTTGTACTTGACCTCGAGCTTTTTTCTTCTTATAGTTAACGTAACCGCCCAGGTACTTTATGGTGCCATCCAAACGGTAGATTGTGTCGTTGCAAGACTGTTTACTTTCATCGTCCCAATCGATGGTGTGCACATAATAAGCTGTTGACTTCTCACATTGTCTCATGCTTATATCTAAATATTCTTTTTCTAAAGTTTGACCTATTGAAAAAATATTTAAGAACGAGGCACTTACTAAAAGGAGCACTTTTTTCATGAGTCAAATTTAGTAACGAAATCATAACCAAACTATACCCGCCCGAAACTTTCTTTTTCAAAAGAAAATCTAATTTCGCGCCCCGTTCAAAATAGCAAATTATTAAATTTCTAACTATGGTTTCTTACGATGTAGCGAATATTAAACTCTCAGAGATTGTTTCGGTGAGCTTTGCGCTTTTTGCAGTTATTGATGTGTTGGGGTCAATTCCCTTATTGATTTCTCTCAAAAAGAAGATGGGCTATATCCAGGCCAACATTGTAACCCTAGTTTCTTCTGCTTTGATTTTGGCGTTTTTCTTTTTTGGCGAAACGCTGCTTGGCGTCATGGGTTTAGACGTATCCTCTTTTGCCATAGCCGGTAGTATTGTCATCTTTATTTTGGCCATAGAAATGATCCTGGGAGTTGATTTTCATAAGGGGGATAATGATGCCAAAGCGGGGAGCGTTGTGCCAATCGCCTTTCCGTTAATTGCAGGCTCGGGTACGCTTACCACAGTAATGAGTATGAAGACTATTTATCATCAATACAATGTTCTCATTGGAATTTTAATCAATATGATTATTATTTACTTGGCCTTGAAATCGTTGAACAGATTAGAAAGGCTTTTGGGACCAGCGGGAGTATTGGTAATTCGAAAGTTCTTTGGTGTGATACTTTTAGCGATAGCCGTTAAAATGTTTCGGACGAATTTTGCTGTTTAGTTTTCTTCGATTTATTCCTCGGCATCGGGCAAGCCAAAAGTGATCGGGATACTCAATCGAGTATTCACTTTTTTATCATCTAAACTACCTGCTACCCAACGTTTCATAATCTCTACAACGCGCAATGCTTCAGTATCTAATAAGGGGTGGATTGATTTTTCTATTCTCGCTTTTTCTACCTTACCTGCTTTTGTTACAATAAATGAAACGATGACGGTTCCATGCTGATTAAGATCTTTGGCCTGCGCAGGATATTGAATGTTTCGGTTAAGAAAATCTATCATTCTTTGATAACCTCCTCTATAAGTTGGAGAACGTTGGAGCTTGGTAAATCTTACCCGCTTGCCCTCACTATCATATTTTTTTCCTTTGGTCAACTCGCCATCCTTGTAAAATTCAAGGCGTTTGATTTTTCCGTTACGGTGCAATTGCTTTAGGGAAAGAGTTTTCCCCGCATTATCGTAGATAATAGTCCAGTTTAATTTCCCATTTTTATAAAACGATTGTGATGTGTCAATTTTCTTGCGAAGTGTAGCGGTTTGGAAAAAGCGTACTGATCGAAGCGTATCAGTGAGGTAGAAGGTTTTTTCTACAATTCTACCTTCGCCTGATTCCTGAAAGTATATTTTATAATATTCTGCTTGATTTTTTGAGCAAGGATTAGCATCTGCATTAAAATACAAGGTGTCTTGCGCCGGTAATGAGCCAAAGAAGAATGAAAATAATAAGAATAATGTGAGTAGCCTCATAGGTAGTATAAAGTTACTGATTTTAAATTATTTTACCATTCGTACTTGATGTGGACTGGTTTTGGGTATACGTTCAATAATTTTTCTTGCTTCTAAATCAAGTTTTACCGAAACGATATACCAGCCGATTTTCCCATCAAAGTTTTTAATTTCAGTTTGCCCTTCTTCAAAAAGTTGTTTGAATGTAATTTTTTTTTGCTTGTGTATTTTTTTTAAAATATAATCACAAATAATATCATATTTCTTTTTGCTGATATTAACTCCATTTTTCCCTTCGGGGTGCAGGGTCATTATTTTTTCTTCTTCTTTTTTACTCGTGGGCATAGGTTAAATTGAATAAGTGAGTTCACAGTCCAAGGTGATTTCTTTACTCTGCCATTCGTCTTTCCGAGGATCTTTTCCCTGAATGACGGCTTTGAATTTATAGTGCGCTCGATGGCGCTTGCTTTCTAACGTTTTAAAAGTAGAAGGAATAGCATAGAAAGTAAGCCATCCAATTTTGTCATCGTTAATAGCAAGAGTGAGGACTTTATTTTTTTCGTTAAAAACTAAATGACCCATAGCCGAATTGGAATAAATAAGGGCTTGACCGTCAATACTAAACTTGGCATCGGTGAAGGCAACCAAATCTTGTAAATTAGCGGTAAATACGGTGCGACCGCTGGCTGATTTACAAATAAGGACTGCATCCGCACTTCCCGCAAACGCAAGAGATGAGCTGAACAGAAAAATAAAAAAAACGAACTTTTTCATGAAATAAAGATAGTAGAAAAAATATCAAATCGAAAAATCATCGAATTATGAAATCAATTTACTCCTTCCATAAAAAAGGATACAGCACAAAACTGAGTGCTACAATTAAAACGTTGAGCGCGATTAATACTAAAAATAATTTCCACCAGCCTTCTGTAAGCATAGGTTGTAATAGTGGACGGCTCAAATCTGTGAGTAATATCAGCTGGGGAATTACAATGGGAAAACCTAAAATGGCAATCAAAGCAGAATTGCCACCGGCTTTGCCCGCAATGGCAGAAAGTAGCGTAAATAAGGTGCTGAGGCTTAAACCACCGACGAGTACCACCAAGACAAACTTTCCAAAGTGTAGAGCGGGGTTGCCAACAAATAATATGAATAAGGCCAAGGCCACACTGCTCATAATAAGCATAAGAATGGCGTTGTAAATCAACTTAGAGAGAATAACTTTTCTCGGATCGAGTACTGTATAATAGTAAAGCTGTCTTGCTTTGTTTTCCTGTAAAAAACTTTTGGCGACAGCATTTACCGAAACGAATAAAAGAATTATCCAAAACAAAACATTCCAAGTGTCAGATTCTGGGTGGTCGGTAAGCAGGTTGATTAAAAAAACAGCGGAGACTAGGTAGAGTAAGATACCGTAAAAAGAATATTTCTTTCGCCATTCCAGCAAAACATCCTTGCGTATCAATTTTAATATTTGGCTCAAGTCGGTTACTTTTGGCAGCGAAATTACGAAAACATAGGTATGCAAAAGATTTTAATTGCGAATAGAGGAGAGATTGCGCTTCGTGTAATACGAACTTGTAGAAAAATGAACATTAAAACGGTGGCAGTTTATAGCGAAGTAGATGCCAATATGCCATTTGTAACCCAAGCTGACGAGGCTTATTGCATTGGCCCTGCGCCCAGTAATCAGTCTTATTTACTAGGGGATAAAATAATTCAAGTTGCAAAGGATTGTGGTGCAGAAGGGATTCATCCTGGCTATGGGTTTTTAAGCGAAAACGCTGCTTTTTCTGCGGCGGTAGAAAAAGCAGGTTTAACTTTTATCGGGCCTAGCGCTTCTTCTATTAGTACCATGGGGAGTAAAATTGCGGCGAAACAAGCGGCTGCAAAATTCAATGTACCAATGGTACCCGGCACGGATAAACCCTTAGCGGATTTGGCTGAGGCAATGGAAGTAGCAGAAAAAACAGGTTACCCTTTGCTGGTAAAAGCAAGCGCGGGTGGCGGTGGAAAAGGAATGCGGATAGTAGAAAAAGCAGAAGACTTAGAAACACAGTTAAACTCAGCGAAAACCGAAGCCTTGAATTCTTTTGGAGACGATGCTGTTTTTATCGAAAAATATGTTGGCTCGCCTAAGCATATTGAAATTCAAATAATGGGAGATAAGCATGGCAATTACATTCATTTATTTGAAAGAGAATGCAGCGTGCAGCGACGCCATCAAAAGTTAATAGAAGAAGCTCCTAGTTCCTGCCTGACAGAAAAAATCAGAATGGATATGGGAGAAACCGCTGTGAACGTGGCTCGAAGTTGTGATTATAGCGGAGCCGGTACGGTAGAGTTTTTAGTAGACGAGGATTTAAACTATTATTTCTTGGAAATGAATACACGCCTGCAAGTAGAGCATTGTGTTACCGAAGAAATTACGGGCGTTGATTTGGTAGAACAACAGATTTTAGTCGCGCGTGGCGAAAAATTGGCTCTTCAACAAAGTGATTTAAAAATAAAAGGTCATGCTATTGAGTTGCGTTTGACTTCAGAAAATCCTTTGGAGGATTTTACCCCGGCCATAGGGAAATTGGATACTTATAAGCGGCCTCAAGGTCCTGGAATTCGTATTGACGATGGTTTTGAACAAGGTATGGAAATTCCCATTTATTATGATTCTATGATTGGGAAACTCATCGCCTGGGGTGAGGATAGACCAGAAGCCATTGAACGGTTGAAAACGGCTATTGAAGATTTTAAAATTAGTGGAATCCCCACTACATTATCATTTGGCCATTGGGCGGTGCAGCAAAAAGCATTTTCGGAAGGGCAATACAATACGCATTTCATTCCCACATATTTTGATGCTGAAAAAATGAATGAGAGCACTGACGAGCAAAAGGAACTCGCTGCTTTGGCGGCTAGTTTTGCCTTTGAAAAAAAGCAAGAACTCCCACGAGCGCTCAATTTAGACCAAACAAACTGGTCAAACCGACGTGGATAGGGCGAGTTTTTTGATAGATACGGGTGTTAAGTGAAAAATATAAATTACTTTAGTGTTATAAATCTTTTTATGAAAAAGAACATAAGCATTCTAATTGTATTGAGTATTCTAGTTTTAGGATTCATGTCCTGCCAAAAATATGAGCAAGGTCCTGGAGTGAGTTTTAGATCTAAAACAAAACGACTAGCGAATACATGGCGTATTCAAAGTGTGACTGTTAATGGTGTGGAAAGGGCTGCAGAGCCTTTTTATGCAAAACAAAAACACTACATTTACGAAAGCGGATCGTATATCATAAACATTATTGACCCGATCACCTTAGAAGCTGAAGATGTACAAGGACAATGGTCATTGTATGATGAGGATAGAAAACTATCCGTCAATCGTAACAGTTTTAACGGTGTAACCGATAGTTTAGAAGATTATCAAATATTAAAACTCAAGGAGAAATCTTTGTGGTTACGCAAATTGGACAATACGGTTGAATATCATTTCGAGCCTTTCAACGAACCCGGGCAGTAAATTTCTAACAGTTGATGGCGATTCGGAAGGCAATCAATTCTTTCATAGAGTTTTTTTATTTTCCTTTTTTACGGTTTATGCCGTTGCAAACTTTTAAGTATGCCGTTTGTGGAGGTACTACTGTGGTCGTCAGTTATGTAGTTTCTAATTTCTTTTTTTATCTTGTTCTTCAGCAGGATGTCTATGATTTCATTTTTCATTTTGAAAAGGAAACGATTGCTTTCTTGATTGGATTTTTAGCCAGCTTCCCTGTCGGATTTATTTTTAATAAATACATAGTGTTCATCCATTCTTCTTTGCGCGGGAATGTACAACTCTTTCGATATGGACTGACTGTACTAGGTAGTTTGGGGTTGGACTATCTATTTTTCCAATTGTTTACCAAAGGTTTTGAATGGAACTTTGCCGTATCGCGAATTCTTGCGATTGCACTGGTTGTAATTTACAGTTATTTTACGCAGCAATATTTTTCGTTTGGTAAAAAGAAAATAAATGACATTGACAATGTCTAATTTATACGGCCACTTTAGCTTCTTCTAATACTTGTTCATATAGTTTTTCATACTGAGGAACTATGTTTTCAATCGCAAATGCATTGGCTTGGTCGATAGCATTTGCTTTGAATTCTTCCATTTTTTTATCGTCAAGAAGGAGTTTCAATGAGTTCGTTGCCATGGAATCTACATCGCCCACATCTGATAGGAAGCCGGTCTTTCCATTGATGTTTATTTCGGGGATTCCCCCAGCATTCGAAGAAATGACGGGCACCTTGCAAGCCATGGCTTCCAGGGCGGCTAGACCAAAACTTTCATATTCACTCGGTAGCAAAAATAAATCTGCAATACTCAGCAACTCTTCCATTTTTTCTTGCTTCCCAAGAAAGCTTATGTCGTTGCAAGTTCCCAGTTCTCGGCATAACTGCTCCATAGCGGGTCGTTCAGGGCCGTCGCCAATCATGAGCATTTTGGCTGGTACTTTTTCTCTGATTTTTGAAAAAGCTTGAATGGCATCTTGTACTCTTTTTACCTTTCTAAAGTTAGAAACGTGTGCTAAAATCTTCTCACCGTTAGGAGCTATTATTTTTTTGAAATGTTCTTTATCAGAATATTGAAAACGTTTGATATCTACGAAGTTGTTGATTACTTTAATATCTTGGGTCATTTCAAAATAATCCAACGTTTGTTCTCGTAGATTTTTAGAAACCGCCGTGACGGCATTGCTGCTATTCATGGAAAAGGTTACAACGGGTTCGTAGGTTTTATCTTTTCCAACTAGGGTGATGTCCGTTCCGTGTAGGGTGGTTATGAAAGGCACATTCAGTCCTTTAGTCTTTACAATTTGCTGAGCCATGTATGCTGCGGAGGCATGTGGAATGGCATAATGAACGTGCAAAAGGTCCAAGTTTTGATTGGTAATAACATCTACCATTGTGCTGGCCAGCGCAATTTCATAAGGCGGAAAGTCGAATAGGGGATAGGTAGGCACCGATACCTGATGATAAAATATATTGGGGTGAAAGGAGTCGAGTCGAACTGGTTGCTGATAGGTGATAAAATGGACTGAATGGCCTTTGTCCGCTAGGGCTTTTCCTAGTTCTGTTGCCAAAACTCCACTTCCACCAAAGGTTGGGTAACATACGATGCCTATTTTCATTGGGTGCAAATTTAAAGAATAATAGACGGCTTCCCTTTGTACAAATTTCTAAATTCTTCAGTTTATTGAATCATTAACGGAACTAATATTTCCAATAAATGAAGGGCTTATAAGTTAGTCGTTGTTCAGCAGTTCTTCGAGGTGGTGTTGCTCAATGCCAAATAGACTTTTGGTATTGTCAATATCTTCCTGGATTTCTTCCTGAGACCGAGCTGTACTTTTAGTGTTTTGTTGGGCCGTAATCAATATGTTTTTGGGAGTGTGCTCGGTGGCTATGAATTCAAATACTTTTGTTGAATAATTCGCTTTCTCTAAGTAGAGAGCTCTTAGATTATCGGTCACCATTTCAGCCTGTCGCTCTATAAAAATTCCATGCGACAGTAGAGAAGATAATTCTTTATTAGCCGTGCAGCGTGTCATTTCTTTTCGAATTTGTTTGTGGCAGCAGGGTGCCGTAATGATTAATTCAGCATTATGACTTATGCCTTTGTGAATCGCATCGTCTGTAGCCGTATCACATGCGTGCAGGGCAATCAGTACGTCTATTTTTTTATCGGATTTGTAATTTTCAATTGTGTCTTGAACAAACTGCAAATTTGAGAATTTTGATTCCTTGGCAATTTTATTACATAAATCAACCAAGTCTTGGCGGAATTCCACTCCTGTGAGTTTTACGGGAAGCTTGAGAGTATTTTGTAGGTAATCAAATAGGGCGAAACTTAAATATCCTTTGCCTGAACCCATGTCTACGATATGCAATTCTCTGTCCGTTGGAAGTTCTTTGAGTAACGAACTCAAGAGTTCTATATAATGATTTATCTGTTTGTATTTGTCCATCCCCTTAGGCCGAACTCTGCCCGTGCCATCTGTTATTCCAAGAGTGTGTAAGTAATGTTTCTTGGTAGCAGTTATTTTTCTGTTTTTTATTTGGTCATGATCGCGTGATGGAATCTTTGTGCTGCTTGGTGCCGACTTCTTTATGATAAATGAGTTGGATCTATTCGCCTGTAAACTTATATCTTCGGTACTGGTCAAAAGTTGCGCGAAACAGAAAGTAGTATGACTCATGCTATTTTTAAGTTCGAGAAGAGCTGTTTCAAGATTATAATTTTTAGTTATGTCTTGGGTCTTATATCGCTGAACAAAAGAGAGATGATCCTTTTTTTTAATCAATACTCGTTTTATAATTATTTTTTTTAACTCTGAATCTGCTCCTCGATAATCACCCAATCTGAGTTGAATGAATGTATCGTTTTTAAGAGACTTTTCAACGCTTTCAATAAATTGTAAAATCGGGTTCATGATTTATTGGCTATCCGTCAGTTTTACTTCCTCTGGAATAAATGGGCTTACGTCACCACCATTCTTATAAACATCTCTAACCAAGGTGGAAGAGAAAGAAGCAAACTTTGAGGAACTCGTTAGGAAAATAGTCTCTATTTCATCAGCAAGCATGGCATTCATATCGGCGATGGCACGCTCATATTCAAAATCGGCTACGTAGCGAATTCCTCGTAATATGAATTCAGCTTTTTCTTTTTTGCAAAAATCAATGGTCAATCCTTCATAGGACTGTGCGCTTACACCATCATCGTAGGCAAAAACATCATTTATCCATTCTAGCCGTTGCTCTACTGAAAACATTGGTTTCTTGGAAGAGTTCAGGCCGATGCCAATAATAATTTTGTCAAATAACGGTCGCGCTCTTAAAATAATATCTTTATGACCAAGAGTTAAGGGATCAAACGTACCAGGAAATACACAAATTTTCACAGCCTAAAAGTACGATTTAATCTTCTTTGTTTTCAAAAAAACTAAAGAGGGTCGTACCATAGTTTTTTACCTTGAAAAAATTAGGGTGCTTTTCATAATTGTTTCGCGGAGTATGTTCTAAAATAAAAATTCCTTTTCCTCGGACTAATTTTTTTTCGAAGATTAGGTTTGGTATTTCATCTATAGTTGCCAAAGCGTAGGGTGGTCCGGCGAAGATAAAATCGTATTCTTCTGTACAACTGTTTATGTATTTAAAAACATCTTGTAAGATGACTTGGGTATTTTCAATCTGGAGCGTTTCAATATTTTTTTTAATAAAGGCAGCCATTTTTTTATCTTTCTCAATCAAGGTTAGTTTTTCTGCGCCACGTGAATATAACTCATAAGATATGCAACCTGTGCCACCAAATAGGTCTAAACTGTGAATGCCGTCAAAGTCAATTAAATGCTGAAGAGTGTTGAACAAGCCTTCTTTAGCAATATCGGTGGTGGGCCTAGTATGAGGCATTTTGGAGGGCGGGCTGATTCTTCGCCCTCCCAAACTTCCGCTGATTATGCGCATAACATAAGTGAAAATAAATTAAAGAAGTGGTGTGTGGGCTGACTGAAAACCTCATCATCATACTGCAGAGTCGGTAATCGATTGACGAGTTTGCAGCTTTCAACATTGCTAATTAATTTTTGCAATAGGGTTTCTAAATCAGGATGGTTTCCGAGTAAACTAGCTGATATTTTTTTTCTGTCTATTCCCAATTGTTCTAAGGCATTTAAGTAATAATAAAGTGCATCGTCAATGGTTTCAACCGGAAAGGCTGTATGAAGAAGCAATTTTTTAGTGTCAAAAATAGATAGCAGCATTTCGTTTTCTTGTAGACGAATAAAACTAATAAAACGTTTATTCGGTGGAATCAGTTGCTGATAGGCCACTAGTAGTGCACTAGGAGCATGCAGTATTTTGGATTGGTTGAGTGAGCTAGTGAGCAAAATTTCCGTACCCGTTTTTATACTAAAAATAGATGTTGCTTTAATAGGAATAATATTTTGGGTCCGTACTTTCTTATCCGCATCAATAGAATAAATAGTGTCTAAGTAATCTTTTTTGCTTTTTTCTTCGAAGAGCGAATTAGGAATCAATGTAAACTCATTACTTTCTATCCCAATGAAACTATGAGTTGCTTTGGAAACGAGTGAATCATTAAATACCGAAACTGCTTCGGTTTTATTTATTTGACCATCTTCTTTTTCAAATGTTTTGACAACTTCTACTTTGCTATGCTCAGTATTGGTGACCGCCAATTGAATGAAGTTTTTACCGAGCCAAATAAAGGCATCATAAGGTTTAGTGTTCTTCAATGAAAACCTTTTGCTATTAATTGATGTAATATTCTTCAAAATAAGGGACCTAATTCACTACAATAATAATTTATTTAGTTCAATAATTAGATTTAGTATTACATTCCTTTTTAAGCCGTGAAACCAGCATTAACAGCCAATAGTACGTACAAACAGATTTTAGGAGTTGCACTTCCAATGTCTCTAGCTGTTATGATCCCGCAAATTAGTATTTTGGCTAATTCAATTTTTTTAGGCAATTATCAGTCTAGTGACGGATTGGTGTTGGGCAAAGAAGCACTTTCTGTGGCTGGATTGGCCGGTATTTATTACCTAGTCTACGCTATGATTTGTTTTGGTTTGGCTAGTGGTTTTCTCATGCTTATGAGCCGTAAAGCAGGAAAGAATGAGGCTAAGGGAGTTGGCTCAGTTTTTAGTGCTGGTGTTCAAATCGGTTTAGTTACAACGGTTTTTTTGATGGGAGTTTCATTTCTCTTCTCAGATGTTTTTTTCGATTTCAGTGTTCGGAATGAGATTGTCAAGGAGCTTTCAAAACAATTTATAGCCATCCGGATTTTGGGCTTACCGTTTTTGTTTTTAGCGCACCTGGGCAATATGCTCTATATCGCGGTCAATAAAACTTCTTATATGCTGTGGGGAACTCTTGGGCAAACGCTGATCAACATTGCCTTAGATTATTTCTTGATTTTTGGCCATGGTCCGTTTCCAGAACTGGGTATTGAGGGAGCTGCCATAGCCTCAGTACTAGCAGAAGTTATATTTTTTCTAGTAGTTTTTTGTATAATTTTTTATGCGAATCACTTTAAGGCGTTCAAAATAAAAGTTTTTCAAAAGTTTAAATTAGCTGAATTGTGGAGTTGCCTTTCTACCTCAAGTCCGCTGATGCTACAGTACTTCATTAGCATTGGAGCTTGGGAGGTCTTTTTTATATTTATAGAACATCTGGGAGAGCGAGAATTAGGTGCTTCTCAAATTATTCGTTCGGCTTATGGCTTACTGGGAATTTTCGTTTGGGCCTTATCCAACACTACCAACTCCCTAGTAAGTAATTTGTACGGACAAAAAAAGTATGACGAAATAGTCCCCTTGACCAAAAAGATATGCCTCTTGAGCATTTCATATACATTGATTGTGGTAAGCATTTTATTCGTGAATCACCATGATTTCTTGAGTCTTTATACTCAAGATGAACTTATAGTTTCTTTAGCAACTCCTGCATTTTTTGTGGTGCTTCTGGCCGCGCTAATTTTTAGTTTTAGTATTATTTACTTTAATGCCGTTTTAGGGCTAGGAGATACAAGGCGAAGTTTGATTTATGAAACTCTCACAATTTTGGTTTACATTCTTTTTTGCTACTTTGTGATAGAAAAACAAAAGCCCGCGCTTTGGGTAGCGTGGACTTCAGAATATGTTTATTGGGCACTTATGTTGCTCCTAAGCGGAATTTACATCCATTCAAAAAAATGGATACCCAAGACAGATTTATAGTTTAGAAAGAAGACTTTTCATTTCTTTCTTAAATCCTGCATCATCATACATCTTGTTCGATTTTTTTAAACCTTTTTGAAGCATTTGCTTGGCCAAACTTTTTTTGTTTTGTTGAGCGTAGGCTTTTCCAAGGTCAAGATAATTTAGAACATACGCCGGATCAATTGCTTTCGATTTTTCAAAAGCTTTAACTGCTTTATTAATGTCGCCATCGGGTAGTCCACCGAAAAGCATATTTGCTGCCGCTTTTTCTGCAAAATTTAAATTAGAAACAGCATAGTTCCATTTGCCTAATACATTCCAAGCCGCTGCGTTCTTAGGATTTAATTTTATTGCTTTTTCAGCATATTTCTTTATATCTCGTGATGCTGCCACCTTAGCTTTTGAACCAGAAATTAAAGCCATTCGCCCCATTGCTACTGCCGCCGTATAATAGTTGAACGAACTTGTTGATTTTAATTTTAGAGCCACCATAGCATGGGATTTTGCTGCTTTGAAAAAAGCAATTTTACTTTTTTTAGTTTTTTGACGATTCCCAATTCGAGAATACATGAGACTAGCGCCTGCATAAGCGGCGTCGTTTTTCTTGTCTTTGGCAATTGCTTTTTTGTAGTAGTCAAGCGCCAAGCTTTCTTTCATGTTGGCTTTAGCGGCATTTCCTTTACTGACAAAATCAGCTGCTGACTGGGCAAAAGAACCCAAAGAAATAAAGGACAAGCAAAGTAATAAGAATGTATTTTTCATCATTTGTAAGTTTTAATTTTAAAGTTTAGCTTAGCTCAGACACGCCAGAAATCCAGCGGTTTAACGCACTAAGAATACGTTGCCTTGTTTTTGAATACGTTTACCATTACTGCATTCACCGTCTACAATCCAGACGTACGTGCCGCTCGGCGCAGGAATATTTTCAAACGTACCATCCCAAGTCACGTTAGGCAGCGTGGTTTCAAAAATTAGATTACCCCAACGGTTGAAGATTCTGAAATAATTCAACTTAAATAGCTGATTGTTTTCAATGCCAAATTTTCTATTGGTTGGAATATTACTCACTGGGTTAAAAGCATTCGGTAAACTGATATCAACGCATTCGTTGAAGACATATACGCTATCTCGCGCTACACAACCTGTTGAGTCGTTGGTAACCTCTAAGGTGTAAAATTGTGAAAACAAGGGATCTACCCGCGGATTAGCTATTCTAGGGTCGTCTAAAAACCGAGCAGGAGACCAAACGTAAGAATATTCAGAACCATAAGAAAGTCTTGGACCGCCTAAAGTAGTAAAGGCGCCATCTCCAACAACAATATCTTTTCCTGCGTCAGCCGTAACTTGGCTGACTGTTATAGTTAAGCTAGTATCCACAATACAACCACCTTTTAAAAAGATCATTTCGATATCGTACTTAAAATTTTCTCTTGGGTAAATTACCACTGACTCAGTATCACCGGTAGGAGGAAACATGTTGTAGGTCGGAGACCAAAGCAAGCTATTTAACCCTTGACCATTCGCTGTTACAAGAAGCGTATCTCCCAAGCAAAGAAGGGTGTCGTTTTGGATTTGAAGTAAAGGAGTCGGCAGCACCGTGATTTGCTTACATTCCACTTGCATACTCGGCAAACCTTCATCAATAGCTAAATAAACATTGTAAATTCCTGGCTGGTCATAGGTTACTGGAGGTGGAGTTTCAAAAATAGCAAAGGGAACGTCTGGCACCGTGCATGTATTGAATTCAATTCGAGAAATGGAATTACTGCCATTGTTGGCCGTAAATGCAAAAATGTTATCTCGAGTTCTTCTAAAGTGAGTGAGGTAAATTGGATCATCAAAGTCTCCAAAATTGCCTAGGTTAGTGGCCGTAGGCGGCCCATCTAAGGTATCTGTAAATTCTAAACGTACAATATTGTCAGAACCTTCATTGGTAACAAAACCATACCAAGTATCACAGTCCTTAATAATACTAATATCGCGAGGTGTTGTCAAAACACCTCCAAAATCTCCTAAGTCAGTAGAACTTGGATTCGCATTGGTTAGGGTGTTTCCAAAATCTAAACGAACCACAGAAGACGTAATAGCATTACAGACGAACAAATACCAATCTGTACCATCAAAAGCCGGCCAGAAACCTGTTGGAAAACCAAGTCCCAAGGGAGGAACGCCCAAATTAGGAATAGTTAAAATAGTCGGCACACCGCTTAAATCGGCACCAAAGTTCATTCTTACAAGGTCACCCGTAAAACCTGAATTCGTAAAGCCATACCACATACCCGCTTCTTCGAAAATGTACATGTCTTGCGGGTTGATAATCAGTCCTCCTAAATTACCTAAATCCGTTACCGTAGGCACTGAACTTAGATCAGATCCAAAATCAAAACGGACAATTTGTGAATTTAAGGGCCCATTTCCTGCGGCTAAGAAAGCATGCCAGCCATCTCCATCTTGCTCAAACCAAAGTCCTTTTGGGTTTTCGCTAATCACCCCACCAAAATCTCCCAAATTCACAGCAT
>CAZTCQ010000042.1:0-7313 GCA_964612525.1 uncultured Chitinophagaceae bacterium | reverse complement strand
GCTCCTTTGAGGGTGGTGTTCAATTGGATAGGCGTGTTGACACAAATTGTGTCGAATCCTTGAATTAGTTGTGCTGATAAACTTTGTGCTGAAATTATAATTATGCCTAAAACCGCTAAAATCTTTCTCATAGTGTGGATTCTATCCTTTAATACAATATTGCTAAGATAGCACTATTGCCGTAAATAGTAAAAATAGCGTAATGAAGGCGTTTTTAATCCAAAATGCCTTGCTTTTTTATAAAGACAATTATTTGCTCCGAAACCTTACTATTTTTCGCAAAGTAGTCCTCGTTCGCATGGAGAATTTCATTGGGAACGGATAAAGCCTTTCTAGTCGTTTTACTAGTCTCAGCAGGACTTGAGATGGCATGAACGATTCCAATTTCTTGTAAAGCCTTGGCTTCAATAAATTGATCATGCTCGGGGCCAATCATAACGGGAATATTATAAACGGCTGGCTCTAAAATATTGTGAATTCCACCACCAAAACCCCCACCTACATAGGCCAAATTTGCATAGCGATAAACTCGGGAAAGTATGCCCAATATGTCGATGATAAGAACCTTCGAGTTGGGGTTTACTTTTTTTGAATAAAAGCTCAAATTTAAATGCTCAAGCTTAGCAGTTTCAAAATGATTGATTTCATGGGGCGCTAGTATGACCTTAAAATTATCGGGGAGTCTCTTTATGATTTTTAGTAGAACTGAGGTGTCGCTGTTCCAAACACTACCTGCCATAAAGACCTCTTGACCTTGGGTGAAATCTTCGATAATTTTATTCTGATAATTCTCATTTCTTAAGGCCATTACGCGCTCATATCGTGTGTCGCCCATGACTGTGTTTTGAGTAATCCCTATTTGTTCTAATAAAAACTGACTTTCTTCGTTTTGTACAAAAAAGTGTTCAATATTTCGAAGTGATTTTCTGAAAAAGCCGCCATTTTTTTTAAAGAAAAAAAGCTCCTTCCAAAATACGGCAGATACTACGTACAGAGGGATTTCGTTTTCCTTGGATTGTTTGATAAAATGATGCCAAAACTCATATTTTATAAAAAATACGGCTTTGGGAGAAAGCGTATTATACCATCGTTTGGCATTGCGAGATGTGTCAATCGGTAAATAAATACTGTGTAATTCAGTATGATTTTTTTTGGCATATTCGTAGCCCGAAGGAGAAAAAAAACTGACTAAAATTTTATAGGAAGGGAATTCCTTTTGTAAGGCATTTATAACGGGTAGTCCCTGTTCAAATTCACCCACGGAAGCACAATGTACCCATATATTTTTGGGGTACTGCTTAGCAAAATTTTCTAATATCTGAAAGTTGTTTTTTCTACCCTCAATCCATTTTTTAGCCTTCGGCTTAAAAAATTGACTGACCCAAGCAGCGCCGTAGTATAATCGAATGAATAGGTCATAAAGAAAGCGCATGACTTATTTTAATAGTAGGTTTCTTCTACGTTTCGTTTATAAATAGGCAAAATCCATGTGAAATTGTATCCGATTAAAATGTCAGAGCGTCTCTCATTCCCGGGTTTCTGAACGTCATACAGAAAGTCACGCCTGCCTTGATTAAAACTGTAGATAAAGTCAAAGCCCGTGACAAAATTGATGAGTTTATTGTTCGAGTAATGCGTATACCCTAAAAACTGTTTGAGGTAAATTCCATTTGTCAATCTGTCGTAGCCTTTTTTGTAGTCTACGCCAGAGTTAGGGTCTTGCATTATCGGTCCGATATTATTATCACGGTCAAACAAGTTGATTTTATACTGCATAAATCCAATCCCTGAATGGAGGGTCAGTCCTGAATAATCATTGTGATTCAGGTAAGGAAGAATTTTTCCAACTTGTACGCCCGTCATATAGCCACGCTGAAAAATTCCTGGGCTGATTTCTTCGCCGAACAGATTTACGATTCCTCCGTTATTGGTCACCACATTTTGTAAGAGTCCCGGTTCTTTTACTTTTCCGCCTACTATGAACGTATGCTCTACGTCAAAAATCCAATTGTTTTTAGTTTTTAATTTAATACCCGTCCCAATCCGAAAACTATTGCCAAAGCGAACAGCCATATCGGCAAAGGGCACGTCATAGGCTGTTTTAAATTCTAGATTCCAAATCCGCGTACCCGTCTCCTTGTCTTTTTTTTGGGCCAGTAAAAGCGAAGGGAGCATAACAAAAAGAAATACCAATTGTTTTTTGGACATAGGGTAAAGTTACAAAGTGTTTATTTCAATTGAACTTTTCTTATTACTAAATTGTACTTTTGCGAACGGTAAAAATTAAAGAAATACCCGATAATGGAAAATATTCAAATGGTAGACCTAAAAAGTCAATACCAAAAAATTAAAACCGAGGTGGATGCTTCCATACAAGAAGTAATTGACAGTGCCGCTTTTATAAACGGACCTAAGGTAAAAGAGTTTGCGAAAGACCTAGAGACTTATTTAGGAGCCGCTCATGTTATTCCTTGTGCGAATGGAACGGATGCCTTGCAAATTGCCCTGATGGCTTTGGGCCTGAAGCCTGGTGACGAGGTAATTACTCCGTCTTTTACCTATATCGCTACTGTTGAGGTTGTGGGCTTGCTCAATTTAAAACCTGTTTTTTGCGATGTAGATCGCGAAACGTTTTGCATGGACCCTGATCATTTGGAAAAATTGATTACCCCAAATACCAAAGCGATTGTACCCGTGCATTTGTACGGTCAAAGTGCTCCCATGGATGAGATAATGGCTATAGCCAACAAACATAATATACCAGTCATAGAAGATAATGCGCAGGCTATCGGAGGTTACTATACCCATGCTACGGGTGAGAAATCAGCCAACGGAACTATGGGAGCAGTAGGCACGACCTCCTTTTTTCCTTCAAAAAATTTAGGTTGTTACGGAGATGGTGGCGCCATGTTCACAAATGATGAAGACTTGGCAGCAAAAATTAGAATGATTGCCAATCATGGTCAGAGCAAACGTTATGTGCATGATCGCGTAGGTTGTAACTCTCGTTTGGATAGTATGCAAGCAGCCGTTTTAGGTATTAAATTAAAACATTTGGACAGCTATTGTTCAGCTCGAAGAGAGGTGGCCGATAAGTACGATGCTGCTTTTGCGAATCATGAGAATATCACAACACCCATACGGAGAGAAAATTCGTATCATGTTTTTCATCAATACACTTTGGTACTTCATGATGTAGATAGAGATGCGGTGGTCAGTCAATTAGCCGAGCGCGGAGTGCCGGCTATGATTTATTATCCTATCCCGGCTCACCGTCAGGAAATGTTTGCTTCTTTTGATTCAGGTGATCAGGAATTGCCCAACACAGACTGGTTAACGCACCGAGTGATTTCTTTGCCAATTCATACTGAAATGAAAGCTGAGGTTCAAGATTATATAATTAGTAATTTTTTAGAAGTCGTAAACGCATTAAAAAAATAGAATGAACATTGCAATTGTAGGAACAGGATATGTTGGCTTAGTTTCGGGAACTTGTTTTTCTGAAAGTGGAAACCAAGTAATCTGTGTGGATATAGATGAAAAAAAAGTGGAACGTCTTACCCAAGGTGAGGTAGTGATTTACGAACCGGGCTTAGAAGTGATTTTTGAAAGAAATTTAAAAGCAGGTCGTTTACATTTTACCACTGATTTAAAAAGTGCAGTTGAGAAATCGGATTTGATTTTTTTGGCCTTGCCCACACCGCCTGGTGAAGATGGGAGTGCTGATTTGAGTTATGTATTAGGTGTAGCCGAAGAAATTGGAAACATTCTTAAAGAGCATAAAGCGTATAAAGTAGTTATAAATAAAAGCACGGTTCCCGTTGGAACGGCCGAAAAGGTACAAGCTAAAATTGAAGAGAACTTTAATGGAGCGTTTGATGTAGTGAGCAATCCTGAATTTTTGAGAGAAGGTGTGGCCGTTGATGATTTTATGAAGCCAGATCGTGTAGTGGTAGGAACGAGCAGCGAGCGCGCTCGCGAGCTTATGGAGCAATTGTATAAGCCATTTGTTCGTCAAGGAAATCCGGTTTATTTTATGGATGAGCGCAGTGCGGAAATCACAAAGTATGCTGCTAATTCTTATTTGGCAACACGAATTACCTTTATGAATGAGTTAGCTAATATCTGTGAAAAGGTAGGAGCGGATGTAGACGTAGTTAGAAAAGGAATGGGCAGTGATACTCGAATCGGCAAACGATTTTTATTTCCTGGCATTGGGTATGGCGGAAGCTGTTTTCCAAAAGATGTTCAAGCTTTGGCAAGAACGAGTCATCAGAATGGGTATGATTTTAATATTTTAGATTCGGTGATGAAAGTAAATGACAAGCAAAAATTGGTTTTGTTTGAAAAAATAAAAGAGTACTATCAAGGTGATTTGAACCGAAAACGAATCGCGATTTGGGGGCTAGCCTTTAAACCCAATACGGATGATATTCGTGAGGCACCTTCTTTGTATATCATAGAAAAACTAGTGGAGGCCGGAGCACAAATTAGCGCGTTTGATCCAGAGGCTACTGATAATGTAAAAAAACATTTTGAAAGTAAAGGAAAAGGTTTTTTAGAAAAAATCACTTTTGTTGATAGCGCCTATGATGCTTTAACCGATGCAGACTGCTTAGCGATACTTACAGAATGGAGTATTTTTAGAACTCCTGATTTCGAGCAAATAAAATCTAAATTAAGAGAGTCTGTGATTTTTGACGGAAGAAATTTGTATGATTTAGCTGTTTTGCAAAAGGAAGGATTCTATTACAATTCCATTGGTCGCAAGGTAATTTCTTAGGACTGACCTCATCTTTTTTAATGAAAAGCTTCCCTATAAGGGTGGCTTTCTTTTTTTTACTACTTACTTTCGTAAGCACATTATGAAACGAGTATTAATAACGGGAGGAGCAGGATTTTTGGGTTCACATTTGTGCGACCGATTTATGAAGGAAGGCTATGAGGTGATTGCTATGGATAATTTAATTACGGGTTCTCTTAAAAATATTGAACATCTGATGTCCGAAGAGCATTTCTCGTTTCATCATCATGACGTTTCTAAATTTGTGCACGTGGCAGGTTCATTAGATTACATTCTTCATTTTGCCTCGCCGGCCAGCCCCATTGATTATTTAAAAATGCCGATTCAAACCTTGAAAGTAGGGTCGTTAGGAACACATAATTTGTTAGGATTGGCCAAAGAGAAAAAAGCCAGAATGCTCATAGCTTCTACTTCGGAAGTTTATGGAGATCCTTTAGTACATCCTCAAAACGAAGATTATTGGGGGAATGTAAATCCGATTGGTCCTCGTGGAGTATATGATGAAGCTAAGAGATTTCAAGAAGCCATGACCATGGCGTATCATACGTTTCATAAGTTAGAGACGCGTATCGTTCGAATTTTTAATACCTATGGTCCTCGCATGCGATTAAACGATGGAAGAGCACTTCCTGCTTTTATGAGTCAAGCGCTGAATGGTGAGCCCATTACTGTTTTTGGCGATGGAAGTCAAACGCGGTCGTTTTGTTATGTAGCTGATTTGGTGGAAGGTATTTATCGCCTATTGATGAGCGAATATCAATTTCCCGTGAACGTCGGTAACCCAAGTGAAATTTCGTTGAAAGAATTTGCCGAGGAGATTGTAGCACTTACCGATAGTAAATCAGAACTCACTTTTCAAGACTTACCTAAAGACGATCCGAAACAACGCAAGCCAGATATTACGCGTGCCAAAGAAATTTTAGGCTGGAGCCCAAAAGTAAATCGTAAGGAAGGTTTGCAAATCACATTGGATTATTTTAAAAAAGAATTGGGTTTGTAAACTTCAAGGAGAAGTACTAATTTACAAGTTCATGCGCGGCCTTGTCTTACTTAGTTTTTGTTTTTTTGCTTTCTCTTTTGGAGGGCAGGCGCAGCAAAAACTCCCTAATTTTATTAGTAAAACTGATAAGAGAAAGGTAGAGCAAGCGAAAAAACTATTGAACAAAGGGCGTGTTTTCGAAGGAGAAAAAATCTTAGTGGATCTGCGCAATGAAAACAAAAATCAATCTTATTTCCACGAGGCCTTGGTGCAAGTGCAGATGCAAATTTTGCGCAAAATTGCCTTGGAATCTCCGCCTGACGATGAAGAAGGAGAGTACTTTTTGCAAGACAAACAAAATTTGATACCACAAACAAATTTGGCCGACAATTTTATAAACAATGGTTTGGCACGAACGACGGAGCAAAAAAAAGAAACCTTAGAGAATATCAGATTATCTCGTTCGGATAAAAAAAAGCTGAGTAAAAAAATCGAATGGGAATCGCAGAGTCAAACGGACAGCGCGTTGAATCCAATGGAGGCAGCGCGTCGTGAACTGGATGCTCTCAATCAGCAAGAGAAAGATGCTGCACAAGGCAAAAAGGAGTCTTTGAAAAAAGCAAAACAATCTGCTAAGAAAGCCGATGACTTATCTCTCGTTTCTTATGATACCTATGCTTGGCAGATTATTGCCAATAGCCGCAAAGCGAGTTTGCTACATGAGCGCGTGGATTCTGCTTCGCATTATTTACGGATACTTACGGTAGATACCATTCGTTACGACACTATGTTGACGCAGGCAGATTTAGATGTGTATGCTGAAGGTCTCGACTATTATTATACTCGCGACTTTAGAAGAGCTGCTGAGCGATTTAAATTTATCACCGATAAGTATGATGAGTATTTTCCTGCTCATTTGGTACTGGCCAATTGTTATTTGAAAATTGGTTTGGATACGCCCACCTACAAACAGTTTTTGTACGTAGCGGATGCATTTTATGAGCGTCCCGAAGGGCTGGAGGGACTGTCTCGCTATTTTTTAGCAAAAGGGAAATACAAGCAAGCGGCCGCGTCTATTTTGAAAGCGATTACAATTTACCCAGAGGATGCCTACTTTGCTCATTTGGATAGAATCCTCAAGCGCATGGGGCGTTATTTAGATGCACAATGGATTCGTCGTGAAGTGTTTCCTCTGAATACTGAGCAGAACTATGAAGAAATTATTGCGAAAGAAAAATCTCCTTGGCGCTATTACCAGGGAGCAAAAAGTATGGTTTATTCCTATGCGCAAAAAGGAATTTTACGAAGTAATGAAATTACGAACGAGCGTTATTTAGAAGTGTATGCTTGGCAAGAAATGCTGGCCGGAAATTTAAAATTAGACTCGCTGGTCAAAGATCCTAAAAAGCGTGCCGAGTATTTGCGAAAAAGCAATTTGGACGAAAAGAAAAATAAGAAAAAAAATAAAATGAACTTCCCATTTGCTCGGGCTATGCAGAAAATGGGTTACTTGGATTGTTATGTTTTTAT
>CAZTCQ010000041.1:21432-22766 GCA_964612525.1 uncultured Chitinophagaceae bacterium | reverse complement strand
CTCAACTAAGCGTAGTTTGTAACTACGCTTTCCTATCCAATAGTAAGCTCCTACCCTAACTTCTCTCGCAAATAAACAAAAGCTTCTTCAACCGTTTCAAATATATCATCTTCTGGAACGAGGTCATCAATTAAATCAATAGAACGCATTAAATCTAACGGTTGCTCTTGTACCTTGGTGAGTATGACTTCTACATTTTTTTTGCGCAAATCATAAATCGCATCTTCTAGTGCATACAAACCCGACTGATCAATATAAGGCACACGATCCATACGGATAATCAATGCCTTGATATCGGGCGAGAGCTGAGTCACTTGATCTTTGAAGAAAGAAGTAAAACCAAAAAACATAGGTCCATACAAATGTTTAATAATGACTTTGTCTTTATACTCGTTGTAAAAATCTTCTTCATCTTGCCATGGCTTGGAACCGTCAAAATCTGATACGGGACCTACTTCCATACCGTTCTCGCCTATGTCGCTTGCTTTTTTCATGAATAACAAACTGGCCAGGGCTACACCTACTCCAACCGCTTGTATCAAACTACCAAAAGTGGTAATGAGCAAAACGATAATCAAAACAATCGCATCAGCACGGGGTACTTTGAGCAAATGTTTTAAGCCTTTAAAGTCAATAATTTTTATGGCTATGGGAATTAAAAGCCCTGCTAAAACAGCCAAGGGTATATGCTTTGCCAAAGAGCCCAAGCCCAATAAAACCGCTAGCAATACCAGGCCATGAATCGTACCAGAAATTCTAGTACGACCACCTGAATTAATATTTACCACGGTTCCTTTAGTTGCACCTGCACCCGGTATTCCTCCAATTAATCCAGCAAACAAATTACCAATACCCTGCCCGATGAGTTCACGATTACTATTGTGCTTAGTCTTGGTCATATTATCCGCTATTACAGAGGTGAGCAAAGAATCTATACTCCCTAAGACGGCAAGAACAATAGCATACTCTAAAATTATTGGATAGGCCGAGGAATCTATATTTAAAAAACCGGCTACTTTAATACTCGGCAATTGAGAAGGAATCTCACCTATGATGGGCACATCCCATTGTAAGAAATAGCCTACCAAGGTAGCCGTTACTAAAGCAACCAAGGCATTGGGAATTTTTTTAGAGATATACGGAAACACTAAATAAACCACTACGGTAAGCGCACCCAATGCTAAGGCATGCCAATTAGCCTCAGCAAATAAACGCGCCAAATCTTGCAATACTTTGATCGTAGATTTCGGGGAGCTTAATCCTGCAAAAGGAAAAATTTGAAGAATAAAAATTATGAGACCCACTCCGCTCATAAATCCTGAAACTACAGGATA
>CAZTCQ010000041.1:0-21332 GCA_964612525.1 uncultured Chitinophagaceae bacterium | reverse complement strand
TGCACGCCAAAAGCCAAGGCCAACGGCAAGGCAACCACACCGGCCACCAATCCTCCCATGATATCACCTTTGAGGTGCGACGTATCTATTAATTTATTGGACATAGGTGCAAATCTCTATATTTTAATTGATAAATTTTAATTTATATTTTTGATATTTAATATTACTAAAAATTATTGGCAGAAAGGACAGACTTAATACACTGAATAAAAAAGATTTGTAACAATAGGTCCTAAATTTACAAAGGAGTCCATGCAAACACAAATGCGAATTTCACTTACCCTACTACTTTTTGTTTTTACAACAAAAGCTAGTTGCGGACAAAAGCTTGGCTTCTCGATGACCAACGGGATTCTACAACATCAAGAAAAATTGATTAGCTCTGCGGTATACCAAGGTTATCAATTCGGTATCTTAGTAGACTATGAAAAATCTTTGAATACAAATCGAAGCCTTCTAGTCACTGGCAACCTAAGGGCTGCCATCAGTAGTTGGAATCAGTTCAATAATGAGTTATTCCAATTGGATGGCGGTTTGCAACTAGCCTATTTGAAGCAAATGAACACGTACTGGCAAGTCGGCCCCACCCTAAAAGCTCGTTATCAAAAAAATCTTTATTCTTTAGATTACGGCCATCCGTTTTGGTTCACGCAATATAGTGTAGGTGTTTTTAATAAATTTTTGTACCCAATCAATAAAAAAAATAAAATGGCAGCTTCCTTTTCACTTCCAATACTTGGGCTGTTAGGAAGCACGCCCGATGAACCACTCTATAATTTAAAAAAGGAGTACTCCCGAGCTTATTACCACAATGATTTAAAATTGGCGTCCCTCTCCAACTTCAGAGCCTTGGATGTGCAACTTAGCTGGAACCATGAATTATCAAACCGCAAACTGATAAAAGCGGGCTATAACTTCAACTCCTTTCGATTTCAAAATAATAAATTATTAAAAAACCTCACACACTCTTTCTTACTAGGTATTCAATTTAATGTTTCAAATGAAAAGTAAACTATTATTCTTGGTGGCAATTGTTCTGATGCATACGGCCTGCATTAAAGAAACCAGTGTAAAAATTGCGACGAATACACAGCCTGAAAATTTAAACGACGGATGGCAAATTAGCAGCCCAACGGACCAAAGCATCAACAAGAAAAAATTAGAACTTGCAACGAGCTATTTTTTCTCAGAGTTAAACTTAGTAAATTCAAAAGGACTGCTCATTGCCAGAAATAATAAATTAATCTACGAAGCCTACTGCAAGGACAAAGGCGATAGAGATCAACAACAAAATATAAAATCAGTCACAAAAAGTATCACCTCCGTAATTACCGGTATGGCAATAAAAGATAATTTGGTGGATAGCAACTTGCAAGAGCTCATTTATGATATTATTCCTGAAAATTTTGATGGCTCTCTTAATAAAAGAAAAATAACGATTGAGCACTGCCTGCGCATGACAACAGGATTACAGGACCCATTTTACGCAGTGAATTCAGTACTCCCTGATAATTCTCTCACTACGAGCCTCGGTGTAGAGTTAGTTTCCGATCCGGGTGAAAAACATTTTTATAATAATGGAAGTGCAAACATTATTGGCGGGGTAATTAGTAAGTTGGCGAAGCAGTCATTTGAGAATTACACAAAGTCAAAACTGTTTAATCCGCTAGGTATCTCAAATTATCATTGGATAAAACATAATGACAAAAGGGTAAATCCCGCTTTCGATCTTTACTTATATCCAAGAGACCTATTAAAATTTGGTCAGTTTTGTTTGCTAAATGGCATGTGGAACAACAATCAATTACTTCCTGAGAATTGGCTTAAAAAATCCACCACCTATTACGAAGATGGTTTTGATGGCGAGTTTGGCTATCACTGGTGGATAAACCAACAATACAATGGTTATTATGCGAACGGCCATGGAGGACAACGTGTCTTTCTTTTTCCTGATAAGAACTTAGTAATTGTTCACTTAGCCGAGCCATCTACAGACGATACTGACCTCTCGGAGATTGATGTGTTATTAGACTTACTTTTGGAAGCTGTGGAATAATTTTTCGTCCATTTATTTCTCCCACTTATTTCTATTGTTTAATTTTAGCTGTGTAATGTACAATACCACCGCACTTCCTGAAATTGATCAAGAAATTGATGTGAGCACCAAACTGGCCACTGAAGTGGAAACACAAGCGCAGGTTATTGTTCATTGTCATTTTTTGGCACAAAATGCGGGCGATGGATATCGAATTTGGCCTACTACTTTTTTAACGTGTCAGCACAGTGGTCAAAAAAGCAAATTAATCCATGCGGAAAACGTCTGTTACTATCCTCAATGGCAATTTGCCCAAAAGCCGGGTTGGTATTCCTTTACTTTAGTTTTTGAATCTTTGCCTAGTACCTGCACTCTTTTTGATTTGGCGGAAGAGATCCCCGAGGCAGGAGCCTTTAAAGCCTTAGGAATTCGAAGAAATAAGAGTGACGTCTACAATGTAGAATTTTAGTCAGGCGAAAGCATCTCAGACTATTCGAATGTTTCCATAGCAGAAATTCTCGTTGTACATTTGAGCCCTAACTATGACTGTTTTAATAGGATTTTTTCTACTCTCGATAATTTTTTCATTTTTGTGTTCCGTATGGGAGGCCGTGCTGCTTTCTGTAACGCCTTCTTACATCAAGCGCAAAGAACAAGAAGACCCTGCAACGGGAGAACTCTTGGCTAAACTAAAAAAAGATATTGATAGACCACTATCGGCAATTCTTACTTTAAATACAATTGCCCACACAGTCGGTGCAATTGGTGTGGGAGCACAGGCGGGAAAAATATTTGGTAACAATCAAATTGACCTGCTAGGCTTTCAAATTTCTTATGAATCTATCGTAGCCACTGTTATGACCTTGGCGATTCTATTTTTATCCGAAATCATACCCAAAACCATTGGGGCGAATAACTGGAAGTCTTTAGCCCCTATGACGGCGCGTTCACTCAAATTTTTATCTCTACTGCTCTACCCTTTCATCTGGATTAGTACAAAAATTACGGGCTTCTTAAAAAAGGACAAAAAGAAAAGTGTATTCAGTAAGCAAGATTTTAGTGCGATGGTTGATGTAGTTGGCGAAAGTGGAGACATTTCGGAAGACGATCATAAACTAATTAAAAACGTATTACAGTTTGATGAGCTAGTTGCTAAAGATGTAATGACCCCACGAACGGTAATGCTCATGGCCGAAGAGTCATTGACGCTTGGAGAGTTTTATAAAAAAAATAAAGTAAGATCATTCTCGCGTATTCCCTTATATAAAGAAACAAAAGACGAGGTAACAGGCGTTTTATTAAAAGATCACCTGTTGCAACATTTGCTAGAATCTGGTCAGGACCAAACCTTACAAAGCATTAGCAGAGAAGCCACCTTCGTGCCTGGCTCCATGACCTTACGGAAAGTTTTTGAAACTTTAAATGAAAAGCAAGAACATATGGCTATTGTGGTAGATGAATATGGCGGTGTGATGGGACTCGTGACGCTGGAAGATATAATCGAAACCCTTTTTGGTTTTGAAATCGTAGATGAAACCGACGCGGTAACCGACCCACAAAAATTTGCCCGTCAGCGTTGGGAAGTTCGAGCTAAAAAGCTTGGATTGATAGAATAAGTCCTTTCTTATTAATTTGTCAATTCTAATTCTAATAACATTCAGTAAAGGTTCTCATATTTTACAAGTTTTATATTTGTAAGACATCCTATTTCAGAAATCAAGTTCAACGCTTTTAGATAAATTAAAAGACTATGGAAAAAGTAAGCAGTAAAAAAAATACCATCGCTTGGGTAATTCGAATTATCATTTTTATTCTCTTTGTCGTTTCGGCTTGGACTAAAGTACATGATCCAATTTGGATGTTTGAAAAACAATTAGTCGACTTAGGAATTTGTGACTGGTGTCTCGCTCATTATCTGGCCCGATTACTGATTGCATTTGAATTTGCTTTGGGCATTGCCATTCTATTTCCACATTTATTAAAAAAATTAGTCATCCCAGTCACTATTGGCTTGCTAGCCGCTTTCTGTATTCACCTCACCATCCAGATGATTGAATTCGGACCCATGAATGGAAACTGCGGGTGCTTTGGTACCACAATCCCCATGACACCCTTGGAAGCTTTCATTAAAAATGTTTTGACCATCGGTCTTTTAATTTGGTTATATAAACTGCTCCCCTCCTCAAAAGGTGAATCATGGAGTCGTATCATTTATCCAATACTCATTTTCTTGACCTGTGGATTACTGATTTTCATGCTCTACCCGTTTTGCCCATGCAAGAAAAAGAAAGAAGCTGTCATTGAAAATCAAGCTCAGATTGCTCCTTTTGAAAATACGAATACCGCCACCTTAGATTCAATAGAACGGCAGCGCATTAAAGATTCAATCGCGAATGACAATGAAATTTCAGCAGTAGAAAAAAACAGAATCAATGACTCTTTAGCACAAGTTGAACTAAAAGCAGCGGAAGCAGAAAAAGCGCTTGCTCTAACAGAGGCTGCTGAGAAAGCCCAAAAGGAAGATAAACAGAAGACCACAACGCCAAAAGTTGAAAAAGGGCCTAAAAAAGTAGTATCTCGATTTGCAGCCTACCCAAACTTTAATGGTAAGAAAATCAACATTGATGATGGCAAAAAAACAATTTGTCTTTTTGCACCTGGGTGCGACCATTGTCAAAACACCGCCAAAGAGTTGAACCAACTCAGCAAAGAAGGAAAAACACCTCCGGTCTTAATCTATTTTATGAACGAGGAGCCTGACAAAATCCCTGCTTTCTTACAATTTGCCGGCAAGCAATTTCCTTACCAAATATTAGAAATTGGAGATTTTTGGGACCTCTTGGGAGATGGTAGCACCCCAGGAGTTTTTGGACTATGGAATGGAAACATTATTCAATCCTATGAAGGCATCAATAAGAATGAATTTGACTTAGAGAAATTCAAAGAATTCGCTCTGCCCAAATAAAAATGTAAACTTTTCGTCATTTTCTTGTAATGACTGAAATACGTTTTCGTCAAATGTTTGTATTAAATTTGGCCTATGGCCAACAAACTCCACCCTAAAGAATGGGTGAAAAACTATGCAGACTATTTATATAACCACGCTATGTATCGAACAAGAAACTCAGCCTTATCCGAAGATTTAGTCCAAGATACTTTTGTATCGGCCTTTAAGGGGAAAGACAACTTCAAGGGAACGGCAAGTGAAAAAACGTGGCTAGTGACTATACTAAAAAATAAAATCATTGACCACTACCGAAAAGCTTCTACGCGTAAGCAAATTACCCTTTCGCAAATGGGCGATGCCGCTGATTACTTTTTTGACACAACCGGAGAAGACGGAGCGGGCAGCGGAGCTAAAAGAACCAATACCGCTGGACAAATGCAAACGGAAGGAATGAACCTAACCGAGCAAAATGAATTAAAAGATATAATTGTGACTTGTTTTGATAAGCTTCCAGAACGATGGGCCGAAATCAGTAAAATGAAATTAGTAGACGACGCCACCACTGAGGAAATTATTAAAACCTTCGAGATAACGAAGAGTAACTTTTGGGTAATCCTTCACAGAGCAAAATTGCAATTAAGAGAATGTCTTCAACATAAGTGGGTAAACGAATAAGAGCATGGAGGAAGAAAATAAAATATCTAAAAAATTAAAAGTCAGTTGCAGCGATGCAGCCTTATTGACTACCATTAAACAGGCTGGTGATATCACGCTCTATCAAAGGATTCAATTGTACAATCACAATCTAGGCTGCTCACTTTGTAAACTCTGGGGTAAGCATTCTGAGAATATTACAACAGTGCTGAAAAGTGCGCTGTCCGGTGAGAATCACACAATGAGCGAGGACAAAAAAAATGCAATTAAAAAAAACTTAGATGAACTATCTTAGCATTTCTTGTTTCAATTTTTAATTAAAAAATCGCTCAATTCTTTTTTCGTCCTTTTGGGCGTAATCACCCTAGTATTTTTCTTATTTTTTGTTTTACTGCCCGCCGACCCTGCTCGCTTAACTATGGGCCAGCGAAGTGATGCCAAAACAATAGAAAACGTTCGCAAAGAATTGTATTTAGACAAACCGATTCTCACGCAATTTGGCCTCTATCTAAATGATCTTTCTCCGATAGGAATTCATAACAAATCGGATCAAGATAAGTACGAATTTACTTCAGCGATTTCGGTCAGTCCTGAGAAAACAATTGCTTTTAAAACACCCTATCTGCGCCGCTCCTATCAAAGTAAAATTCGTGTGTGGGACCTATTAGTTGATGCATTTCCTGGCACCTTGATTTTGGCCATGCTCTCTATTCTAATTGCTACCGTAGTTGGAATTTCATTAGGAATACTAGCTGCCGTTAAACATAATACTTGGATGGATACTTCTGCCGTTTTCACTTCAGTATTGGGCATTTCAGCACCCAGTTTTTTCGCAGGAATTCTGATTGCGTATATTTTCGGATTTCTACTGAGTGATTATACAGGTTTGAGTATCGTTTCTCCTCTTTGGGATTACGACCCTATTTTAGGCAAACAACTTCGGTTAAAAAGTTTACTTCTACCTGTAGTTACCTTGAGTATTCGCCCTATGGCAATTATCACTCAAATTACGCGAACGGCTCTTTTGGATGTTTTAAATCAAGACTACATTCGGACAGCTTATGCCAAAGGGCTTAGAAAAAAATCAGTCATTTGGAAACATGCATTACGCAATGCCTTAAATCCCGTAGTCACATCTGTTTCGGGTTGGTTTGCTGAATTGCTCGCGGGTAGTTTTTTTATAGAATATATTTTCGGTTGGAAAGGAATCGGTAAAGTAACTGTGGACGCATTAAATAAATTTGACTTTCCGGTAGTTATGGGTAGCGTGATTTTCACAGCAACCTTCTTTATTATTATCAATATTCTCGTTGATTTTTTATATGCTATGATTGACCCTAGGATTAAGAATTATTAGCGTTTCGTAATTTCCTACTAACACTCCAAGTTTGAAAAAAATATCTGACTTTTAAATCTTAGCACTTTCTACAAACTCCTCCCACTCCACTTTTTGCTTCCCTTTCATCACTCTAGGAAATTTATTCATGGCTCCTGTCTTTCCTTTTTTCTCTAAAAAATCAAGAAAGGTTTGAGCAGGTAATACTTTCACAATAACTTCTTTTAAGGCACTCGTTCGTTCCGTAGCATAGTCATCATTGAGTTCGCAAAGCGTTTTATCTATTGTATCTCTTAATAGATTTTCATCAACTGCCGCGTCGCAACTTATATACCAATGATGGGCAAACATCCCGTCGTGCGGAGCACCCATTACAGTAAACTCCTTGATCGTGATTCCCATTTTTTGCTGAGCTACTTCAATCGCCTTGTTCATATTGTCAACGCTCAAATGCTCGCCGCATAAACTAAGAAACTGCTTTGTGCGACCCACAATAATTACTTCGGCATTCACTACATCCGTAAAACGAAGCACGTCACCAATCAAATAGCGCCAGGCACCTGAGCACGAACTAATTACTATGGCATAATCTTTATCCTCTACAACTTCATGAATTCTATACGCTTTTGAACCTTGTTTTATTTCACCATCATCATCAAAGTTTTCAGCAGTAAAAGGAACAAATTCATAGAAAATGGAATTATTGGTAACCAAAGAAATTCCTTTGACTCCTGGTCGAGATTGAAAACCAAAAGAGCCTTCGCTCGCCATATAGGTTTCTATAAAAACTATACTATGACCTAATACTTTTTTAAAACTATCACGATACGGCTCAAAGGAAACCCCGCCATGAATGTAGAGTGATAAATTCGGCCAAATATCATGAATATTATTAGCGCCGTGATATTCAACCACGCGCTCCAGAACAATCTGCACCCAAGCAGGCACTCCAGCTACAATACTTACATCCCACTTTTTAGCATTGCGCACAATCAGATTAATACGATCTTCCCAACGAGGCCGCTTCGAAATTTTTTGACCCGGTTTATAAAAAAAGTAAGACAACCACTTGGGCATCTCCTTGGCAGAAATACCACTCATGTCTCCTTCGTAATATCCTTCTTTTTCAAAAAGTGAAGTTGTACCACCAAGCATGAGAACGCCTTTAGAAAAAACACTATCCGGTAGATTAAAATGAAGTAGACTACAAAACTGTTTGAATCCCGTTCGCTTGGTACTTTTTACCATATCCTGCGTAACAGGAATATGTTTACTAGCACTTTCAGAAGTTCCACTACTCAGCGCAAAATACTTCACCTTTCCTGGCCAAGCAACATCTGACTCTCCTTCATGGCTCAATTTCCACCAATGTTCATACATAGATGAATAATTAAAAAAAGGAACCTCATTCGCAAAACTTTGATAAGGGTCTTTATCAGTTAAAAACTTAGAAAAATCATAGTGCTTTCCAAACTGTGTTTGTTCTGACTTTTTAAGCAATCGCCTTAATTCTATTTCTTGATAACGACGATGCGTGGCATTGGAAAGCGAAAAGCTGTCCTTAATTTTTAAGTAACGTTTTATGATTTGACCTAGTAATGCCATAAACCTGTCACAAAGAAAACAATATTAAAAGAAAGTAAGCCATCTTTTATAAAAAAGAAAAAAACGCAAAACCCTTAACTGAAGGAATGTAGTAAAAAGTAATATCCAAATAACGGTAAATCAGTTGCCAACTTCATATTTATCCATGCCACTTCTTTTCTTCTTTATAGTTTTAGTTTTTAGAATTACATATGTAATGAAAATATAGAGCTCGTTTTAACATTTCTAACATCGCATTTACTCGTACCTTGCAATTATAGTTTACGTCATGAAACGTTCCTTTTCTTTATTTCTTTTCTTATTGGCCAGCCAAATAATTTTTGCTCAAAATATCACTTTGAGTGGCTATGTAAAAGATGCAAATTCTGGCGAGTCATTGCCGGCGGCTTCTATTTTTATCAGTGATTTAAAAAAAGGAGTCAAAGCAAATATGTATGGATTTTATTCTATTACCATACCCGCTGGAGATCATGAAGTGAGAATTACCTACGTTGGTTACACCATGTTCAATGAAACCTTTTCTGCTACTAAGAGTATCAAAAAGGATTTTGAACTTAGCCGAAGAAGACGCGAAACAAAAAAGGTGGTCATTAAATCACGTAAGGCCGACGCCAATGTAAAAAGCACCGATGTCGGTTTACACACTCTTTCTGTAAGTGATGTAAAAAAACTTCCTGTTATTTTGGGCGAAGTGGACGTATTAAAAGCTATTCAGCTTTTACCGGGTGTAAACTCTGCCGGTGAAGGACAAAGTGGTTTCTATGTAAGAGGAGGCGGTCCGGATCAAAATTTAATTTTACTGGATGATGCGCCCGTTTATAATTCAGGACACTTATTCGGTTTCTTCTCAGTTTTCAATGCGGATGCGATAAAAAACGTAACACTTATCAAAGGAGGTATGCCTGCAAAGTATGGTGGCCGTTTATCCTCTGTAGTAGACATTACTATGAAGGATGGAAACAATAAAGCCTATGAAGTAGATGGAGGAATTGGATTAATAGCTTCTCGATTGGCCATTCAAGGGCCCTTGATCAAAGACAAAGCATCTTTTATAGTAAGCGCTCGTCGAACGTATATTGACGCCTTAACTCGTCCATTTGTAAATAAAGAAAGTGCTTTCGCAGGGTCTGGCTATTATTTCTACGACCTAAATGCAAAAGTAAATTATACGGTTTCGGACAGAGATCGATTGTATCTCAGCGGTTATTTTGGACGCGACGTATTTACGTTTAGAAATTCAGGTGGAAACTTTAATATTAATATTCCTTGGGGAAACTCTACGGCCACACTTCGTTGGAATCACTTATTCAATGACAAACTATTCATGAATACAACTTTGTTATACAATGATTATAATTTTGCATTTAATGGTGAGTTTCAAAATAATAGTCAGTTCAAATTATTCTCAGGTATTCGTGATATTGGATTAAAATCTGACCTCGATTATTTCTCGGCCTTCAATCATAATTTCAAAGGCGGGGTCAACTATACCTTTCACACCTTCACTCCCACCACAGTAGGCGGACAAGCAGGTGGCGTTGAAATCAATCCTGACTTGGCTCCTAAAAAATATGCCCATGAAATGGGCGCATACATTCAAGACGAATTTGACTTAGGTGAGCATATAAAAATAAACGCTGGTCTACGGTATTCTCATTTTTTGCAAGTGGGCCCTTACACTCAGTACGATTTTGCTGACGCTGACAAAAGAGTAAGAACGGATAGCACAACCTATGGACCTGGCGAGATTGCCCAATCATACGGAGGATTCGAGCCTAGATTAAATGCTCGATTTGCTTTTAATAATAGCTCTTCAATTAAAGCAAGTGTTGCTAGAAATTATCAATACATTCACCTAGTAACCAACAATGGCTCCACCCTACCCACTGACCTTTGGACACCGAGTACTTATTATGTTCGCCCTCAAAAAGGATGGCAGTACAGCCTAGGCTATTTCCGAAACTTCCTAGATGACGCCTTGGAGACTTCGGTTGAAGTTTATTATAAGGATATGGAAAACCTTTTAGAATATCGCGAAGGATATACCCCTGATCAAATTCGTGATGTTGATTTTGATTTTGTTTTCGGTACAGGTCGTGCTTATGGTGCTGAGTTTTTTGTAAATAAAGTAAAAGGAAAATGGACCGGTTGGATTTCTTACACCTTAGCTTGGACGGAGAGAATGTTCCCTGACTTAAACAATAATGAAACTTATTTTGCCAAATACGATCAGCGGCATAATTTATCCATCGTCAACACTTACGAACTGAATAAAAAATGGTCCCTGTCAGCCTTATTTGTTTATGGAAGTGGCTCAAGGGTAACCTTACCTACTTCGCTTACCTTTTTCCAAAACAACGGAAATTTGCAACTGGTACAAAATTTTGATAAGCTAAATAACCAACGAATTCCATCTTACCATCGCTTTGACATTGGAGCAGTTTACACACCTACCCCAAAGAAAGATAGACGTTGGTCTAGCTCTTGGAATTTCGGAATCTACAATGTGTATAGCAGGCAGAACCCCTACTTTTTGTATCTTGATTTACCAGGAAATGTGGATCAGCCTGGTGGTGTGGAAGTCAAGGTGAAGCAAGTTTCTGTTTTTCCTATTATCCCAAGTATTACTTACAATTTTAAGTGGAAGTAAACATATTATTAAGCAAAGAATTAGAACTGACGGCTCAAAAGTGATGTAGCTAAGCCTTTTAATTCTTGTAAATTTTCTTTGGGCAAACTAATTTTGTCAAGTTCCGCGAAGGCTTTATTTGAATAGTCTTCTTTAAGTTTATAAACGTATTCTTTAGCACCGAGTTCATCGTAAACTTTTTTAGTATCCTCTACCTTATTGGGACTGCTTCCATTATAAAGTTCTAAAAGCTCATCGACCAATTCTTTATTATTCTGATCTGTACAATAGCAGTAGAAAATGGTTTTTTTATTGGAAAGTATATCTCCACCTACTTTTTTACCCGTTTTCGCACCATCACCGTAGGCATCGAGATAATCATCTTTTAGTTGAAAAGCTAAGCCTGTATATCTACCAAAATTATAAATCGCTTCGCAATCTGCTGTACTTGCTCCATTGAGCAAAGCGCCAGCTTTTAGCGAAGCCGCCAATAGAACAGAAGTTTTTAGTTCTATCATTTTAAGATAATCGCTTGTTTTTACATCCACGATATCCTCAAAATCCATATCCATTTGTTGTCCTTCGCAAACCTCAATGGCCGTCTTATTAAAAAGTGAAATGATTTTTTTCTTTTTATCAGAATTCAATTCATTTAATAATTCGTAGGTAAAAATATTAAGCACATCGCCACTGAGAATAGCCGTAGGTTCAGAATACTTTGTGTGCACCGTGGGCTGCCCTCGACGAATATCAGCCTCGTCCATAATATCATCATGCACTAAAGAAAAATTATGAAACAATTCAAATGCTAGGGAGGCATTCAATGCATCGTTATCTACTTTTCCAAAGGCATCGGCAGCCATAAGGCAAAGAACCGGGCGTATTCGTTTTCCTCCAATAGAAAGTATGTGCCTACACGCACCATAGAGCGCAGCAGGCTCTTCAGGAAATGTGTAATTTTTCAAGTGAGCGGAAAATTGCTCTCTTAGGGATTCAAATGATTGCATTCGCTATTAGCTATCTTTTTTAGGGCTCTCCTCTTCAGGATCATTATCCTTTTCTTTTTTATCCTTGGCGGGCTTTGCTTTGCTTTTTTTATGACTGAAAACAAGCTTCTCCTTGTCTTTATCTAAATCTGCTTTTAACACGTCCCCTTCCTTAATATTTAAATTTAGAATTTCTTCTGCTAAGGGATCTTCTAGGAATTTCTGAAGCGCTCTATGCAATGGCCTTGCTCCATACTGCTCGTCATAACCTTTGTCGGCTATAAAAGATTTAGCGGCTTTGGATAGTTCTAATTCAAAACCAAGATTATTTAATCTCTTCATCACACCTTCCAATACTATGTCTATAATCACATGAATATCTTCTGGTTTCAAAGAATTAAAAATTACCACATCATCAATCCGATTTAAAAACTCAGGAGCGAAAGTTCGCTTCAGTGCTTTTTCAATAACGGACTTGTTATTTTCATCGGCCTTGGTGGTTTTAGCACTTGTGGCAAAACCAACACCGCTTCCAAATTCTTTTAACTGTCGCACCCCAATATTTGAGGTCATGATGATTAATGTATTTTTAAAATCAATTTTTCGCCCCATACCATCCGTCAATTGACCATCGTCAAAAACTTGAAGTAAGAGATTAAAGATATCTGGGTGCGCTTTTTCTATTTCATCTAAAAGAATCACAGAATATGGCTTACGTCTGACCTTTTCAGTAAGTTGTCCGCCTTCCTCGTATCCTACGTATCCGGGAGGCGCTCCTATCAAGCGGCTCACAGAGAATTTTTCCATATACTCACTCATGTCAATTCTGATCAACGAATCCTCACTATTAAACATCTGCCGAGCCAATACTCGTGCTAACTCTGTTTTACCTACACCCGTTGGCCCAAGGAATATGAAAGTTCCAATTGGCTTTTTCGGATCTTTTAGACCCACTCGATTTCTCTGAATCGCTTTAACCACTTTCTTAATCGCCTCTTCTTGACCAATCACCTTTCCGCCAAGGTCTTGTCCCATATTGCGCAGTTTCGCACTTTCTGCTTCTACCATGCGCATGACAGGAATCCCCGTCATCATGCTAATCACTTCAGCAATATCCTCTTCACCGATTGGGTGTTTTTTATTCTTGATAGATTCTTCCCATTGCTTTTTAGCCACTTCTAGTTCTTCTTGTAGCTTTTTTTCTTTATCGCGCAAAGAAGCTGCTTTTTCAAATTGCTGACTTTTTACTACTTGATTTTTTTCAAGTTTTACGTCTTCAATTTTTTGCTCAAGCTCTAACATGCTTGGTGGCACATCAATATTCTTTAAATGTACACGCGCGCCCACCTCATCCAATACGTCGATTGCCTTATCTGGCAACAAACGATCAGTTATGTAACGATCGCTAAGTTTTACACAAGCTTCGATAGCCTCGTCATCGTAATCAACGTTATGAAACTCTTCGTAACGTGACTTCAGATTCGTCAAAATTGTAATCGTTTCATCTACACTCGGCGGCTCTACTAATACTTTTTGGAATCGTCTATCTAAGGCGCCATCTTTTTCAATGTGCATTCGATATTCATCCAAAGTTGAAGCACCAATACATTGCAATTCTCCACGCGCCAAAGCGGGTTTGAAAATATTAGAAGCATCCAAACTTCCACTAGCACCTCCAGCGCCCACAATGGTATGCATTTCATCAATGAAAAGAATAATATCTTTATTTTTTTCCAATTCATTCATGATGGCTTTCATACGCTCTTCGAACTGACCACGATATTTCGTGCCGGCTACTAAAGCAGCTAGGTCTAATGAAATAACACGCTTGTCAAAAAGAACACGGGAAACTTTACGCTGATAAATTCGTAGCGCCAAGCCTTCCACGATGGCTGTTTTACCTACGCCGGGTTCTCCAATTAAAATTGGATTATTTTTTTTACGACGACTTAAAATTTGGGACACCCGCTCAATCTCTTTTTCACGACCTACGATAGGATCTAAATCGTCATTTTCCGCAAGGCGAGAAATATCTCTGCCGAAATTATCTAGAACCGGTGTTTTAGATTTTGTAGTTTTTTTCTTACGTGCGCCACTTCCAGGACCGCCACCGCTTCCATACTGGGACGGCTGCTCTTCGCTAAACTCTCCCGGATCATCGGTGCTCGCTTTAAACTCGTCGGCAATATCTTCTAAGGGATTTCCGGTAAGCTCAGCATGAAACAAATCATAATCCACTCCAAGGCGATTTAAGATTTGACAAGCCACGTTGTCTTTGTTTTTTAAAATAGAAAGCATCAAATGTTCCGACTCAATCAAATCACTATTCAACGCTTTGCGCTCTAACTTACAAAGACGAATCACTCGCTCGGCCTGCCGAGTTAGCGGAATGCTGTTTAAACCTTCTACTTTTTTATTGCTTTTATTTTTAATTACTTTTTCAAGCTCTCGGCGCAAATCGTATAAATCAATACGCACGTTTTTTAAAACTTGAATAGCCGTCGAGTCCCCTTCTCGGATGAGACCTAGCACAAAATGCTCGGTACCAATAAAGTCATTTCCTAATCTAAGCGCTTCTTCCCGACTGTAGTTAATTATTTCTTTTACTTTTTCTGAATATTGCGAATCCATATCTTGACAAATTTATATTATTATACCGTATCGACTTTATCCTGTCGCATATTTTCTTACAGAAAATTGGCTCCGATAAAGCTGTCACAGCATTACTCACTGTATAACTTTAAAAAGTCCGTTACTTTATAAAGTAACAATGAATATATTAGTTACTTTGGCATAAGAATTATACCATGAGTTTCAACATTGAGCAAAAAAACAATTTCAACATCGTTACCTCAACAATAGATGTCTTTGGAGGTGCTGAGTTTACTACCCTTACCCAATTTTTAGAAGAAAATAACAGTTTGGGACGGAATACCATTTTTGACATTTCGCAGACAAAGGAAATGAATTCCGATGCCATGCACCAATTGACCGCATTTCAGGAGGGCAGTTATAATTTGAATGTGTCCTTTATCATTTGCTGTGGGAATCAAGATTTGTATGAAGATTTTCAAACACTCTTTCCTACCGACACCATGATTATTACTCCTACGCTAGCCGAAGCGATTGACTTAGTAAGTATGGAAATTTTAGAACGCGAACTCATGCAAGGTGATGAAGACTCTTCTGAAGCGCAGGATTATTTTTCTCCGGATGATATTTAAGAGATTGCTATTTGACAAAGTCCCATAAAACTTCGTCCTCTTTTAGGCTTTACTTTTTTTACAATAAAAACAACTAGTTCAAAATAAAGGTAATTTAATGGTAACTATTTACTATTTGGACCGGGTCATATTGTCATATTCTTGCGGCGTTCTTTTCTTATATTTTGCCTATCCTGTTTTACCTTTGTATCACAAATTTATCATGCATATTTTACTACAAGTATCGAGTGACCCGTTAAGCTATTTGCCCATCGTAATTCAGATTGTGATTGCTATCGGATTTGTAGCGGTTATGATGGGGGCTACTCATTTTTTAGGACCGAAACGAAAGACCAAAGACAAGCTCCAAAACTTTGAGTGTGGGATCGAGCAACAAGGAAATGCTCGTCAACCGTTGGCCGTAAAATATTTTTTGGTAGCCATCCTTTTTGTACTCTTTGACGTAGAGGTAATTTTCTTTTACCCCTATGCGGTTAATTTTAGAGATCTGGGAACGGAAGGATTTATGGCGGTGCTCATGTTTGTAGGATTCTTTATTTTAGGATTTACCTATATCATAAAAAAGGGAGCACTGAAGTGGGAAGATTAAATATGAGAGGATAGCGAAAAACAGATAAACGAATAAACACATAAACGCATAAACAAATATGGGCAGACCAGTAACACACAACACAAAAATAAAAATGGTAGAAGCTCCTCCGGGAGTAACCGGTGAAGGATTTTTTACCACCAAACTTAGTGAAGTAGTCGGATTAGCAAGATCTAATTCTATGTGGCCATTGCCATTCGCAACCTCTTGTTGTGGGATTGAGTTTATGGCTACTATGGCCGCTCACTATGACTTGGCGCGCTTCGGAAGTGAGCGATTAGGATTCTCACCTCGTCAGTGCGATTTACTCATGGTGATGGGAACGATTTCAAAAAAAATGGGGCCCATTTTAAAACAAGTCTATCTTCAAATGGCCGAACCTCGTTGGGTATTGGCCGTGGGTGCTTGCGCGAGTAGTGGTGGTATTTTTGATACTTACTCTGTATTACAAGGAATTGACCAAGTGATACCCGTTGATGTTTACGTTCCTGGTTGTCCTCCGCGTCCGGAAGCCATTCTGGATGGCGTAATGCGGATTCAAGACTTAGTAAAAAATGAAAGCATACGTCGTCGCACGGGTGACCAGTATCAAGAACTTTTAGAAAGCTACGGAATTCAATAAGCCATGTCAAACGATTTTATAATTGAAAAACTAAAAGCCGAATTTGGCGAAGAGGTAAATGAGTTTGTTGAACTGTATGACATTCTAACTTTTAATGCGGACAAAGAACTCAATCTTAAAATTCTTACCTTTTTAAAAGAAACGCCTGATCTATCTTTTACTTTTTTAAACGACTTAACTGCGATTCATTACCCGGACGAGGTAGGTAAAGAATTATGTGTAACCTATTTGTTACAAAACTTACAAACTCGCAAACGCATTCGTTTGAAAGTATATACCGAAATTCAACAGCCTGATATTTATACGGCTTCAGCTCTTTTTTCAACGGCCAATTGGTTGGAGCGTGAAGCATATGACTTCTTTGGCGTCAACTTTGTAGGTCACGAAAATTTAATCCGCATCATGAATGTAGACGAAATGGATTATTTCCCCTTGCGCAAAGAATTTCCGTTGGAAGATCAAACGAGAATAGACAAGGACGACGAAATGTTTGGACGATAAATAAAAGACGAAATGACTGAAAGCATAGAAAGTAAAAATAATATTCCTTTACCCGAAGGAGCCATCAATAAGAAAACCTACACCATGAACCTGGGGCCAACGCACCCGGCAACGCATGGTGTATTCCAAAACATTTTAGAACTAGATGGAGAGCGCATTGTTAGCGCCGTTCCAACGGTAGGTTATATTCATAGAGCGTTTGAAAAATTAGCGGAACGCCGTCCGTACTATCAAATAACGACACTGACCGATCGCTTGAACTACTGCTCCTCACCTATCAACAATATGGGTTGGCACATGACGGTAGAAAAATTAGCTAAAATAGAGCTGCCTAAACGAGTAGAATATATGCGAGTCATCGTAATGGAGCTTGCACGAATTGCGGATCACTTGGTATGTAACTCTGTAATTGGTGTTGATACTGGTGCGCTTACCGGCTTTGTCTATGTGTTTGAATTTCGTGAGCTTATCTACGAGATTTTTGAAGAAATTTGTGGCTCTCGACTAACGACCAATATGGGGCGTATTGGTGGATTTGAAAGAAACTTCCCAGACGCTGCCTGGAACAAATTAGATAATTTTATCAAGATTTTTCCTAAAGCAATGAAAGAGTTTGAAACCCTTCTGACTCGTAATAAAATATTTATGGATCGTACGATTGGCGCTGGAGCTATTACAGCAGAGCGCGCAATCAACTATGGCTTCACAGGACCCAACCTTAGAGCAACAGGAGTAGATTACGATATTCGTGCCTCTCACCCATACTCAAGCTATGAAGACTTTGATTTTGAAGTTCCGGTAGGCGCAACAGGTGATACCTATGATCGTTACCTAGTTCGTAATGCTGAAATTTGGCAGAGCCTTAGTATCATTGAACAAGCAATTGAAAAAATTGCTCCACTAGATCCTACTATTTTCCATGCAGATGTTCCCGACTTTTATCTTCCGGAAAAAGAAGATGTATATAAAAGTATGGAGGCACTGATCTATCATTTTAAAATTGTGATGGGTGAAACAGAAATTCCAAAAGGAGAAGTCTACCACAGTGTTGAGGGTGGAAATGGCGAACTCGGATTTTACTTAATTAGTGATGGAGGACGCACCCCGTATCGCTTACATTTCCGTCGTCCTTGCTTTATATATTATCAAGCCTTCCCCGAAATGATACAAGGAGCAATGCTTTCTGACGCCGTGGTTACCATGAGTAGTTTAAATCTCATTGCTGGCGAGCTCGATGCATAATCATAAAATTATAATCTTAATACTAAGTACTAGCTACTAAATACTATATCATGTTTACCGAAAGTTTAAAATCAGAAATAAAAGCACTTACTACAAAGTATCCTGAAGGAAAGCAAAAAAGTGCTCTCCTCCCCGCTTTGCATTTGGTTCAAGAGCAAGGAAATAACTCATTAAGTGTTGAACAAATGGACACTGTAGCTGAACTACTTTCCTTAGAACCGATTGAAGTATATGAGGTAGCTAGTTTTTATACAATGTTCAACTTAAAGCCTGTAGGGCAATATGTATTAGAAGTTTGTCAAACCGGTCCTTGCATGGTGCAAGGAAGTGATGACATCATCGCTTACATCAAAAAGAAATTGAATATCGAAGCAGGAGAAACTTCAGCTGATGGACTCTTTACCTTAAAACCTGTAGAATGTTTGGGCGCTTGTGGTTATGCCCCAATGATGCAAATGGGCAAGTTTTATAAAGAACATTTAACACCTGATAAAATTGATAAGATTATAGAGGAGTGCAGAGCAGCGGCGAATTAATTCTTACAGAAGTGCTTAATTTTATTGTATAAGAATAAAAAAAAATTATATTTGCACTCCCAATTATAAACTTTGGCTGCGTAGCTCAACTGAATAGAGCATCTCACTACGGATGAGAAGGTTTTAGGTTTGAATCCTAACGCGGTCACTATAAAAACAGTTCTGTTAAATCAGGGCTGTTTTTTTATTATACAAGAATATTACTATTCAAATTTGAACCTGCCGGCAGGCAGGCAGGTCCTAACGCGGTCACTAAAAGAGTCTAGATTTATCTAGGCTCTTTTTTAATTAGCCATATTATGTCGCACATTTGTAACTCATGAAAATTCAACTCTGGACTATAGAAAAAACTGGCAAGAATGACTTTCAAGAGGCTATCTCTGATTATGAAAAGCGCATTAAACGTTATGGCGCTTTTGAGTTTAAGACGATTGATAATAATAAAATAGCGTCTAGTAAGATTTCTCAGGAAGAACTTAAGAAAAAGGAATGGCAGCTTGTAGAAAAGGCGCTTGGGTCAAATGATTTTTTGGTCCTGCTTGATGAACGAGGTAAAGAATTACGCTCAGTACAAATAGCAGAGCAATTTAACCAATGGCAAATCGCCAATAAGGGCAGTGTAATATTACTTATTGCAGGTGCTTTTGGACCGTCTGAGGAGCTAAGAAAACGTGCAAATTTCACCTTATCCATTTCCAAATTAACGCTACCCCATCGCATTGCCAAGCTGTTATTAACCGAACAAATTTATCGTGCATTTTCTATACTAAATGGAGAAAAATATCATCATGATTAATTATACCGCCCAAACAAAGTTGCGGCATAAACGATTCTAAAAATTATTATGCAACTAGCACAATAATTTAGAATTCGTATTACATTTGCACTCCTTTGGCGAGGTAGCTCAGTTGGTTAGAGCGCAGCACTCATAATGCTGAGGTCCCGAGTTCAAATCTCGGTCTCGCTACTCCAAAACTCTCACGATACGGCGTGGGAGTTTTTTCTATTACAAAAAAAGGGCCGTTCAGATCGCTATCGGGATCAAATCTAGGTCTAGACTAAACAAAAAAAATCCCTCGCTTTGGCGTGGGATTTTTCTATTTAGAGAAAGTTTCCTAATTTTTAATAATTTCTTTTACTAAATTAAATCCTTGCTCGTTTGTCATTTTTAATAAATAAAACCCTGCACTCACATTAGAAAGGTCTATTTCTTTTGAAATGTGACCGTCATTACTAATCCACCCAGAGCTATATATCTCTCTGCCTTGTAAATCAACTATTGTTATTTTAATGTCTTCTAAGTCCTCTTGCGCAACTTGTACATTTAATTTATTGTTTGTAGGGTTAGGGTATATATTTATAGTACTCGCTACGGTTCTGTTTAATAATACAACCGGGTGTTGTTTTTCTTTGCCGTCTAAGTCCACAGAGGTTAATCTATAGTAGTTAGCCGATGCGGGATTAGCATCTCTATAAGAATAATCTAGAGGCTCGTTTGAATTTCCTCCATTGGAGCGAGAAGGAACAATAGCAATCTGCTCATACCGAGCGCCCGTATTTCTTTCTAAGATAAAATAGCTATGATTTTTTTCTATAGAAGTTTCCCATGTTAGCTCATTATAATTTGGGTAAACTGCACCTGTAAATTTGTTTAAATAAACGTATAAAGGTGCTTCTAAAAAACATGCCGGACCGTTCATACCAAAATTTTCTACATCACCAGTTGTAGTTAAAAAGGTTGCTACAGCAGTAACAGGCAGAGTAGTATTCGTGCAATTGGCGGGTACTTCAGCAGCCCATATTATTCTTGAGGTATCTCCTCTATCCATTTCAGTATAGATTCTACCATCCGATCCAAATGACAAGGCCTCTCCATCCATTGGAGGCAAATTAAAACATGATGTTGCTACTCCGGTCGCAGTATCTATTCGGAATACTTCAACAACGTCGTCATCTTGACCATAAAAAATTCCTGTAGCTGGATCAATGGCAATACCATCTAATTTTGAGGCTCCTGAAATAGTTACATTGTATAATTCATTCCCTGTTAAAGGGTCTAATTTACGTAATACACCGGCTGGTAAATTATCATCTAAAACCCATAAATATGGCGTCATGGTCGCAGAATCATAAATCAGTTCAGCTCCTTGGCTTGTACCAACAATTGAAGTATTCGCCTGTACTAAAAACGCATTTGTACTACCATCACAAGGAGCTCCTAAATCGATATAATACAAATCGCTATTATTAAAAACGTAATATCGATTCGAAAATGGATCATAAGCTGAGCCTTCTCCATTCATAACAAGAGCAGTACCATTAACAACGATAGGACATGAAGTAACTTCAGGAGTTGTTGAGTCAATTGCGTCGATTCTATAATATTCGGCTGTATTATCTGTGATAGCAAAACCTTTGGGAGGTTC
>CAZTCQ010000040.1:3049-22826 GCA_964612525.1 uncultured Chitinophagaceae bacterium | reverse complement strand
ACTAAAATACCTAGGGCGTCTCGCAATTGTGAGACGCCCTTTTTTTAGGAGAAAATATTTTTAATTTTGTTCAAGAGACTCTTTTCTTTGATTACAGAATTCTCAACTTGGTGCACATAGAGTTTTCTCCACCCTTTCCACTGTCGTTCGCTGCCCAAGGAAAAATTGTGCCAAACGCTGATGAATGTGCCATTTGTTTTTTTAAGGATGTTTATGTAATGAGTCAGCTCTTTTTCTGTTTCTACTACTCCTTGTTTTTGCTCAAATTTTGAGTTGCATTCCATGAAACAAAATGGAAAAATCCTGAGCGTAGTTTTTAGTTCTTTTGATAAATTATACCAATAAAAAGATGAACTCGTGCTAGCCCTAAAACCATTCATGCTTCCATAGCCCATGGAGTAGTCCTCCTCAAAATTTAGTTGTACCAGGTTGTCATAAGTTTTAGGGAGTGTAAACTTTATATAGTGTTGTCTTGTTTTTTGTATTTTCTTTTCAGCAGCCAAACGAAGATTTTTTCTTTCTTCAATTACTAGTTGTATTTCTTTATTAGATTGATAAGAAGGGTGTAACCCTATTTCATATTTTTCTGAAACACTTTTAATTAATTTTTTCATTGCCGAGGAGTTGATTGGAAGATTTTTATCCATCTCACTGCGAGATCCAACAAGAAAAAAGTAAATAGGAGATAACGTATGTTTTTGGTGAATTTTATCTAAAAAACCATATGAATCGTAGGGGTCTTTGGCTAGTCGTATTACGCTAAATGCCCTATGAAATACTGAGCCAATTTTACCTCTGAATAGATCTTTTACTCCACCTCCAAATCCTCTCCAAAAACCTTTATGACGATAGCTGTAGGCGATGTCAATGTCATAGGTAGGAATAAAGGTATATTCCCTATCCTCAAAATTCAGATTGGGAAACTGCTCTTGTAAGATTTTTTTAAATTCTAACAACCAGATGTCAACCAATGGAATGGTTAAAAAATTATTCTGGAAGGCAAGCGACTCTTTGTGTGGGAACCGTTTAAATTCATCTGTCTTATTATTGGTGTATTCTTCGTAGCGACTTATTAGATAAAAGCACGCAGAAAAAATATCGAATGGGACACTGCTATCACTAGTTTTAAAAAATGCTTTCTGCCCCTGCCATTCGAAACAAGAAATTGATTGCGGGCAAATACTAGTTTCAAATAATAAAGTGTTGGGTATGATTTGTATCTCGTTCTTTGATGAGCTTTTCGAATAGTTTATTTTAGGTGTAGTGCTCTTAGTGAATTGGTCAAAATTAGTTGTGATTTCATAATCACTCAGAATTACATTCTTAAAAATGAAATCTAGTATATACTCTAATCGAGGGCTTTTTTTTCTTGAATAAATTAATAGACTCATTTTTTAATACACTACTATTTCGAAATATGCTAGCTTTTGAAAAGCAAGATAGTATTTTGTAATCTACTTTTCATTTTTTGAGTAGCTACTTATCTCAAATATTTCCCGATAACAGGCAAGGCTGAAAATTCTTTCCTATCGTAAAATAGGGCAAAGGCAAGGAAAGAACATAAAAACACAATGCCAATTACTATTCGCAATAGAAGACTTTCAACTGAATCGATAAAAGAATTTTGTATAAAGAAAATTCCTAGCGCAACACCAATGTAAATGAATACTTTGCCGACATTGTACGGAATAGGGTAGTGCTTTTGTCCTAAAAAATAACTAGCACTTACCATAAAGCCATAGCAGGCCAGGCTAGCCCATGCACATGCTATGTAGCCCCATTTTGGAATAAATACAATATTAAATATTACAGTAATCGCAGCACCAATCAGCGTTATAATCGCCCCAATATGTGTTTTGTTTTTTAATTTGAACCAAACACTAAGATTGTAGTAAACGCCATAAAGAATCTTAGAAAGAAGTAAAATCGGAACTACAATAAAGCCTTCCGTTCGGTCTGGGAATTTATCAGCGCGAATGTAAAATTTCCAAACGTCGTAGAAGAGTAAAACAGAGAGAAGCCCTATACAACATATGATTACGAAAATATTCATAATTCGGGCATAGGAGAGTGCGGCATTTTCTTCTTTGGAGTGTCGCATGAAAAAAGGTTCGGCACCCATTCTAAATGCTTGAATAAAAATAATTATGAGTGCCGCGAGTTTGAAATTTTGAACATAGATGCCAGCTTGAATTTTATTCTCGGCTAAACTACCTGGAAGGAGTTTAGGCAGCATGAGTCGGTCAAACAATTCATTAATCATTCCTCCTAATCCAACGATTACTAGGGGAAGGGTAAAAACAAGCATTCGTTTCCAAAGTGTTTTGTGCAATCTAAACTTGTAGTTTTTAAACTCGCCTAACATTAATAGGAGCGTCACAAAACTGGCCACCATATTGGCACTAAAAATATAAGTAAGTGCGTGTTTTTTTAGGTTAAAATTTTCAAGCAATCCAGAGAGCCAACCATTCTCTTTTAACCAAGGACAAGCATGAATGAAGAAGACAATAAGAGAAAGGTTTATGATTACATTCAGGATTTTAATGAAAGCAAATTTCCTAGGGCGTTGGTCGTTACGCATTTTGGCAAAAGGCATAGAAGCCAAAGCGTCAAAAAATATTATAAAAAGGGCTAGTAAAATAACATTCGGTTGTTCGGGAATATTGACTAAGTCTGCCATTCCTTGTCTGTTGAACATTAATACAATAATGAGTGGGGTGGCTATTAGTAAAATGGTACTCGTTGCAATATTGAATATTTTTTGAGGTTTATTATCTCTCGAAAATCTAAAAAAAGTCGTCTCCATACCAAAAGTGAAAACAATATTCAAGATTCCAATAGCTGCAAAAAGTGAGGCAACATCGCTTTGTATATTATTGGTCAATACGCCCGTAATGGGTACTACTAAATAGTTAATAAACTTAGCGAGCACAGTGCTAACACCATACCACATTGTTTGTCCTGCAAGTGATTTTATACTCAAAGAAAAAGCTTGAACCACAAATGTAAATCTTTTGTTTATTTGATGCCGTTAAACTTATACATCAAAAAAGCAAACAATTGCTTAACACCTATCCTGTTCAGTTGTTGTATTTTTAAAAATATAAAACACTACAAAATGAAAAAAATAATTCTAACATCTCTAAGTATTCTGGCTTGTGTGGCAATGAGCTGGGCACAAGAAATTTCGGTAGGGACGGCAAGTATTGCCAAAGTGGATCGTCCATGTATTATTGCTGCTTATACCATGCCTTCTGACATAGTGAGTGAAGCTTTAGCTGATAAATTAAAACAATCCAACATAAAAAAAGGAAGTAAAGTCAAAGGCGGATTTCGTGTCTTTAAAGGTGTAAGTATTCCTTCCATTAGCGATGATAAGTTAGACTTGTATACACGTGTGACGGGTAAAAAAGAAAACAGCACTTTATATATGGCTGTTTCTCGTGGGTATGACAATTTTATTTCGCCAGAAGGTGATGCCGAAACATTAGAGAAGGCAAAAGCTTTTGTGCAAAGCATGTTGTCAAACGTGAATGTCGCTTTGATTAAAACGGATATTGCGGCTCAAGCCAAAGTGTTGAGTAAGGCTGAAAAAATACAAAAGACTAAATCAAAAAAAGGAGAGAGTCTAAAAAGCGAAATGAAATCATTGGAATCAAAACTAGAAGCCAATAAAAAGAATCAAGAGGCAAATGTCAAAGACCAAGAAGCGGCTGATGCCAAGGTTAAAGAAGAAGCGGCTACCCTTTCTGAGTTAAAGGCCAAGCTAGAAATGATGATAAAGAAATAGGAGAAATCCTGCACTCAAATCAAAAGGCTCGTCTGATAGACGAGCCTTTTTTTATTTGCGACTTAAATAATTATAGTCATTGAGAAGAGACTCTAAAAATATTTCATCCTCTAGCTCTGTTTCAATGTCCAAGGCCGCCTTTATTTTTACTGCTACACTGGCTAGGTAGTTATTGATTTTTGTTTTTTTATGTCGCTTGACTACGTTGTCAATAATGTTTATATCATTATCACTTAGGTTCATTACGCTAGGGAATTGTACTGTGTAATTCTCCGTTTGAAGCTCTCTAAAAATTGTATCGTTTAGGTCGTAGGGCAGCTTTTTAAAAACGACAACTGTGCCCGCGGCCAAGTCACCGAGGCGCTGGTTGTATTTCGTTGTGAGAAAAAAAATGATGGCAATCACATTACAAATGGCTAACATCCACTGTAAAAAACCAAGCTGAACGAAGCCCGCAGATATTAGTAGGATAAAAATCAGTCCGCCAAAATCTACCGTTCGCATCAGCCATCGTACCATGGCCTGAGCTTTCGTTTCTTCTCGGCCATTTGCGCTAACCACTTTCAGGCCCAATACCATTTTGCCCAAGCTTTGTCCGTGATTCAATAATTCAAAAAGTAAATGGTAACAAAAAAAAGGTAGATACAAAACATAGTCAATGCCGACCGCATTGGCCCCATCACCCAAGGATGGGAGGAGTTTGTAAAATACCACCCAATAATACAATCCTAGCAAGAGGCAGTCAATCAACCAGGCAAAAAAACGGGTGTGGACCGGTGCCGTATCAAAATGTAAATCAATATTAAAACTGGTATTTACGTTGAGTGTACTCACTGCTTATAAAATTACTTTAAAAATGGCGCCGAACAATTTAATTTACTTTAATTTGTGAATGGATGCGCGAAGGCAAGTTTATTGACAAGAATAAGGACCGATGGATGCAATACAGCACACCCGCTGAAGATGCCGATGAACTCGCCGACCGCTTTACCAATTTGATTGATGATTTAAGTTATTCAAAAACGTTTTATCCTAGATCAAAAACAACGAAATTTATCAACGCCTTATCAGCCAAGTTATTTCAGTCAATTTACCTAAACGAAAAAAAAGGGAAGGGACGAACACTTACTTTTTTCAAGTATGAATTACCACTAGTTTTTCGAGCTTATCACGCTGAGTTGCTTTTTACGTTTGCCTTCTTTTCTTTGTGTGTTCTGATTTCTATTCTCAGTTGTTTGGATAGCTATGATTTTGTGCGAAGTATTCTTGGCAATCGGTACGTAGATATGACCGAAGAAAATATAAACAAAGGAGACCCGTTTGGAGTGTATAAAGACGAGAATTCGTGGCTCATGTTTTTACAAATTGCGTTTAATAATATCAACGTTTCCTTCATGGCGATTGTGTTTGGTTTGTTAGGTGGGGTGGGTACATTATACATTTTATTTCAAAACGGAATCATGCTTGGGAGTTTCCATTTTATGTTCTTCAAAAAAGGGCTAGGCATTGCGTCCATCTTAGTCGTATGGATTCATGGGACCATTGAGATTTCCTCGATTGTGATAGCCGGAACAGCGGGTGTTATATTAGGAAAAGGATTTTTGTTCCCGGGAACTTATACGCGCAAAGAGTCGCTGATTCGTGCGGCACAAGACGCAGCAAAAATTGCAATTGGTTTAATTCCCTTTTTCCTCATGGCTGCTTTTTTAGAATCTTATATTACTCGCTTCACAAGCATGCCAATTATAGTAAGCGTAATTATTCTGTTGACATCGGCAGCCCTGATAGTGTGGTACTTTATTATCTATCCGCGCTTGTTATATCGAAATGGATTTCGATTTAAGAATGGCGAGATACAATATCCTGATCAGAAATAAGATATGTTGAAGGATTACTCAATACTTTTTTTGTTTTTACTACTGAGCCAAGTCAGTACAGCTCAGGTTGGAACCACTGCAAACGGTGAGCCGGTAGAAACTGAGCTGCCGAGCGTGGAGATAAGTGAAAATCAGCTTGAAAAAGCTAATGCGCAGCCGTCCGAATTTAAAAGCACAGATGACCAGCAGAAAAATCCTGAGCTGAGACAAGTGGATAAACAGGAATGGGCCAAACTAAAAAAGGATAAACGCTTCATTTATAAAAAGCCAAAGCCTAAGGTTACAAAGTCCAAAAAGAAAAAAGAACATTCGTGGCTTAATGGCTTGCTTGATTTTTTGGAATCAAGTGTTTTTAAATTTATATTGTATTGTCTTCTTGCTTTATTTTTGATTTATATCGTCTATTTATTCATTAAAAACAATGATATATCCTTTAGCCGTAATATAAAAGACGAAGGTGTGCAACAAGAAGACCCATGGGAAGACGTTCAGCAATTTGATAATTGGGAACTAGCTCTGCAAGAGGCGCTTCGTGAGAGAGATTATCGCCTAGCCACACGCATTTATTACTTGCACACCTTGCATTTATTAGATAAGAAAAATGTAATTAAGTACCGCGACGATAAAACAAACTGGTACTACGTTCAAAAATTATTTGGTACGCAAATGCACGACGACTTTAAAGGCTTAACTCAAAATTTTGATTACATATGGTACGGAGAGTATCAGATAGATCCAGAACGTTTTGATAGCTTGCAAGCACAATTTAAACAGTTTCAATCGACCATAGCTTAAATGAAAAAAGGTAGATTCTATATCATTTTTTGTCTAGCGCTCCTAAGTTCGTGTAAGGGGGGAACTAGTTGGAAGATGAACCTGGATAAAAATAGCACAGAACCCTATGGTTTGTATTTGGCTTATGATCGACTAGGTGACATCTTTCCTACTGCCAAGAAAAAAACTATTTATGACTTAGCAAAACATATTCAAGAGAAGAACGATCAATCTTTTTTTACCGAAAAAAATAACTTGCTTATATCCATTACTTCTTCTTTGTATATAAATGAGGAAGAGGCAGAGGTCTTGTATTCGTATGTAGAAAAAGGAGGGCAGGTTTTGATGCTCAGTCAAAGATATTCTCGCGTATTTGATACTGTTTTTGATTGGAACATTGCGAACCAAGTTTTGAACTATCCCTTAACTCAAAAAGATAGTACTACAACAGTAAATAATTTATGGGAAGCCGATTGGAATTGTTTTGAAATTGATATGCCTTTTCCTAGAACTTATTTTAAAAAGAAAAAGGGCAAAGTGATTACTCGAAAAACTTTAGATAGTGCTCAGCAGGGCGATGTGATACTTCAAAAAAAGATTGGGAAGGGGAATCTAATCATCGGTCTGTGTCCTGAAATGCTGACGAATTATTCCTTGCTGAGGGATAGCAATATTTTGTTCTATGAGCAACTACTCTCTAATTTTCCGAAAAAATTGTATACCATAAATTGGTTTAACAAAGTTCGGGTAGCTCCGAATCCGGCTTCACGAGGAAGCAGCTTGAGTAAGCTACTCGAAAAGAAACCCTATCGTTATGCGTTTTATACGCTCTTGGCCATGGCATTATTATTTTTCTTATTCGAAACCCGAAGACGACAACGAATTATAAAAGTAGTACCGCCTGTAAAAAATGATTCATTGGCCTTTACGGAAGCTATTGGGAAACTCTATCATGGTGAAAACGATAATGCTAATTTAGCTCGAAAAATGATTCAGTATTACCTTGAGCATATTCGAACGACTCACAACATTCCTACCGTTTATCTCAATGATGAATTTGCTGCCAAACTAGCTAGGAAACTAAATAAAACGCCAGAGGAAACGAGGAAGTTTGTACAATATATTGATCAAAAATTATTGGCCTACGACCTAGGCCCTGCAGAAATAAAAAATTTATATTATACCTTAAAAAAATATAGCTAATGGAACCATTATCATTTGAAAATAAAATAGACGTATCCGCGGTGTATGACACCATGGGAAGATTAAGACAAGAGCTAGCCAAAGTAATTGTAGGGCAAGAAGAAGCCGTAGAGTTTTTGCTAGCCGGTGTGTTAGCGGACGGTCACATCTTACTAGAAGGGGTGCCCGGAGTAGCAAAAACGCTTACTGCAAAATTATTGGCTCGTTGTATTGATGTTGATTTTTCACGGATTCAATTCACGCCGGATTTAATGCCGAGTGACGTAATGGGTACGAATATTTACAATCCCAAAACCACGGAATTTGAATTTAGAAAAGGACCGGTATTCGGAAATATTATTTTAATCGATGAGATAAACAGAGCGCCCGCTAAAACCCAAGCTGCCTTATTTGAGGTCATGGAAGAGCGAAAAATTACGATTGACGGCCACTCTTATCAAATGGATCCGCCCTTTTTAGTGATTGCTACTCAAAATCCAGTCGAGCATGAGGGCACCTATCAGTTGCCCGAGGCTCAACTAGACCGTTTTGCATTTAAACTTACCGTCCACTATCCCGAGCTAGAAGATGAAGTGGAAATTTTACGTCGCCATCAAAATAATACCACCATGCACGAGTTGATCGAGCAAGTACAAAAAGTATTGAGCCGCGAGGAACTAAGTAATTTGAGAGCCTTGGTGCGCTCGGTAAAAGTGGATGAAAATATTTTAAAATATATCGCTAAGATAATAAATAGCACTCGCGATAATCCTGACTTGTTTTTAGGAGCTTCACCCAGAGCGTCGGTGACCTTGCTCAATACTTCCAAGGCTTTGGCAACCTTGCGCGGACGAGATTTTGTGACGCCAGATGATGTGGTGCACTTAGCGCCAGCGGTTTTGCGACATCGTATTCAGCTCACCCCCGAAAAAGAAATGGAAGGTGCTACACCGGAGGATATTATCGAACAAATTATTAAAGACATTGAGGTGCCTCGTTAAGCCATGAAGCCTCGTTCTTACATAAAAGATTTATTTCTGACGGCTCGTCTTTTTTGGGTATTGGCGGTTGTGGCGGTGCTTTATATTTTGTCTATGCAGGTGCCTATTTTAATGATTTTTGCTCATGCTATATTAATTGGCTTAGTTTTCTTTTTCTTGTTGGAGTACGGGGTTTTATTTTTAACAAAAGCAGAAATTTTTGCCAAGCGACACATGGACGATGTGTTGAGCAATACGGATGAGAATAGAATATCTATTGAAGTGATAAGCGAATATTCTTTGCCGCTTCAATTAACTATTTTGGATGAATTGCCCGTTCAGTTTCAAGAACGAAAATTTAAAATAAAAGAGAAATTAGCCGCTAAGGCTGAAAAAACAATTCGATATAATGTACGACCTACTACAAGAGGGGAGTATCATTTTGGGAAAACACATTTGTATATCAATACAACAATTGGACTTTTACAACGACGGTATAGCACAGAAGAAGATTTTATGGTAAAAGTGTATCCCTCGTACCTAAAACTAAAACAATATTCTATTCGAGGGGTCGCGTCCAGAGACCAACTAAGCGGCAGCCGTAAGGTAAGAAAAGGGATGAGCACAGAGTTTGATCAAATTAAAGATTATGTGCGGGGAGATGATGTTCGAACGATTAATTGGAAGGCCACTGCTCGCCGATCTAACTTCATGGTGAATACGTACATGGACGAAAAATCACAGCAGGTGTTTTGTTTGCTAGACAAAAGTCGTTTGATGAAAATGCCTTTTAATGGAGTGAGCCTACTAGACTATTCCATTAATGCGGCGCTGATGTTTAGCTACGTGGCTTTGCAAAAAGACGATAAGGTCGGGCTGATTAGTTTTAGTAATAAAATAAATGATGTAATCAAAGCATCGAAAAGTAAAAAGCAGTTTAGCACAATTGTAGAACGTTTGTATAACCAGGAAACAGAGTTTCAAGAAAGTGATTATGGCGCGCTTCAACTTGCGGTAAAGCGAGATGTGGGTCAGCGTAGCCTGCTGTTATTATTCACCAACTTTGAAACCTATGTGGGTTTTGAACGGAAGCTACCTTATTTTACCATGTTGAATAAAAAGCATCTGTTGTGCGTGGTGCTTTTTGAGAACACGGAGCTAAAAACAATTCACGAGGATAGAGGTGATAGCTTGGAAGATGTTTATATCAAAACAATGGCTGACAAATATCACTATGAAAAGAAAATGATGCTCAAGGAATTACGGAAGAATGGGATTTTAAGTATTTATAGCACGCCGGGTGACCTTTCAGTGAATGTGGTTAATAAATATTTAGACTTAAAAACCAAGCGATATATCTAGTACTAATTGCTGATGTGGATTAAAAGAATCATCAAATCATCAAATCGCCAAATTATCAAATTACTTTAGAGCTATGGCTCAAGTTACCGTAAATCTTAAAATACATAATCGTTCTTATAAAATAAAAGTTTCATCAGAGGAAGAATCGGTCGTAAGAAAAACAGCCGATGAAATTAATGAGCAAATTTCTAGTTTTCAGAAAAAATATAAAGGACGAGACATTCAAGATTATTTTGCACTAACAATGATTGCTCGTATGACGGCCGTCAAAGAAGGTGGCGATGTCAATAGTGATGAGATTCTCAGTGAAATTGACAAGATTGAAAAGTTGATTTCGTAAATGACCAACAAAGAAATTTCAGCACAATTCTCAACTTTAGCCAAGTTGCTAGACATTCACGGTGAGAATAGCTTTAAATCAAAGTCTTACACAAATGCTGCTTTTGCAATTGGTAAGCTACCCTTTGAAATAGAAGAAGCGGGTATAGAAGCCGTAGAAGGGCAGTTTGGAATTGGGAAATCAATCATTGAAAGTATTTTGCGCTTACTAGACGGAGAGGAACTTTCGGAGCTCTCAAAATTGCTAAAAAATACACCGACTGGTATTTTAGAATTACTAAACATAAGAGGAATCGGTCCAAAGAAAATTGGACAGCTCTGGAGAGAGCTTAGCGTCGAGAGTCCAGAAGATTTATTGAAAGCCTGCCAAGAAAATCAATTGATATCACTGAAAGGGTTCGCTGCCAAAACACAATCTGCTATCGAAGAAAAAATTGAGTTTTACTTTGAAAATAAGGGACATCTTTTGTGGAGTCAGGCAGAGCAAATAATGCCGTCCATTGAGAAAATGCTTTCTGAATTATGTCAAGACAGAAAGTATAAAGTGCTCGGAGACTTCTATTGGCAGAACGAGACGGTTGCATCCTTTTCCGTTTTGATGAGTGCTACTAATTCTACCGTTACTAAAAATGATTTTGACTTTCTACCAAAGGAGGATTGGGAATTTCAACATCAGAGCGATAAGATTTTTTATTTTAGATATAGAGATTCACTAGGATTTCAGTTTATGGGAGTGGCAGAGGAAGACTTTGAAAAAGAAAAGTTTTTATGTTCCTTTTCTGAAGAGATTCGGAATGAATTAGACGTGTCGAAAATAATTGCTTTTGACGATGAGCATAAAATATTTTCGGAGCTAGGCATGGAGTATATGCCACCTTATTTGCGAAACAATGTAAACGCTTTCAATCAAGCACAAACAGGCTTGCCACAAATCATTGAGCTAGATGACATTAAAGGAGTCATACATAATCATTCGCAATGGAGTGATGGGGTTCATACTATTGAAGAGATGGCTCAGGCTTGTATGGATAGAGGGTATGAATATTTTGTCTTGAGCGATCATTCTAAAACGTCTTCCTATGCAGGAGGTTTGAGTGAAGAACGAATTGTACAGCAGCAAAAGGAGATTGATGTACTCAATCAAAAATTAAAACCCTTTCGAATTTTTAAAAGTATTGAATGTGACATTTTAGGTGACGGCAGTTTAGATTATAGCGATGAAGTATTGGCTAGTTTTGATGTGGTGGTCTGCTCAGTTCATCAGAACTTGACTATGAAAGAAGACAAGGCGATGAGCCGATTGTTAGCAGCCATTGAAAACCCATACAGTTCAATTCTTGGTCACATGACGGGGCGGCTTCTCACTTCAAGACAAGGCTATCCCTTAGATCATAAAAAAATAATTGATGCTTGCGCGGCTAATGAAGTGGCTATAGAAATTAATGCCAATCCGCGCAGATTAGATATGGATTGGCGTTGGATTGATTACGCAATGAAAAAAGATGTGCTGCTTAGTATAAATCCTGACGCTCATCGAATGGAAGGGATTGATGATATTCGGTATGGTGTGTTAGTCGCTCAAAAGGGAATGCTATCGCCAGCGATGAATGTGAGTTCGTTTTCGCTGGATGAGTTTGAAGAATGGCTCATGACACAGCATGAAAAAAGGAATTAAGGCTTAACGGATTTTCAAAAAATAAGCTCGCGCTTTTTAGTACCTTAGTTGCTGTGCGAAAAGCTCTCTTCGTTTTAGTGCCATTATTAATTGGCATCATTATTTATTCGCTACCCTTGTCTAACCATTGGGTGAGAAACTATGTTCCAGATGGCTTGTGGGCTTTTTCTTTTGGCTATGCTTTTTTATGGATTTGGAAACCGACTTTATTTAGTGCATTGAGATTGATTCCTTTGCTTGTTTTTTTTGCTTTTGAGTGGTTTCAAAAGTTGGGAATAATAACAGGTACTTTTGATTTAGTTGATTGTCTAGTTTATTTATTGTTTTATCTTGCTGCTACGATTCTTTTTTATTGGTATGAACAAAAAACAATTACTTAGTGTTGGTTTAGTGGTGCTCTATTTTATTATGGGAGTAGCTACCTCTCAGTATCCTCAGATGGGTCGCACTCCTATGCCACGAAGCACGGTCAATATAAATGACTCAAAACACATTTTATTCTACGAAAGTTTTCAGAATAACCAAAACAATTGGTTAGAAGGAAAGTATGCTGAAAATGAATTTTATTTTGAGAAAGGGTATTACCATATAAAAAACCAGCATAAAAACAACTTTTCGCTTGCAGACGTAAATCAAACAAAGGTTTTGAATGAAGCTGATGATTGGATTATTGAAAGTGAAATGCGCATTCCGAATGAGAATTTGGATGGCACGGCTTATATTTTATACGGCAAACAAGGAGATGATTTTCATTGTTTTGGTTTTTCACAGAATGGTAATCAAAGAGAAGTCTACTACGGATCTCGTCAAAAGGGTGAGTGGAAAGGAGAGATTGTAAAGCTTGGTTCCAATGCAGAAAGCTTGTTCAATCCGACTTTGAGTATACATAAAATGGGTAGTCGCTTACATTATTACTTGAATAAACAATTTATCGCCAGCGGACCGGTGTATAAATTTTATGGCGATGAATTTGGATTGGCAGTAGGCGGTTTGCTAACCGCCAGCTTTGATAATTTTACAGTGAAGCAATTGCAATTTTTAAAAGAAGAGCCTACCTATTCGACGGATAAAAAAAAGCCCGTTTATCAGAGAGGAGATGGTAATGTAATTCCAATGCGAAAAAGAGCAGCTTTGTATGTTATGCCCATGACAGTTAATGAATCGGTGAGCACTGAATTTGCATTTGACCAATGGACAACAGACGCAGTAATTTCTGAAACCTTAGCAAAAAAAATGATTGAAGCCGGCAGTATTAAAAAGGCAGATTGGGTCGGTGATAAACCCTTCCTGTTTTCTGATGGCAGTACAGCGCCTGCTACCTATGTGGTGTTGCGCAAGTTGAAAGTCGGTAACCGGACTATAGAAAATGTAGATGCCTTTATTTCGAAAAATGCTAAGGCTGAAATATTAATTGGTCCGTCGGTACTTTCAATGTTTGGAAATTATAAATTAGATGTACAGGAAAAAGTATTGGTTTTCGAAAGCGAATAGATTCCTTTAATTTTTAGTCAATGTGCTTCAAAAGTTTGACCGCTCCTGTAAATTAAAACTTAGAACGTGCCTCGGTAGGAGTATCCAGAGAGGCAAAGTCCTTATCTAAAAATTTGTAATAGCCCACAATGCCAATCATGGCAGCATTGTCTGTACAGTATTCAAATTTTGGCACATAGGTGTTCCAATCTTTTTCTTTTCCTAAAGATTCAAATCGCTTACGTAATTCTGAATTTGCGGATACCCCACCTGCTATGCATACATTATTCACCTTAGTATGAGCAACCGCTTTTTCTAAATTAGCTAATAGGATGTCTACTATCGTTTTTTGAACGGAGGCGCATAAGTCGTTGAGGTTATCTTTTATGAACTGATCGTCCTTCCTCATTTCTTTTTGCAAAAAGTAAAGTACAGAAGTTTTAAGACCCGAAAAACTAAAGTTCAGTCCTTCGGCTTTTGGCTTTGCAAACTCAAAGGCGTTTGGGTTTCCTTCTTTGGCATATTTGTCAACTAAAGGTCCACCTGGGTACTTTAAGCCAAATAATTTCGCTGTTTTGTCAAAGGCTTCACCGGCTGCGTCATCTTGTGTCTCTCCAATTACTTCCATTTTAGAAGCGGAATGACACAGCACTAACTGAGTGTGACCGCCACTGACGGTAAGGCACAAAAATGGAAAGTTAGGCCGCGGCTCTTCGATAAGACAAGATAAAATATGAGCTTGTAAGTGTTGAACAGATAATAGCGGAACAGATAGAACTTGTGATAAAGATTTAGCAGTATGAGCACCGACTAATAAAGAACCAATAAGCCCTGGACTTTGTGTGTAGGCGATGGCGTCCAATTCTTTTAAAGTCGTGCATGCTTTTTTGAGAGCGGCATCAATTACGGGTAGTATGTTTTTGATATGCTCTCTACTAGCTGCCTCGGGCACCACACCTCCATACTGCTCATGGATAGCCTGGTTATAAATTAGATTGCTTTTTACAGTATTGTCCCACAGCACTGCCGCGCTGGTATCATCGCATGAGCTTTCAATCGCCAAAATTTTAATCACAATAAATAGTTTGATTTTTGCTTAGAAACGTAGAAATTTCACCAACTTCTTGCGTTTTTTAAATCGCTTCATTTGTTCAGGGATTTCTCTGCGGTGTTCCACCACATTGTCGTACGTCACTAGGGTCAATCGGATGTTCAATTTTCCCATTCGGCCTTTTGAATAAAATTGATCGTAAAAAGCATCAATTTCTTTTTCGTCGGTTTTTATTACATACACTGCATTGTCCGTGTGGAGCTTAATGATTAAATTATCCCACTCTACAGTATCCACCATTCCGTTGACTGTTAACGATCCGTAGTATTTTCTTGCGTCAAAGTCAATGGTCTCACAACAAGCTTTTGAGGTAGGTTCTATAACGTCTTCTTCAATTTCTCTATAGGTGCTATAATCACAGGTATAAAAATTTTGTGACCAACGATCATAAAAACCGCATACTGGGTTTTCTCCAGGAAAATGTAATTGTGAGAAAAAGCTATTGTCTCTAACTGAAATAGTAGCGGTTTGGTAACCCATTACATAGCTATGGTCCCTTTGAGCCATGGCAAATTGAACAGATAAAATACAGATTAACAAAACAATGATTCGCTTCATATGGTACCAAAGATAGTTGATTCAACGGTTTTCGGGATTATTTCCAAGTATTTTTAGTAATAAAAATAATAAAATGTCCAAGCCGCTAACGTCTGAAGTATAGATTACGTTATATTAGTATTATGAAAAGAAATTCAATGATTTTTGCCACCTTGGCAATCGTATGTGCATTCGCTTTTTGGTCTTGTAAGAAAGACGACCCCAATAATCCCGGAGGAGGTTCAGGAGGCGGTGGCGGAGCCCAAGTTACGGATGAGTTTAGAATTCGGATTCGAGAACAAGGTGACTTTCCACCCACTGCTCAACAAGATTTTCAAAATGCACCGGTGGGCATTCGCTTACCTGCGTTTTCTGGAAACTTCCCGTCTAATGTGGATGCCACATTAGCGACTAAAGGAACTTCAAGAGATAAAGTTATTAGTATCAAGGGAGATACCTTACAAGTGAGTTTAATAAACAATCCAAATCAGACACTAGACTTCATGGATAGTATATGGGTTTTTGTAAGTAAAGTAGATGGTTCTAGTCCATTATTATTTGGTTCTAAATTCAATTATCCGCTAGGTCAAAGAGAATTGTTATTGGACATGACGCGTACTGATGTAAAAGAAGTCTTTAATGCAGATTCGGTGAAAATCTCTTTGTTTGGTACAAAACGAGCTGGAACTCATACGTTGCAAGCAGGCACGCAAGTCGAATTTCTAGCTAGTATATTAGGTGTATTTGACTTAATATAGTCTGAGTATTTATTGTAAATGAAAAAAACGAGCCCGACGAGTGTCGGGCTTTTTCTATAAAAAAGAATCTTGCCATTATAATTTTAAACTGATACCAATCTGGCCTAGAGCCGCCGGAATATAATAGTATTCGTACAGCAACCAGCTTTGCCCAATTCCTAACTCAGCATAGAGTCCAATATTTTTAGTGAAAAAGTAGCGTCCACCCACAGTACCTTCAAAGTGATAAGGACTAGGAAACGTATGATTGATATAAACTTTATCTTTTGGAGCCTCCGTATAGGTTTCTGCATTGGCATATCCTCTCCCAGCACCTAAACCGCCATACATATTCCATTTGGCTCGGTTCAAAAAATAGTAATTAAGGCGAAGGCCTAAAGCTGCCTCCGTTACAATCACCCCGTGTCGGAAGGGCTCAAAATCACCTAAACTATTCTTGGCATCTTGTATCCAGTGCACATCATTTTTGGCATAAGTGCCACTGACACCTATCGTAAATTTTTTAAAAAGGCAATATTCTAACTTTGCCATAAGAGGTCCAATGCCATCAACGGTCAAATCTTTTCCTGCCTCTTCTCGTCTTAGGTAGATGCGCAAGGCACTTGGGACTCCATAACCTGCTGTCAGCATTATGTTTCCTTTTTTAACACGAGTTACTTTTGCTTGTTTCTCTGACTTTTCTTGTGCCCACGTGGGCATGGGAAGGGTCCAAAAAACTAAACAGAGCGTTATTGCTATCAAAATTTTCGTTCGCATTTCCACTTAAAAATAACAATAAATGCCGACTTCCTAATTGATACCGCGAACGTTTTCTTATGCGAACTAATTTATCCAAAATCTAAAATATATCGGACTTTGGCGGCATATCCCACTGTAAAATTTTCTATGCCATAAGGCATGAGAAAATTACATTGGGGCTACTTTTGCAAACTAATTTGATACGTATGTTGCAAAAACTTAAAGATCTTCAACAGCAAGAATTTATTCAGCGTCACATCGGTCCTGATGCTACTGAGACAGCAGAAATGCTAAAGACATTGGGCATAGAAAGCATGGAAAAACTTATTGAGGAAACGGTGCCAGATAGTATTCGAACTCATAAGGATTTGGATGTTTCTAAAGCCGTGAGCGAGTATGATTATTTAAATAATATTACCGCTATGGGTAATAAAAATGTGGTGAAGAAAAACATGATTGGGATGGGCTATTATGGTACCATAACTCCATCAGTAATCTTACGAAATATTTTTGAAAACCCAGGTTGGTATACTCAGTACACACCCTACCAAGCCGAGATTGCACAAGGTCGCTTAGAAAGTCTATTAAATTTTCAGACGGTGGTTAGTGATTTAACAGCTTTGCCAATTGCAAATGCTTCCTTATTAGACGAGGCAACCGCTGCGGCGGAGGGCGTAACTATGCTTTTTGGTAGTCAACGCAAAAAAGAAAAAACAAAAGTATTTGTAGACGAGAATATTTTTCCGCAAACCTTAGATTTGATTCAAACGCGTGCTTGGCCAATTGGCGTAGAAGTGGTGGTAGGTAAAGTGAGTGAAGCAGAAATTGATGAGAGTTACTTTGCAACAGTAGTTCAATACACCAATAATGATGGGGCAATCATTGACTATAAATCCTTCATTTCTGACGCGAAAGAAAAAGGGGCTGATACCGTTATGATTTGTGATATTTTATCTTTGGTTCTTTTAACACCTCCCGGTGAATTAGGAGCAGCCATTGCTGTTGGAACGACGCAGCGTTTTGGAGTGCCGATTGGTTTTGGTGGCCCTCATGCTGCTTTTTTTGCAACCTTAGATAAATATAAAAGAAATATTCCTGGACGAATCATTGGCGTAACCATTGATGCACAAGGCGAGCGTTGCGTGCGTATGGCTCTGCAAACTCGGGAGCAGCATATTCGTCGCGAAAAAGCAACTTCCAACATTTGTACGGCGCAAGCCTTGTTAGCTAATATGGCGGCGATGTACGCTGTTTATCATGGTGCGGAAGGTTTAAAGAGAATTGCCAATCGTATTTCTGCTTATACAAAACAAGTAGCCGATGCTTTGGGAGCAAAACAAGTAAACGAATCATTTTTTGACACGCTAAAAGTAAAAGTTGAGAATGAAGAAGCGATCGTTAAAAGTTTTGCTGATGCAGGATTCAATGTGCGTCCGTTTGGTGACGGTCACATTGGCTTATCTTTTGATGAAACTTTGACAGAAGCTGATGTAACTAAAATTGCAGAATTACTTGGGGTAAGTTTAGCTGATGATGTTGTGTTGGAAAATATTCCGGCAACTCTAAAAAGGGAATCCACTTTTTTGACGCACCCTAATTTTAATACCTATCGCACTGAATCTCAAATGATGCGTTATATCCGCACTTTAGAGGATAAGGACATTTCATTAAATCGTTCTATGATTAGCTTGGGGAGTTGTACGATGAAGTTAAATGCTGCTAGCGAAATGATGCCGGTGAGTCAAGGAGCTTGGAACAGCATTCATCCTTTTGCGCCTGCAGATCAGTGGAAAGGTTATGCTCAAATGATTGAAGAGTTAGAAAAAGATTTATCAGAAATTACAGGTTTTGATGCTTGTAGTTTACAGCCAAACTCGGGGGCTCAAGGTGAGTATGCTGGATTATTGGCTATTAAAGGTTATCATAAAAGTCGAGGTGACGAGCATAGAAACATAATTATTATTCCAGTCTCCGCCCATGGAACAAATCCTGCCTCAGCGGTGATGTGTGGGTTCAAAATAGTAATTGTAAAATGTGATGAACGCGGAAATATTGACGTGGCTGACCTGAAAGAAAAAGTAGAACAGCATAAAGAAAATTTAGCTGGTTTGATGATTACCTACCCTTCAACGCACGGTGTGTTTGAGGCTTCGATAAAAGAAATTTGCCAAACGATACATGATAATGGTGGGCAGGTATATATGGACGGTGCGAATATGAATGCTCAGGTTGGTTTAACGAGCCCAGGTGAAATTGGTGCTGATGTTTGCCACTTAAATTTGCATAAAACTTTTGCGATTCCTCATGGAGGAGGTGGTCCTGGTATGGGGCCTATTTGTGTACGGAAGCAATTGATTCCTTTTTTGCCAAATCATAAATTAATGAAAGTAGGTGGCGAAGAAGCCATTGGAGCGGTAAGTGGTGCGCCATATGGTAGTGCTAGTATTTTACTTATTTCGTATGCTTATATCAAAATGTTAGGAATCAGAGGCTTGCGAGAGTCAACTGAGTTTGCGATTTTAAACGCAAACTATATGAAGAAGCGCTTGTCTGATAGTTTTGAAATTTTATATACCGGAGAAAACGGAATGTGTGCCCACGAATTTATAGTGGACCTTCGCCCGTTTAAGGCTGATGGAATTGAAGCTGCTGACGTTGCTAAACGATTAATGGATTATGGATTCCATGCACCAACCTTGGCATTTCCTGTACCAGGCACACTAATGATTGAGCCTACTGAAAGTGAAGACAAAGCGGAGCTAGACCGATTCTGTGATGCAATGCTTTCTATCCGAGAAGAGATTCAGGAAGTGATAGATGGTAAATATGAAATAGGGGAAAGTGTATTAAAAAATGCGCCTCATACACAAGCGATTATTACTGCGGACCATTGGGAGAAAAAATACAGTCGTCAAAAAGCGGCCTTCCCATTAGAATTTGTGAAGCATGCTAAATTCTGGCCGAGTGTAAGCCGTGTAAATGATACGCATGGTGACCGTAACTTAATTTGCAGCTGCGAGCCGATTGAAAGTTATATGGAAGAAGTTGTTGAGGCTTAATATATAGGACAGTGGATATTGAAAATCCTGTCACGCTTAGCGTGACAGGATTTTTTTTGTTTTCGTTTTAAATCTTCCATGTCATTGTCTTTAATTAAATAGACCACGCTAAGGGTGGCAAGCTA
>CAZTCQ010000040.1:0-2949 GCA_964612525.1 uncultured Chitinophagaceae bacterium | reverse complement strand
AGCAATCCTCGAAACCTTCTTGCCCGTCTTGAGTTCTATAAATTCCAGTGAGCTCACCTCAACCTGCTCGCATTCTTTTTTGATTAGAGGTACCGTGGAGCTTTTGGAAACTAAAGTCGTAAAGAATTTAATTTGATTCTTGTAGTTCACACTTTCTCTTATCATGTTTGAAATAAAAAGCTTTTCACCTCCTTTTACCACCAACTCCGATAGCGTGCCAACACTTTTTGCTTTGTCTGATTTCCATTTTTTCCAATTCCAAGAAGTGGCTTGTTCTTCTGATTCGAAAAAAGGGGGATTGCAAATACTAGCATCAAATGTTTCGTTCTCTTGAATTATATTCTTAAAGAAGTTTCGCTTTACTTTTTGTTGTCTGATTTCAATTTCATTGATTGTAATCTCATTTGCTTCTAAAATTTTCTGAGCATTGGCTAAGGATTTAGTTGAAATTTCAGAACCAACAAAGGTCCAATTGAAAAGTCGATTTCCGACAAGAGGATAAACAACGCTTGCGCCAGTACCAATATCAAATAGTTTCTTGGGCCCTTCGCCTAGAAAATCTTTGAGGTGGTATAAGTAATCAGCTCGCCCGGGTATGGTAGGACAGAGGTTTTCTTCGGGAATTTCCCAATGATCAATGTCAAAATATTTTTTTACTAAGGCTTGATTAAACAAACGAACATTTTTTTTAATACCAAAATCAATGGTCCATCTGTCGTATTCATTTTTGAATAGTAAGGGCTTCAACGAAGGGTGTTCATCTGCTAAAAGCAAGAAGTCGTAACCCTGATTGAATATGTTATTGCGGTGCATATCGCTTGTTAAATCGCAATGATCTCACTTCTCTTTGGTTCGCTAGGACTCTAAAAAGAAGATGAATAATGATTAAGTAAAAAAGTTTTTAGAAAAACTATTCTACAACCACGAGTTTTTTAGTCTGCAATTCTCCATCCAAACTTAATTGAATAAAGTATTGACCATTTGCAAGTGCATTCCGATTGAAGGCTAATTCATTTTTACTTTTTGGTAGCATGCCTTTAAAAAGTTGTTTCACAAATCGTCCGCGTATATCATAGAGGGCTAGCTCCACCATACTCTCTTTCGACAGGTCAAACGAAATTTTATAATCAGAAGCGGTTGGATTGGGGTAAACTGTTGCCGCGGCTTCATTTTTTGATTGGTCAGAAACACCCACAGGAAAATCTGCCGTTTTAAGCTGTGCAATCCAATTGGCCCAACTCGTCATTCGAGTGGAGGTGTTGGCTGAGTAACATCCAAAAAGCCATACTTCGGGTTGGGTTACTGCATTGTATTTACGGGTCATTCCGCTGTAGTCGCCCCAGCGTTCAGTACCGGTAGGATTGTTGCCTGCGCCTAGGATATCAATTATCGTATCCCCTTGTTTTATGGTTTGCGGCGTACTCCAATTCATATTGTCGTCTATTGTAATAGCCACTACCTCTGGAAGAACCGTTAAGCTAGATTTTAGATAGACCATAGCCGTCGTTTTATCATTTGCATCATACCCAATAGAAGCAATGGCAGGATACGCTAAATTTTGATTCGCTTCTGAATAAGTAGTGTAACTGGCGGTTTGTTCGTCTAAATCGATTCGGCCGTAATGCACACCGCAAAAACCATTTGCGTCTGCCGAAAACGTAAAGTGAACTTTGTTGTCCACGGTAAATGCATTTTGAACCCAGGAAGAACCCGTAGTGATTGAATCAATAAAAGTGCTATTCGGATCTTTAATATAACCTCTCGCACAAGCACTGAAGGTAGGGATAGGATATGAATTTGTGGTGACTCGGGCAGAGGTGTCATTCATTTTACCAGTAATATTAAACATATAAACCAAAGAATCCATTCCAGGATTTAGCATGGCAAAGCGCATATTTTCCGCACCTGTGGCTTTTAGTTGTCCATCGGGAGCAGGGCTAAGTGTGATGAATTTTGTTTCATCAAAACCTGACCATACTTTATTTTGTAATGCAGAGCCGGCATAAGCGGAGGCCAAATCAATTTGCTGAATGTAGGTTCCTAAATAAGAATAAGCAGGCGGTCCTTGAAAAAGATTGGCATTTAAAAAAAGTTCATGTTCATTGATTCCAATAGAAGGGAAATCAGTCCACCCACCATTTTGAATTGGGTTACCCGTTAGGTTATAAATATTCCAAGCTTGCAAAGGATCGTTGGTTTGCGAAAAGGCAATGATAATGCTCGTACGCAAAGTGTCGGCTGGAGCATGGAGAATACAAGTAATAAATCGATCATGATATGGGTCATATAATACACGTGGATCAAATTTTCCACGAGTTAAAGTGGAATCATCAATAAAATCATTCCACCGAGAATAGCCTAACAGTTGAGAACCATTTGCAGCATATACTTCAATATTTTGATTGATTACACTTACAATAATACCGTCATTGCTGATGGCAATATCATTATCGGAAGGCGTGAATGAGTTTAAATCGTTTCCTCTAAAACTGTTGCCAACCACAGGCGAAGCGCCTAGGGTTTTATTGCTTTGTGAGGGAGAGTTTTGAATCGTTTTGCGCTTTAGTAAGTTGTCCTCCTTTATGGCGCTCACATTTGCAAAGGAGTGAGGTTTGCTTATGCTAGTTCGTAAGGCTGTGTTCCATGAGGTGTTGGTAAGTGCATTCGGGAATTGCGCTACTTTTTGCAGTGGGGTAGACTGTATATCTGATGACACAATCTGAGCATCGGCCAATGAAAAAGTTAAGAGGCAAACGGTAAGTAGTAAAGCAATACGTTTCATAAAAATGTTTTGTGTGAAGTTACGGAAAATTCATGATATTTCTTGTTCTGAAACTTAGCTATGGAGTCACTTTCTTGTCAAGAAAATAGCGATACATTATGTTTCATTCCACATTTCACTACATCTTTGCACGACTATGCAATTATCAGAGCAAGAGCTTATAAGAA
>CAZTCQ010000039.1:0-23523 GCA_964612525.1 uncultured Chitinophagaceae bacterium | reverse complement strand
TATTTTTCAAGTCCTGTGATGCCCACCATGTCTCCTCGGCGATAGTCCTTATACTTCTCTCTTGTGAGCATGTCACGCGTCACCTCATTGATATATCCTGTAAAAGGAGCTCCTACAAAGAAGGGATAGACTCTCTGTGGTTTTTCAAACAAATCTATTCCAGGAAAATCAGCTAAACTTTCCTGAAGCCGAGCAACTGATTCTGGGGCTAAATTTTTGAACATAGTAATGGTTCGGTTCCAACCATTCAACATTATTTTTTTATAGGTGGTAGTATCAAAATGTTCACGCTCTATGCTCAGCAAGCGGCAAAATCGAGCTGTGTCGAAATTCGCTCCTTTCTTAATTTTATTTGGCTCGAACCGAATATCATAAAACATATTGTTGTTCAGAATGGTAAGATTATTTCTGTCTATTAATAATCCTCGTTCGGGCTGAACAATTTTCCGCTGAACCGCCTGATTTTTAGAAGCTTCTTTATAACCACCTAGGCCGAAGACTTGCAAAAACAAGAGTCTGATAATAATAATCACCCCGACAAGCACCACAAGGGCTTGCATTACAATACTTCTTCGTTGATTAAAATCTGACATTTTCTACGCCCTTAATGTAGTTTACTTTTCATTAGTAATGACTCTTGACTATGCTAATCTTACCCTAAGATTAGCCCATGGATTCACTAAAAAGACAGCATTTCTAAATTTGACTGAACGGCTACAAAATAAAGTGTTTCGAAGTATTATATTCGCACTTGCCCTAATAAACTTTTACACTTGAAATTAAGTATTATCATTCCGGCCTACAATGAAGAGCGAACCATTCATCTTATTCTTAATAAGGTAAAAGATGTTGAGTTAATGGACGGTCTTGAAAAAGAACTAATTATCGTCAATGACTTTTCAACGGACGAGACAGAGCGCGCTATTCTTGATTATAAAAAAGCAAATCCTGAGCTCAATATTCAGTACGAAAAGCATGAAAAGAATAAAGGAAAAGGTGCAGCCTTGCATACCGGCATTCAGTCTGCTTCAGGTGATTTGCTAATCATTCAAGACGCTGATCTCGAGTATGACCCTCGTGAATATAATATTCTATTAAAACCTATGCTAGAAGGAAATGCTGACGTAGTATATGGTTCACGGTTTATTGGTGGCAAACCTCATAGAATTTTATTCTTTTGGCACAGTCTGGGCAATCAATTTTTGACCCGACTTTCTAACATGTTTACCAACCTTAATCTTACAGATATGGAAACGTGTTATAAAATGTTTCGTACCAAAGATATTCAGTCATTGACTCTTCGTGAAAATCGTTTTGGATTTGAACCTGAGGTCACGGCCAAAATTTCTAGAATCAAGGATATTCGCATTTACGAAGTAGGAATTTCTTACTACGGAAGAACCTATGAAGAAGGTAAGAAAATCGGTTGGCGCGATGGTTTTAGAGCTATCTATTGCATTGTGAAATACGGGCTATTCAAGCGGTAGCTTTTTTACGGTTGCGTTCCCCATGGCAAACACCGTTAAGAGCAACAAACAGATAAATGGACTTTCATAACGCACTAATGCTCCCAAGTTAGGAATAGTGTACCCAATAAATATTAAAATGAAAATACTATAGAAAAGTAATAGCCATAAATAGCCATTATTGCAAAATTTTCTTTTTATATAAAATAGTCCAATAAGGAAAAGTCCCAAAACAAGAATACTATCCAAAGCTGCTAAATCATATTTCATCTTACTTCCCATTCTAGGAATCGGCTCTAAAAAAATATGCTTGAGCGCAACGGGAAAATTTTCAACAAAAGAAGAAACAGAATTTTCGAGTGTTGGCAAACCCAAGTCTGAGTAACCTTTTGATTGTAAAAATTCCTGTTGCCTATTCACCACTATTCGTTTTACGTCCAGATTATGAGAAAGAGTCCCAAGATAAAAAAAGCTTAGAATGCCAACCAGAGACAAGGCTGTAAAATATAGACCCACTCTTGGTTTACCCTTGGTTAGTAAGTACAATACAAAGAAAGGTAAGAATACTAAAAAATAGAAATAGCGAAAAGCTAGCATAAGAAATAAGAGGACGACCAAGAGCAAACCATTTTTAAAAGTCTTGTTTTTAAAAAATGAAATGCAAGACCAACTTACTAATCCAATTAAGCTCAATACGAATCCATCCTTATGAATTCCACTACACCAAAACGCAACAGAAGGCACCAAAAAGATGAGAATAAGAAAAAGCCATTTTTGATCCGACTTGAAAAATAGGAATGTTTTAAACAATGCTAAGGAACCAATAAAGAAGAAAAGATTATAAAACAGAACGTTCACATATTCATGACCAAAACTTAATACAGTACAGAGAATCATATAACGCTGATGCATCAGTCTACCTACGTCAGACCAATACACACTATTTGATCTATCTAAAAAATTAAGGTGCGAACCTATGTCGCCCCAATTCAGAAACCAATCATACAAGTAAAAGGAAGGCTGTTTTTTAAAATCGGCCAACATAGTCATAGCCGATGAAAAATACATGTGAGCATCATTGGAAATATACTCTGAGTAATGGAAGTAGAGATTTAAACAGCCAATCCCTACTTTCACCGCAAATAAAACAGCCAACAAAGCAAGAGATAAGTTAGTTTTTGCAGGAAGATTTACAGCCCGAAAAAGCCCAACAATCAAAGCGAAATACAATATGAAAATGATTACTTCCAAACTTGGTGCTAAAAGTAATGCTAAAAAGTAATTGGAATAAACTTACTTATCAGAATCTGTTTTGGAGTCTTTATTCTTCAAAACTTTGATTTTCATAATCTTGCGAACTACTTTCTTCTTTTTCTGAGCTTTGGCCTTCATATCAGGGGTGATGTCCTCTTTGGCTACGGCCACCTTGGTCACCGTCATATTCTCATCTTTTTCTGCAGCTTGTATGGCCTCAGGGTCCTTATACTCAGTAATAACGTCAACAGGCTGAGGCGCTACTTCCGCTGGCTCTTCTTCTTCTAAAAAGTCTTCGGCTTCTTTTATTTTTTTAGACTGTTTATCCTTAACTTTTTTTGCGCCTACATTGCTAGCAATTACAGAATTTGCATTTCTTGGAAGCCTTCCTATTCGATTATTTAACCAAAACGATGTTCGTAAATAATTTCTTGTAGGGTGATAAATGAAGAGAACACTTCCATTTTTAATACGGTCAATAATAGGTGCTGCCATATTTCTAGCTACAGAAGGGCAACCCCAACTTCTACCTAAACGTTTGTTGGCTCTGGCATAAGCATGACTCACATAGTCTGCTCCGTGCATTACAATATCTCTAGAATACGCATTGCTGTTCCAACGACCATCCATGCCTGCCATGCGCATGGAATATCCGTTATGCCCTGAGTAAGTTTGCTTGGTGATAAAAAAGCCCATACTACTTTGGTGCGACTCCGAAATATTTGAAAAGTATTTTGCGTATTCTTCACCGGTACGCTGACCATGTGCGACCAATGTATTTATTACCACTTTTTTGGTCCTTGTATCTATAAGCCAAAGTCGTTTTGTATTACTCGATAATGAAAAGTCACAAACTGTCAAATATCTTCGATTCGATACTTTACCATGTTCCACCAAATTGAGATAACCGTAATAGGCTCTGCGAAATGTTTCAGCTTTCATTCGTTTCATACCACGCTGATATCGTAACTGACTAAAAATTCCGTCAATATATCGATCCACTCTGCTGTTTGCTTTTTTAAAACCAACATCAGGATTTATCGCTGAAGCAGCACCCCCCAACAATAAAAAAAGCGATAATAAAGTAATTACTCTTTTCATTTTCATAATACAACATATCCCCTCGTCAAAGACAAGTTGATAACAACTACAAAAGTAATCAATGAATTGAGTTAGTATAGTACTTTGAATGTAATTTTTTGGCAAATTAACGCAAATGTTAAATGTCCTATTTCCGACTGATAACCTTACGAATGGATGTCACAATAGCCTCTGTGCTTAAACCATATTTTTTTAGCAAATCTAGTGGCTTTCCACTCTCACCGAATGAGTCTTGAACAGCAACAAACTCTTGTGGTGCTGGTTGATGTTGGGCTAGAACTCGGGCTACACTTTCACCCAGCCCACCATTGTATTGGTGTTCTTCTGCGGTGACTACACAAGTCGTTTTCTTAACTGATTCAATAATAGCTTCCTCGTCTAGCGGCTTAATCGTATGCATATTAATTACCTCAACAGAAATATTCTCCTTTGCTAATTCTCTGGCCGCTTCAAGGGACAACCAAACCATATGACCACAGGCAATCAAAGTCACATCGGTTCCCTCATTCAAAAGTTGAGCTTTACCAATTGTAAATTCTTGGTTTTCCGGAGTAAAATTTGGCCATTTTGGACGACCAAAACGTAAATAAGCCGGACCATCAAAACTAAGCATCGCTTTGGTGGCTATCTTCGTTTGGTTAAAGTCACAAGGAACCACTACTCGCATACCTGGCAACATTTTCATCATTCCAATATCTTCTAATACTTGGTGGGTTGCTCCATCTTCCCCTAATGTAAGTCCAGCATGTGATGCACAAATTTTCACATTTTTACCACTATAGGCAATGCTTTGTCTAATTTGATCGTAAACGCGCGATGTAGAAAAGTTGGCGAAAGTGGTAGTAAACGGAATTTTACCGCCTATCGTTAAACCAGCTGCTACACCCATCATATTCGCCTCGGCAATACCACATTGTACATACTGATCGGGCATTTCCGCCATTAGTTTATTTAGCTTCAAAGAACCAGACAAGTCAGCCGATAAAGCCACAACTTGTTTATTCTCTTTCGCTAATTCATAAATCCCCTCTCCAAATCCTGAGCGGGTATCCTTCTCGTTAATCATTTTGTAGTCGTCCAACATGGTGAAACAAAGTAAATTCAAATAGGAGTACTTTGTTCTATAAACAAGGGGGAGTTTTCAACAAGAAATTAGAAGAGAGAAGCTTTAAAAAAGTTGGCAAGCTTGTATCAGCGTGATACTATCCGAACTAGTGTAAGAAGTACTGTTTTCCTCACAATTAATGGCAGCTTGTTTTCGTGTATCTTTTATAAAAAACTCTTGAATTACGGGGTTCGGCAAACCAGGTTGGTCTCCTTCATAAGAAATTTCGCACTGACAAATAAACTCTTGCGTACAAGAGCCAAAGGCGAAGGGCAAGAAAAGGGCTAGAATCAGGAGTCTCTTATTCATCCGTTAAATATTGTCAAATATAGTGTATCTGATTTTTCTACCCCAACAATTAAAAATAAATTTACCAAATAGAATTTCTTCGAAAAACACGGTCCTCTCTTTCTGATTACGGGTGGCTGATGTAATTAGAAAGATCAGCTCTTGACATTAAATTTTAGAAAAAATACATGGCCATAAAACCAAATGAAAAATTTGAGAACCTAAACTTTTTAGCACAGCAAGTAGTAGAAGGTTTTATCATTGGTTTACACAAAAGTCCATTTCATGGATTCAGTGTTGAGTTTGCCGAACATAGGTTATATAACCCTGGAGACAATTTAAAGCATATCGATTGGAAAGTGTACGGTCGTTCAGATAAACTGTTTATAAAAAAATATGAAGAGGAAACCAATTTGCGTTGTCAGGTAGTCATGGATACCTCATCGTCTATGTTTTTTCCCGAACAACCCAAAGAGTATAACAAACTAGAGTTTTCTTGTGTGGCGGCCGCTTCATTATTTAAAATATTCAAAAAGCAACTTGATGCAGGCGCTCTTCATTTGTTTGATGAAGAGATCTACTACAAAAGTCCTTGCCGTTCGAACAAAGTACATTACTCAAGATTGATAGCTGAATTAGAGAAAACCATAAAAAAAGAGCGCGGACAAAACAGTACTCAAACAACCAAAGTGCTGCATGAAATTGCAGACAGTGTTCACAAGCGAAGCTTAGTAATCATTTTTAGTGATATGTTGGATCGAGTTTCCGAAATGGATGAAATGTTTGACGCATTGCAACATTTAAAATTCAATAAGCACGAAGTAATTCTTTTTCAAGTACAAGACAAAAAATTAGAAGTGGAATTTGAATTTGAAAATCGTCCTTATGAATTTGTCGATTTAGAATCGGGTGAAAAAATCAGGATGAACTCAAACAAGCTTAAAAAAGAATACTCTGAACAAATGAACCGCTATCGTAAAAATATCGAACTAAAATGTCTTCAATTTGGGATTGATATCATTGATGCCGACATTAATAAAGGCTTTGAGCAAATTCTTTTACCCTATTTGCTTAAACGTAATGCTATGATGTAGCGTCTTACCTTAGAAATGCTTAAATTTATCAATCTACATATGAAAAAATTACTTCTCCTGCTGTTGACAGTCGGCTTTATTACACCATCGGGTGCTCAGCCCTACTCTGCCTTTGTTGACGTGCGTCAAGAGTTTTACGCTTTTGATAATGGCTCTATCAATAAATTAGATCACCTAACACCCGTTGATTACAAAATTGGTAAGAGCTCAATTGCCTTCATTGATAATCAAAGAAACTTTAAGCTCTATCGCGATGGATTGGTCACGACCATCAATGAAAATTTATATACGGTTCAGTTCAGCATGTCGGATAATTTAATACTGTATAGAAGTGCCAATATGATTTCTGTCATTGATGGTAATGATGTGAAGTTATTATCTGGACTTTGCAGAGATTATGCAATGGGCGATAGTGTGGTTATGTTCTATGATATAAATCGAACCACTTTTAATGGATATTACAATGGTGAAATCACTGAACTCGAAACCTACCTATTAAAAGGAGATGACTTCCCTTTTTCTACTAACGTAAAGGCCTCCGACAATATTGGAGCCTACATAAATTTTAATGACGTATTCAAAGCATTTTATCATAATAAAGTCTTTACGCTAGAAGAGCAGAGGGTAAGAGACTTTGCAGTCGGTCGAAATGTAATCGCCTACAATGATATCAATAATCAATTTAAAATTTTCTATAAAGGAGAGACCTACAAAATAGATGCCTTTTCACCGAAGTCTTATCAAGTGGGCGACAACCTTGTAGCCTTTGTTAATTATGAAGGGTACTTTAAAATATTTTATAATGGTAAAATGTATAACATTGGTTTTTACGAACCCCAGTATCAAGTCAAAGATTTCTTGGTCGCTTATGAAGCTACCAACGGTTTCTTCAAGGTTTTTCATGAAGGCGAAACCAAAGTTTTAGAAAACTATTACCCTCCCAATATCGAAATGCAGTATAATTCTTTAGCTTACACTAATCAGGCCAATATGCTTCGATTATTTAGTCAAGGAAAAATATATGATGTAACCAATCAAACCATCTCGAGCTATCGCCTTGATTATGATGTTCTCCAGTACAAAGTTGGCTTTAATCGATTTAAAATATTTGCAAAAGGAGAGGAATACTAACGACTTCCGCTATATCCTTTCATAAGAAAATTAGGAGTCTTTCTCTTGAATTTCAGTCTCTACTTAAAATTCACCTTCACACCCACATTAAAGTTTCTAGCCAAATTTGGTCGCAAACCCGCAGGTCGCATAGCCACGATATTCTTTTGGTTAAAAACGTTTAGTACGTTACCAAAGAGTTGCACCCTATTATGAATATCATAAGCAACAGAAAGATCCGTAGTAGAAAAACTCGGCAGGGATGCAGAAGAAAGATCATTTAAGCTGCCAGCCACGGCAAGCATTTCGCTTTGCCATTTGAAATTATAATTTAGAGAAAATTTCTCCATTATAAAAGAAATTGCAAACCCTAACTGATGATTGGGGATATAGGGCAAATCATCAGAGGCGGTAACTTTCCCCCAACCATCAAATTCACTTTCAAAGTTCGTAAGAAATTGTGCTTTGGTATAGGTATAATTAATCCCTAAGGGTAACGCAAATTTATCTGTTACATTTTGTAGTGGGTTATAAGCCATCATCACCTCCGCACCATAAGCCCTTGCTTCACCTCCATTATATTGCTCGCCACTTCCAGTACCTCCTGCGCTCAAATTATCAGCACCCAATAAATTTTGATAGTCTGAATAGAAAGCTATCATACTAGCCTTGGCGGTTTTCTTTTTAAATCTGAAACCTGTCTCATAGTTTACACTACTTTCAGCTTGTGCCTCTGCCGTAAACCCAGCCGGCGAAAAACCTTTGTGAGCACCTCCTATCAATATCCAATTTTTATCTACTGTATACGATACCCCGAGTCCTGGCAATAAAACTTGGTCCGAATTTACGGATTCTTTTAAATCCGTACCGGTTCGTTCTACATCCGCTTTACCATAATCTGTTTTATCAAACCGAATATTTTCATATCGCAACCCGGGTATAAACTTCCATTTGCCAAATTCCAATTGGTATTGAGCATAGGCCGAAAAGGCAGAGGCTTTTTGAATGCGATTACTTTCCGTACCAGCCTCTCCTGCAGATTGCAAACTCAGTGCACCATTATTCATGGCATAACGATCTTTCCACTGAAATCGGTCCATAGCATCTTGATGATAACGTCCACCAATTACAAAACTGTGTTTGCTTTTTCCAACGTTATAATTACCGCTTAGCATCGTTTGAATACCTTGAGAATAATAAGCACGGTTATTTGCTTTTATATCTAATTCCCCCATTGCATACCCTTTAAGAATATCTACATAAGGCGTGAGATTATTACTAAAAATTGAACTGATAGACTGAGACACTCCCGCCGTATCATATACCTTATCCAGTTTGTACCAGTTGCGCTCAAAATCACTGCGGTATACGGTAGATTGTAGTTGAAGGTTTTTATCAATATCAATCGAATGATTTAAAGAGTATTGACGATGTTTTAAATCTATCTGATCCAACTGTGATGCTGCATATCGCTGATATGGATTTTCATTAAAATCTTCCTGCGTTATTCCTAAATAAGTTTCATTAGCCAATTGAGTATTCTCAGCAACTTTTAGTTCTATTTTCTGAAAATGCTTGCTCGTTTTTTTACTTTCATAACTCAACTTCAGAAGGTAATCTTGAATTCCAAAACCAGTATTTTCTCGGTTCGGCAACTCTTTAAATCCATTCGATTTGGCCTGGAATGTTTCTACTAAAAAACCAATACGATTTGTTTTTCCACCTGCATAGGCATGTATACTCCTATTACCAAAATTCCCAATAGTTGTTTTCATTATGCCGCCAAATTCATTTGGAATAGACGTACTCATTAAATTAATTACACCGCCATTAGTGTTTGGCCCAAAACGAATTTGACTACTCCCTTTTAATACTTCAATCGCTTGCATACGAGCAGCTAATGGAAAATAATATGCACTGGGCGCAGCATAAGGTGCCGGCGACATCAATACTCCATCTTCCATAATGGTAATCTTACTGCTGCGCTCACTACCCACACCGCGCAATCCAATGTTAGGACGTAAGCCAAAACCATCCTCTTCTTGAATATTTACTCCTGGCACTTGCTTCAGCATCCGGTTAACATCAGGCTGATGCAACTTTTGCAACTCCTCTCTATCTAAATAATGTCCAGAGCCTATTAGTCGAAATACTTTAGATTTTCCTCCAATACTAGAATTAATCATTACTTGCTTAAGCTCTTTGTTCGAACTATCTAATTGAGCAAAACAAAAAAATGGGATTAATGCTAAAAAAAATAAAAGGATATTTTTCATAGAGCAAAAGTCTGTTTATCAGATAAATAGACGCTTGTGATAACAGAAAAAAGAGTATCGAAATAAGGAAAAAATTAAAGGGCGTATTCGGTAGGCAATACCCCAACTGTTTTTTTAAATGCGGAACTAAAACTACTAATACTAGCGTAACCCACTTCGGTGGCTACTTCCGTGACACTGAGTTCTTCTTTTAAAAGAACCTTCGCCCGTTGCATTCTTAGCTCTTGCAAATGCATAAAAATTGTTTTACCATACAACTCTTTAAATCCTTTTTTCAAATAACACTCGTTCATACCCACCTTCCGTGCTAAGCCAGGTATAGTAATTGGATTGCCAATGGAATCATTTAAAATACTCAGTGCCGTTTCAATTTTCAGTCGTTCTTCTGGTCGGGACAAAAACTTACAATTGCCACAATCAAAACCTTCAATTTTATCACTTTCCTCTTCTAAACACAATAGAAGTTGTAAAAACTTACTTTCAATAAATATTTTTTGACGGACCCCTTGATTTTTAGATTTTAAAATTTCGTGCAAATGCACTTGCATACTACAGCAAAGTTTGGTTTTACTTATTTTTTCTAACCTATCAGAAAAACCACTTTCTATTTCATTTAGAAAATCTTTTTTTGCCTCAAATATAAGTTGACTACTCAATGGATTTTCAGGATCTACGACCACACACTCCACACCAGAATACTGAAAACAGAACTGCAAACTATCAGCTCCTGATTTAATGAGTACATAATCTTCTTGCAAGCTAGCACTAGCGGTTAATTGATACTTTAGCGATGGTTTTATTTTTAGCCAATTTGACATTGTGCTTTGCAAATGTAAAACGGACCTTGTTCATGAGTCAAAGATTAACGTTTTTATTAAAGTTGACTACCTAATTTTGAGAACATGCTAAGAAGTGCTTTTTTTATTCTTTTACTTTCTGTGGTTAGCTTACAAATGAGTGCATCAAAAATACTCATCCCAATGGACGTAAAAAACCAACGTAACCATTTAAAAGCTTACGGCATAGCCTATTTTACATTGAGCAAAGCCGTTAAGGTGGACTGGTTATTGAATTATAGAGGAGGCAGTTTTGTGTTTGATCACTACGCCGAATTAGAGCGAGAATGCAAAATAAGAGATGTTAGTTATGAAGTTTTACCCGACGCAAAATATACTTTGATTCTTGAAGAGATTTCTGACCCAGATGAAAACAAAGATATCGTTCGCTTAGACAAGCTGCCAAAAATCTGTGTGTATACCCCCGAAGGAAAACAACCTTGGGATGATGCAGTGACTATGGTACTGACCTATGCTGAAATTCCGTTTGACAAAGTATATGACACGGAAGTTTTAGAAGACAAACTAGCAAAATATGATTGGATGCATTTGCACCACGAAGATTTCACGGGACAGTACGGAAAGTTTTATTCTATGTTTCGCAATGCAAAATGGTATAAAAACGATCAAAAGCTAAATGAAGCAAAAGCTAGAAAACACGGATTTAGTAAAGTGTCGCAATTGAAATTAGCCGTGGCAAAAAAAATAAAAGCATTCGTCGGCGGCGGAGGCTATCTCTTTGCCATGTGTAGCGCCACTGACAGTTATGACATTGCGCTTTCAGCCGAGGGGACAGACATTTGTGATAAAATGTATGACGGAGATGCACCTGACCCAAATGCACAAAACAAGTTAGACTTTTCACGGACTTTTGCTTTTAAAGAATTTCAATTAAAGAAAAACCCTTACGAATATGAATATTCTAACATTGATGTAACCCAAACGAGAAGAGTTCCTTTCAATTCTGATTATTTTAATTTGTTTACCTTCTCTGCCAAGTTTGACCCTGTGCCTAGTATGCTAACCCAAAATCATACTACTACAGTAAAAGGATTCATGGGCCAAACGACTGCTTTTCGAAAGTCTACCTTGAAAAGCAATGTATTGATATTAGGTGATAGAAAGAGTTCGGGGGAAGCCCGTTACATTCACGGAGATTACGGAAAAGGAACTTGGACCTTTTACGGAGGCCATGACCCCGAGGATCACACCCACCAGGTAGGCGACCCGAAAACAGATTTAAATCTTCATCCTAATTCTCCGGGCTATCGTTTGATATTGAACAATGTCCTCTTTCCTGCTGCCAAGAAAAAACCTCAAAAAACGTAGTCTTATTAGGTAATTCAATTGTTGAAATAATTAGACATTCCTGTGACAAACCTATGGGGCTCTTTTACGTTACTTAGTTAGTGAAAGAGAACAATTCTAATATATTATTCCTATTAATTTGCTTAGCCATTCTCTCCTTATGGCTTTTGTCTTAGTCCTAGTGCGTTAATTATCAAGGCTAATCTTCTAAAGAAGTTTTGAATAATGGACTTCCTATTATTTGAGCTCCGGTATTTTTGACAGGAGACGGCAAGACTATTTCATAAGGATAGACGATTCCTGGAGTATTAAAGTCCGCTTTGCTTTCCATTTTTATTGACTCCTTTTGCTCACCTCGATAATAGTAATTTTTATTAGCCTCGAATCGCCAATTTTCCTCTTTGATTTTATCCTCCTTTACACTTTTATACTGACTACTATAAAAAACACGATCAGGATAAACATAATATGCTTTCAAATAATCATTCATTTCAATAACCGTAGAATCTAAACCACTTATTCTTTGATAGCCGTTTCTCAACCTACCCAAACCATAAAGCTTTTGATTTTTAATCACTACAATTCTGTCTCGTTTATAAAAAACTTTAGAATGATTTTCAATTACGAATTCGTTATAACCATTCGGATTCTTAAACTTTATAAAGTCATATAATTCATCTTCAATACCAAATCGCCTTGCCAAGGAAACAGAGGTCAAGACTCCTTTTTGGGAATGAACATAGGGAAATAAAAATCCATTAGCCGTATCAGAAAAAACTTGCCGCGCTTTGGGCAAAGTGTCTCTACCTTCATTAAAATACACTAAATAGGACCCACTCGTAAAATCAGAAAAAAATATTCGAGTCGTGTCTAGCAGCTGGCTATTCTTTCTTCCGTAAATCAAAAAAGGTGACTCAGGTTTGCTGTGAGACAATACATAAAGAGAATCTGAAACCTTCTCCAAACTTCCGTATAAAGCCGTACCAAATGCCATTGCGCCCCAATGATTATCATCAGTTACAAAAAAAACAGAACCTCCTTGTGGATCATTTGATTTTTTGATCGGTTTATATACTCCCGATATCTCTTGAGAAAAACAAGCTAAAGAGATGCACGACAATAACAAAATGAAAATGTGTTTCATAAGTAACGATAAAATATTTAGAGTGCAGAAAGCCCTAAAAGACCTTCGATTATTTTTCCAAAGACAACTCAGCCTCGACCAGCATCTCTCTTACTTTTGCCACTATAGCCTTAGCGTCATACCCACACTCTTCCCAAAGCTGTGGTTGTTTCCCGTGCTCTACGATTCTATCTGGCATGCCGAGCATTTCTAAATTTGGCTTGTAATTATGCTCCGCAAAAAATTCTAAGCAAGCACTTCCAAAACCACCGACGATAGTGCCGTCTTCAATAGTAATTACGCGCGTATGTTTTTTACCTACTTCGTGTAAAATTTCTTCATCAATAGGTTTTACAAAACGCATATCGTAATGTGCTACCGAAACGTCTCCCAATTCAGCAATTGCATCAGTCACAAAATTACCCGGATGTCCAAAACTCAAAATAGCAATATCCTCACCCTCTTGTAATTTTCGGCCCTTACCAATTTCTAGTTTTTCAAGAGGAGTTTCCCAATGGGGCATTACACCCTGACCTCTAGGATAGCGCATAGAGAACGGTAAATTCTGTTCAGGAAGCTGCGCAGTGTACATTAAGTTTCTCAGCTCCGATTCGTTCATGGGAGCGCTCACAATCATGTTGGGCACACAACGCATGTAAGCAATATCATAAGCTCCATGGTGGGTGGGTCCATCGTCTCCAGCTACCCCGGCTCTGTCTAAGCAAAAGATCACAGGCAGTTTTTGTATTGCAACATCATGCACCACTTGGTCATAAGCCCGCTGCATAAATGAAGAATAGATGTGACAAAAAACACGTTTACCCTGCGTAGCCAAACCTGCACTTACCGTTACAGCATGTTGCTCACAAATTCCAACATCTATCGCACGGTCAGGCATTTCTGCCATCATATATTTTAAAGAAGAACCACTAGGCATGGCAGGCGTAATGCCCATGATATCCTTATTTTCTTTGGCCAAATCTATAATCGTCTTTCCAAAAACATCTTGATATTTAGGCGGCTGCGGTGTGTCAAAAACAACTTTTTGGCGCTCGCCCGTAGTTTTATCAAAAAGACCCGGTGCATGCCAAAGGGTTTGATCCACCTCTGCTTTATCGTAGCCTTTTCCTTTTTTTGTAATAATATGTAAGAGCTTGGGTCCTTGAATTTTATTCAAATCATCAATCATATCGACAAGAGCGGTTACGTTATGACCATCTACGGGTCCAAAATAACGTACACCCAACGATTCAAATAAATTGGAAGATTTAGAAATGATTCCTTTCAAAGCAGAATCCACCTTAGAAGCTAACTTCTGCTGCGTTTCACCAAATGGTAATTTGCCCAACAACTTCCAAACGTCATCTCTTACTTTATTATAAGTTTTCGACGTGGTAATATCCGTCAAATATTCTCTGAGTCCACCTACATTTGGGTCAATACTCATGTTGTTATCATTTAAGATAATAAGCAGGTTAGAATTATCTACCCCAGCATGCTGCAACGCTTCAAACGGCAAACCGGCTGTCATAGCTCCATCGCCGATAACAGCAACATGTTGTTTCTTATTATCTCCATTTAAACGAGAAGCAATCGCCATCCCTAAGGCAGCAGATATTGAGGTAGAGCTATGCCCTACTCCAAACGTATCATATTCGCTTTCGCTTCTCTTCGGAAAACCACTTAGACCACCATATTTTCTATTCGTGTGAAAATTATCTCGGCGCCCCGTTAGTATTTTGTGTCCGTAAGCCTGATGACCCACATCCCAAACCAGTTGATCTTCAGGAGTATTTAAAACATAATGCAAGGCAACCGTCAACTCTACGACACCAAGGCTCGCGCCAAAGTGACCGCCGTTAACACTCACAATATCAATAATGTATTGTCTTAACTCTTGCGAGAGCTGAACAAGTTCGTGCTTTTTTAGTTTTCTTAAATCAGCGGGCGCATCGATTTTCGCCAATAACGGACCAGGTGTATAATTCATACTTTCAGATGTCCTCCAAATTTACACCATAATGAGTTGAAAGCCTTGCCAATTTATTCAGATTTTAGTTTTTATAACTTTTCAGATTGGTGGGTATTATATTTGATGTATGTCCATTGTCGAAGAAACATTTCTTGCCATCCGCCATTACGGTGACGCTATCAAACTAGTGCGCCGGCATAAAATGTTCCCCTTACTTTTTGTTTCCTTCTTCCTTTTTTTACTGATCCTAGCAGTTTGTGGTTTTGGAATTTATTCAGGAAACAACGCCTTAATTGAATGGATCATGAATTTATCTTGGGTGCAACGCTGGAATAGTTTTTTTGAAGATGCTCCTTGGGTAATTACTATATTCAAATTCGGTATTAATATCGCTACTTTTTTCCTTTTCATTTCATTTTACAAATTTGTATTCTTAGCACTCGCTTCTCCGCTCTATGCTTATATCTCTGAGAAAGGAGCCGAAAAATATAAAGGAGTCACCTACCCTTTTGTTTGGTCTCAATTTATAAAAGATATCATACGCGGGATAAGAATCTCGATTAGAAATTTATTCAAACAGCTACTACTGACTTTATTACTATTTATTTTAAGCTTTATTCCTGTCATCGGTTTCATTTTTGCTTTTTTGATTCTTATGTTGGATGCATATTATTACGGTTTTGCCATGTTAGATTATTGCAATGAACGTGACAAAAAAACCATGCGTCAAAGTATAGATTGGATAAAATCTCATAGAGGCTTGGCCTTGGGCAACGGACTAATTTTTTATGCTAGTATGATATTGCTACCTGTGGTTGGCGTTATTTTTATTGCTCCCATTTCTGCCATTGCGGCCATGATTTCTTACTTTCAGATAACAGAAAAAAGTACTTAGTAAAAAGTAAATAGTAGTTAGTACTTTTATCCAATATGCTTTACATAATACCTTCTGCATTAAGCGTTGAAAACATAAATTGTATCCCTCAGGAAACCATTGATATTATAAAATCGCTCGATACGTTTTACATAGAAGATCTTCGTACAGCAAGAAGATTTTTGAGAAAAGTAGACCGCACTTTTGACATTGATGGCAGTACGTTTTTAATGATCAATGAGCATACCAAAGAAGATATTCAAAAAGCAGCTACCTATTTTAAACAAGGAAAAAATATTGGCCTACTTTCCGATTGTGGTTGCCCTGCTGTGGCTGACCCAGGCAAAGACCTCATAGAAATTGCTCATAAAAACAATGTAGACGTAAAGCCCCTCGTAGGCCCGAACTCAATACTCATGGCCCTTATGGCCAGTGGGTTTAATGGGCAATCTTTTTCTTTTGAAGGTTACTTACCAAATAAACAACCTGCTCTCAATCAAAAAATTAGTGAGGTAGAAAATAAAAGCAGAAACGAACGTAAGACCTATCTTTTTATAGAAACACCCTATCGAAACAATCAATTGAAAGAAAAATTAATTGAAAAACTTAATCCCAACACTCGTTTGTGCATAGCCGCCAACCTTACAGCGCCAGACGAACTCATTGTTTCTAAAACGGTTAAAGAGTGGAAAAACACAACAGCCGATTTTCATAAGAAACCGGCTGTATTTGTAATTTATGCGGGCTAGCTCCTTTAGAGCCCCTGCTTATTTTGTACGTCGCTTTGCGAGTTCGTCCCACGACGCTGCACGTCCACTTTATCTACAATGTATTGACCTACATTTTCATTCACATCATTATTATTTTCTCCTCGCCAGGGCAAGCTTTTTCGATATTGTAGATAACGAACTGTAACATTTTTAGAATTACCAGAGCGAATAATATTTCGCAAATCTTCAGCTACTTTGGGATCAGAAACTGAGAAATAAAACTTATTTCCTTTGTTAGCGCCCGTGCTGCCCGGAAAATAATCTAGGACAACGATTTCCCCTTCGTAGGTTTTAAAAATATCGCCCTTCATTGAGAATTTTTTCAAGGTGCCAAAACGGTCTCCTACACTGTAAACTTTGTAATAAAAGAACCAGACATAGCCAGTCAAAGCCAAGGCAAAAAGAAGAATAAAAAGGAGTATATATTTTTTCATAAACGCTGTTCTTAGCGACAAATGTAATCAATAGATTTTTATTTAATATTTTTGTCGTGAAATGAAAAAAATAATTCTTCTAATCGGTCTTTTTTCCATTGCCGCGTTTGCTCAGGCACAATCTACTATCGAGGTAAATTTAAGGCAATGGAAAGGGAAACAACAAAACATACCCTTTACTATTGACGAAATAGCAGACAACAGAGTGGACACAAAAAGAATAGGAGTATTGAAAATCTCAAAAACTAAGGAAAAAACAGTTGAATTTGTTAGTTCGAGCCAAACTCAGGTTCAAGAATTTCTATCTAAGAATTTTAAACAAGAAAAAGGACTAAACGTTCGAATGGAAATTGACAGACTCGACATACAAGAAATTACAGTAAAAAAGAAAAAAATGAACGCGTTGTATTACGAATGCAAATTCTATAAAAACGACAATTCACTCAATGTGCCGCTTTACACCTTTAAAGCTAGAAATACCATTCCAAAAAAAAATGCTCTTACGCAAGCGCTTACCAATTACGTTGGCCGAGCGATTACAGCCGGTGTGGCCAATTTTAAGCGTTCCTATAAAAAACATCCAGAATGGAAAAAGGAGAATGTAAATTCCCCAACGGTAGCCGTCCAAAAAAGTATCGTATATAATGAGCTTGGAGGCGGTGACACGATTGCCCTAGACGGAAAATACAATTTAACAGCTGGTGATTTTGCCGGCGCAGTAGGCGAAGAAGAAAAGGACGATGCCTTTAGCCACTTAATGATGACCTACAAAATTCAAGCAGAAGATAACACTAAGAAAATTAGCTTAAAAATTTTCCCCAAGGCCTATTTTCTTAGATCAGCAAGTTGGTCTAAAAAGAAGGATAGCACGAATTGGCTGAGTCATCAGCAGCTCTTATTTGATCTAGCCTCCTACCACGGCCAACTGTTTAAGAAAGCGCTGGAAGAAAAAGAATTTTCGGCAGGCTATTACAAAACAGAAGCGAATGCAATTTATAACTCGATTAGCGCAAACTATTTTGACGAAATGGACCAATTGCAAGCCGAAACAAAGTATGGAGAAGAAGCTGAAAAAGAAGCAGCTTGGAGAACTAAAATTGATAAATACTTAGGAAAGTAAATTACGAATTGTTCAATTCCGAATGGATATAAGCCACTCGGAATTCAGAAAACTACATTCCGGGAATTCGCATGCCACCCATTTTATTCATCTTCTTCATCATCTGACGCATTTGATCAAACTGTTTCATAAAGGCGTTCACTTCCTCAATTTTTTTACCACTACCTAAAGCAATTCTTTTTCTGCGCTTGGTATCAATCAGGTCTGGGTTGTTCCGCTCAGCAGGCGTCATGGAGTTAATCATGGCTTCAATGCCGACAAAAGCGTCGTCACTTATGTCAATATCTTTTATCTGAGAACCTAAGCCAGGAATCATCCCAAGTAAGTCTTTCATATTCCCCATTTTTTTGATTTGATTCAACTGCGTTTTAAAGTCTTCAAAATCAAATTTATTCTGACGAATTTTCTTCTCTAATTTCTTCGCTTGCTTCTCATCAAACTGCTCTTGCGCTTTTTCTACCAGTGACGTAATATCACCCATACCCAAAATTCGCTGTGCCATACGATCCGGATAAAACTCATCCAGCGTATCCATTTTTTCACCACGACTCACAAACTTAATTGGTTTTTCTACGGTATACTTAATGGTCAAGGCCGCACCACCACGCGTATCACCGTCCAGTTTGGTTAGCACAACTCCTGAGAAGTTCAATCGGTCATTAAAGGCTTTGGCCGTGTTCACAGCATCCTGCCCGGTCATACTATCCACTACGAATAAAATCTCCTGTGGACTCACCGCAGATTTCACATCGCCCACCTCTTTCATCATAGCCTCGTCAACAGCTAATCGACCAGCCGTATCTAAGATTATAACATCATGTTTGTTTTCTTTGGCAAAAGCCACTGCGTTTTCTGCTATCGAGACAGCACTTTTATTTTCGCGCTCAATATGAACGGGCACTCCAATTTGCTCACCCAAAACCGTCAGCTGATCCATCGCCGCAGGACGATAAATATCCGCACCTACGAGTAAAGGCTTTTTCTTCTTTTTCGTTTTAAGATAATTTGCCAGCTTCGCACTGAAGGTAGTTTTACCACTTCCTTGTAAACCTGCAATTAAAATAACCGTCGGATTCGCAGAAATATCTAGCTCTTCTTTTTCACCCCCCATGAGTTTGGCCAACTCATCTTGTACAATCTTTACCATCAGTTGACCGGGTTGCACGGCTGTGAGTACCTTTTGACCCAATGCTTTTTCTTTTACGGTATTCGTAAAAGATTTAGCAATAGGAAAACTAACATCCGCATCGACTAGCGCTCGTCTTATTTCTTTGAGCGTGGTGGCTACATTGATTTCGGTGATTTGCCCTTGCCCTTTCAGTTGTTTAAAGGCTCCTTCTAATTTTTCGGTTAAATTATCAAACATACAGTGTGCAAAAGTACAAATAGAAAAGCCTATCCGAGTTCTAAAACCGTTGTAGTTTTACGATTAATATGAAAAAACTTATCTCCCTATGCCTTTTGGCTTGTTTGATTCTTCTCGCTCCGAATACTGGTTTTTCGAAAAAACTAAACGGGCTTACTCAAAAGAAAAGTCCTATCGGCGAAACAGCCTTAGACGGCTCGGTTAAAAAATGGAATGTGAGCGGAACGGCTGATGCCAGCATGTTTCAACTGGCCCTGTTGGAGCTGGGCGGTCAATCTTCCCTGAGTACTTTACGTTACTCATTATTTTTTAATACTGGCTTTCAATTAAACCGAACCCTGACAAAGAACATGCAGATTTTTTCTGGAATCAATATTAAGAATTTAGGACTCATTTATCGTACCGATAGTTTTGTTCAAAAATATAGATCTTACACAATTGGTGCTCCCCTAGGATTAAAAATCGGAAAATTAAAGAGTCAATACCTAGTAGTAGGCGGCGGTGTTGATTTTCCCTTCCACTCCAAGAAAAAACAATGGGACAAGGGCGATAGAGGATCTAAAGTAAAAAGCCGTAAATGGTTTTCGAATGAAGTGAATTCAACCTTGGTTTATGGCTTTTTGGGCTATCGCTTTAAGGGCGGCCTAACGCTCAAAGCTTTCTACTATCCAACGAACTATTGGAGCGACTCCTTTGTACCAGGCAATGCTTCCAACATTGTTATGTTAACATTGGGTATGGATGTAGGCAGAAATTCTTCAGGAAAATCTTTTAAGTTTAACCCGAAGAAAAAACTTAAAACTGCAAATCCGTAAGCAAAGTAATTGCCCAATTTCTGCCAGGCATGATTCTGCCTCTTACACTTTCGTACGACTCATTCAAGAGATTATTAGCTCTTAACTGACATTCAGCATCCCATTTTTTATGAATGGTCAGTTTATATGAAGCGTATAAATTGACGAGAGTAAACGGATTTACAAATCTTGTTTCATCTCTAGTTACAAAACGGTAGCCAGTATAACTCAGGTTGACTTGCGCACTCATTTTTTTGTAAGAAGCGTAAAAATTATTTCGCCACGTCGTTCTAGGAGCATATGGAATTTGTCTGCCGATAGAATTATCATTCATAAAATACGCTCGTTGCGAAGTAGAGCGATTTAAATGAATTAAAAAATCATTCCGGAGCAGTAGATTCTTTTTTCGGTAAGAAAAAGAACTTTGACTTTCCAATCCTCGGCTCCATACTTCGGCAATGTTATCAGGAAAAAAAATGGCAGACCCCGACCAGAGAATCCAATCGTCTACCCAACGTGAATAAAGCGATAATTTACTTGTAAAGTGAAAATTATTTTTTCTTAATGAAGCTTGTCCGCCTACCTCTACATTCTTAGATTTTTCTGGCAACAGATTTTCATTACCGCCTGGGAAATAGTAAAGCTCATTTAAAGTAGGCAACCGATAATTAGTATTAAAAGAAAGATAAAGCCGATGATCCGTTTTTATAGGCTGAATAAGTTTTAAGCCATAGGTAAATGGATTGTCCCGACGGTCTGTATACCCTTGCTGCGCGAATAAATTTACAGCCAAGCCTCGCCAAATATTTAAATGATTATAATAAAGCTGAGCGCTCCCTTGCGACTGATTGAATTGAGTAGCATTCCGTTTTAAAAAACTCGTTTGCTGACTCAAAGCAAAGCCAACATCACTTTTGTCATTGATATCAAAACTAGCATTTGTATTTAGCGGTATCGTAATCACTCTGGCAGCCGATTCAAGCAGCGCCTGTTTATCTTCATAAAAAAATGAATCTGTTGTGAGTGCCAAACTAGTTTTCCAACGAAATTTACTATTGACGTAGCGATGTTTCAAACCGAACCTTGAAACATCATTCCGCTCCGACCGTGTCGGATTATCTTCATAAGCCAGTGGGGCAATTTCTCTGAAGCTATTTATTTTCCAGAAAGAAAACTTCAATCGATGATGCAAATTGGGACGCCAAGCTACCTGAGCCATGAGTTGTTCTTGAATGGCAAATGCATGACGAATAGTGTCTTCTCGTTTTAAATAACTATTCTCAAAAACATACTGATTATTCCCTTGGCGGTTGTAGTACTTCAATTGAGCATTCCATTTCTGCGAGGAAAACTCCCCCTTCAGGCCCACGATAGAATTTCTAAAACTTTCATACCCCAACAGGACGCCAGCACTGATTTTATTCTGTTCGGAAAACTTACTTTGATTATTCAATTCCAAACGTCCGCCAACCGTTTGTACTTTTCCTAACTCATTAAAACCCGATGAGTACAAGGCCATTTTATCAAAGAAAAAATTGGGTACCGTGCTCAAATCGGTCAAGCCCAAGATTGTATTTTGAATTGGAATATCATTCCAAAGAACACTTGTTTGCGCCACCGAGCTGCCTCGGATACTCAGCGTGCTTAAATTACTCAAGCCATAATTTCTGACATAGGCATTGCTATTCATTTCTAAAAGAGAGACCGCATCGCCGGCTACCGTAAATTGCCGTTGCTCCGCATCAAACTCTTGCCGTGTAATTTTTTCATTGCCATTTTTAGATCTTATCACAGCTATTTTTGTGGTGTCTTTTGTTTGTGCTTGGAGCGAATAAGCCCTAATAAAAAAGATCAGAAGACAAACGCCGCCCTTCAGAATTTGCTTGGTATTTAATGTTTTAATCAGCAAAATAAAAACTGCTAGGACCGATTCCTACGGTAAATGATTTTAATAAAATTCCGCTATTAGAATATTGGTTTACACTACCAGATTGTGTAAATCCTTTGGTATCGCTCACGTATACGTCAGCTGTTTTTGGATCTACGGTTACGCCATAATAATTCACATTGGTGACCGCTTTTAAAAATAAACTTGTAGGAAGAGTAGCAGCGTTTTTTTCGAATTTGTAAACGCCATGCTCATTCGTATTATAATCCACAACCGTTACGTATTTCTCATCATTGGGCCCGATGCTTAACTGTCCTGTGGTGAATTGAGGTGGGAAAAAATAGGACCTTTCAATAGCCCGTGTAGTTGGATTTATTTCTGTCAGACTTCCTTGTTTATTAAAATAGTTCCCGCCAAGGACCCAAATTTTGTTATCGCTACTGAGCGCAATTTGCGAAGGCGAGAAGGCTGCTAAGTTTATTTTGTCAACGATTGCATCAGTAGCTACATCAATTTTAGTAATATAATTTACCGCAGTATCTTTTTCACAAACATATACAAAGTCGCCTTGCGCATCAGAGTATTGAATCAATTGTTCCGTCCAAGGATGATCCATTTTAATCTCAGCGATTTGAGTGTTGGAGTTTACATTAATCACATAAATTTTGGATTGATAAATGCTGCTAACATAAGCCTTAGAATCTGAGACCTGAGTAATATACCTTGGACTGAGCAAGCCTCCTATCTCGCCTGTCTTTTTAAAGTTGGTGTCTGTGATAATAATCTTATGTGAATTATTGACTACAAAATAATAGTGATTTTTAATTTTAGAAATACTCTGTAGCACATCGCCTACTTGCTCGCCATTACTATTTTGATAGGCATCATTGGCGACAGAATAATCTTCTAAATCAATCACACTAATAGAGGCCGTATTGGTTCCGAAGCTACCCTCATTCCCAACTATTAATTTTCTGCTTCCTGGCCTGGGTATTTCAAATGGACTTTCCCCTAAGTCTTTTTCACAGGCGCAGAATGTTACGCCTACGATAAGCAAGCAAAGCAATCTATTCCATTTATTTATCATTTTCATCTCGACTAGAACGCCAACCCATAAAATAAAAATTGAGAAAGAAAGACTCCGATCTCAAACTTTATTCCCGAAGTTGACAATACATTTATTCTTACAAAGAGGTCTTCTGACTCATTCCTCATTTTGCTTCGCCTTCCCATCCTTTCCATCAGACAGTGGCTTATGGTAGCAAAATACTCAAGAATTCACAGCACCGGGTAGTGTTGCTGATTTTCACAGCATTCCCTGTTTTGTAACGGAAGCAAATGTAA
>CAZTCQ010000038.1:18523-23659 GCA_964612525.1 uncultured Chitinophagaceae bacterium | reverse complement strand
ATACAAAGCAATTGATCTGTATATTTTTTTAATTTTTCCACTCGATTGGCTTTCCAAGCCCAGGCTTGCGGAGCAATATAATAAACTACACGATATCCTTTTTCTTTGGCCCATCTGGCGAGGCGCAAATTAAAACCTGGATAATCAACCAAAATAAGCACATCAGGCTGCACCTCAACAATTTGTTTTTTAATGAGAGTGAAGTTTCCCAAAATAGTTCGGATATTGAGAATCACTTCTTTAAAACCCATAAAGGCTAAGTCCTGAATATGCTTAAAAACCTTAACGCCCTTAGCTTTCATCTTATCGCCCCCCCAAGCCCAAAACTGAGCTCGCTGATCAACTTTTGCCAAAGCGCCCACTAAATTTGCGCCATGCATATCACCACTCGCCTCCCCGGCCACTAAAAAATATTTCATTTAGATAAGTTCAAAACGATAAACAATCATGATAGCCGCATAAAGAATCACTGCGGCAAAAATTCCGTACAACGTTTTGTACAAGCGCCGATTGCGGTAATAGGTAAATAGTGGAATACAAGTGATTAAGCCCAAAGATATCGTCGACGAGATAGCCCGAGGATTTTGATGCAATAGCTGCAAAAAGAAATCTACCGTTACCCCTTTGAGCATATACCGAAACATATACACTAAGACAAAGCCCATAAAAGGAATTACGATTCCTAGCATAAAACCAAAGAAATGATTGTTGCGAAGCATAAGAACGAAGATAATTTTTAGTTTTTAGTTTTTAGTTTTTGAAATGAGTTTTTATGTACTTCAAAATGCAGCATTCAACTAACTAAGTACTTAAATCTATAAGAACGAGCCTCCTCAACAAATAAAGCTCCAAACCAATAAACAAATAAGCGCATCTCCCTATCTTTGCACCTCAATTTTAAAAATAATAGCAGTTATGAGTAATGGATATTTTGATTTCCCGTGTCCGACCAACGAACCGATACGAAATTTTGAGAAAGGTAGTTCAGACAAGAAAAAACTAAAAGCCGCCTTAGCACGTGCCAAAAAAACAGAGGTTGACATTCCTATGTACATTGGCAGCGAAGAAATTCGTACAGGAAACAAAGAAAGTATTCATCCTCCGCATGAAATCAAACATAAACTGGGTGTTTTTCATCGTGGTGAAAAAAAACATATTACTCAAGCCATTTCTTCTTGCTTAAAAGCAAAAAATAAATGGGCCGCAATGCCTTGGGAGCAACGTGCCTCTATTTTCTTAAAAGCGGCAGATTTAATCGCAGGAAAATATCGTTATGACATGCTGGCGGCTACTATGCTTGGTCAAAGTAAAAATGCCTATCAAGCCGAGATTGATAGTACTTGTGAGTTTATTGATTTTTTGAGATTTAATGTTCACTTTTTAAGCAATATATATAAGCAACAGCCTATCTCTTCTGAAGGTGTATATAATAGAGTGCAGTACCGTCCATTAGAAGGATTTGTACTAGCGGTTACTCCGTTTAACTTTACGGCTATCGGAGGAAATCTCCCTACCTCGGCTGCTATGTGTGGAAATGTAGTAGTATGGAAACCTTCCGAAACTCAAATTTACTCGGCGAATCTTACCATGAAAATTTTGAAAGAAGCTGGCCTGCCAGACGGTGTCATCAACATGATTTATTGTGATGGGCCGGAAGTGGGTGAAGTATGTTTCTCGCACAAAGATTTTGCAGGCGTTCACTTTACTGGATCTACTGGTGTGTTCCAAACGATGTGGAAGTCCATCGGAGAAAATATTCATAAGTTTAGAAGCTACCCACGTATCGTTGGTGAAACGGGTGGTAAAGATTTTGTAATGGTTCATCCAAGCTCACAACCCGTCCAAGTGGCTACGGCTCTTTTGCGAGGTTCGTTTGAGTTCCAAGGTCAAAAATGCAGTGCCGCTTCAAGAGCATACTTACCAAAAAGTTTAGCCAAAGAAATTTTAACTAAGTTAAAAGCGGATATGGCAAGCTTAAAAATGGGAACGACCGAAGATTTTAGAAACTTTATCAATGCTGTAATTGATGAACGCTCTTTTGATAAAATTGCTTCGTATATCGACGGTATTAAAAAAGAAAAAGGAACAAAAATTACCGCAGGTGGAGGCTACGATAAAAGTAAAGGTTACTTCGTTGAGCCTACTTTAATAGAAACTAAAAATCCAAATGCTACGACTATGTGCGAAGAAATATTTGGGCCCGTGTTAACCGTTTATGTTTATGACGATAAAGATTTCAGTAAAACCTTAAAGTTAGTAGACACGACTTCTCCTTATGCTTTGACGGGCTCAATTTTTGCCACTGATCGCTATGCGGTAAAAGAAGCCCTTGAAAAACTAGAAAACAGTGCTGGTAATTTTTATATCAATGATAAACCAACCGGAGCAGTAGTGGGTCAGCAGCCTTTTGGTGGTGGACGAGCAAGTGGTACGAATGATAAAGCAGGGAGCATGATTAATCTTTACCGTTGGTTGAGCCCACGTACTATCAAAGAAACCTTCAATGCACCGAATGAATACGGTTACCCATTCTTAGAAGAGAAATAAGCTGAATGGCTTTTGTGAAAAAATATTGGTGGAAAATCATCACCGCGATGATACTCAGCTACGTGATAGTCGGGGGCTTGCTAACGCCAGTCCCTAATTTGCCTCTACTGAATGAGTCGGCACGCAATTTATTTTTCCATGTCCCGATGTGGCAATCAATGCAAGTCTGCTTTTTTCTCTCCGCTATTTTTGCTATTGTTTATTTAAAAACAGAAAACAATAAGTATGATTTAATCTCAACCTCTTTTGTGGAGACGGGTTTTTACTTCGGACTTATGGGACTTTCTACAGGAATGCTTTGGGCCAGTGGCACTTGGGGAAAAGCATTTCCAAATGATCCGAAAATTTGGGGCGCCACCTTGACACTTTTAGCGTACGCTGCTTACTTAATATTGAGACTTAGTATTACCAATCAGAAACAAGTCGCTCGTATTTCTGCGGTTTATAACATTTTTGCTTTGGCCTTAATTGTACCCGCCTTATATATTATACCCGCTCGAATGGATGGACTGCATCCTGGCTCGGCCGAGGATGAAACCTTATCGGCATTGCGAGGCCAATCCAATGTATTCGCCCATATTTTTTACCCGGCGATGTTGGGTTGGGTTATGCTCAGCCTATGGCTATTTGATATTCGATATAGATTAAAAAAACTAAAAAAACATGAAATTAAGTAGCAGCTTTCGGTTTTCATTCTTGCTAGTGGCAACATTTTTAATAAATGTTTTTTCGTCCATGGCGCAAGATTCTTTGCAAAAACCAAAACAAATTATTGCGGCAAATTCTGATTTTGCTACCACATCTTTCCTCTATGAAAACGGAAGAATAAATCTTGTGGTATACGTATTAGCAATTATATTTGTAGGAATCATTTTATACCTCGTCCGTATAGAACGAAAAATATCTAAACTAGAAAAAAACAATTCATAACCTTCCTATTATTTAAAGAAATATATGGCATCACATTACAGTTTCTTCGAAAGCGTAGAGCGCAATTTTGACAAAGCAGCTCCATTTACTAAAATTGAAAAAGGAATTTTAGAACAAATCAAAGCCTGTAACTCGGTTTATCGAATGAAATTTCCGGTACGAGTAAAAAATAAAATTGAGGTCATTGAAGCTTATCGTGTACAACACTCGCATCACAAACTTCCAGTAAAAGGCGGAATAAGATATAGCCTAGATGTAAATCAAGATGAGGTTATGGCCTTAGCTTCCCTCATGACTTTTAAATGTGCTATTGTAAATGTTCCTTTTGGCGGTGCCAAAGGTGGTATCAGAATTGACCCCAGAAAGTATTCGGAATACGATCTTGAAAAAATAACCCGACGCTATACCGCGGAGTTGGTCAAGAAAAATTTTATTGGTCCCGGCATTGACGTACCTGCTCCAGACTACGGAACCGGTGCAAGAGAAATGAGCTGGATTGTAGATACTTACAACTCGCTTCGCCCCGGAGAGGTAGATGCTATGGGTTGCGTAACGGGAAAGCCTGTTACTCAAGGTGGCGTTCGTGGCAGAACTGAGGCTACTGGTCTAGGCGTATTTTATGGTATCAAGGAAATGTGTAATGATGAGGACGTAATGAAAATGCTTAAACTTCCTACGGGATTAGATGGCAAAAAAGTAGTGGTGCAAGGATTAGGTAATGTAGGATATCATGCGGCAAAATTCTTTCAAGATGCTGGCGCAATCATAGTCGGTGTTGCTGAGTATGAGGGTTCAATTTCTAATGAAAACGGAATCAATATCGACAAGCTGATGACCTATCGCAAAAAGAAAGGAAGCATACTTGGTTTTGAGGGTAGTAAAAAATTAAAAAATAATACAGCTGCTTTGGAATTGCCCTGTGACATTTTAATTCCAGCCGCATTGGAAAATGTGATTGACAAAAAAAATGCAAAGAATATTAAAGCAAAAATAATTGGAGAAGCGGCGAATGGTCCTATTACTCCTGAAGCGGATGTGATTTTAAATAAAAAAGGAACGTGCGTTGTGCCAGATATGTTTTTGAATGCTGGTGGTGTAACCGTAAGCTATTTTGAGTGGTTAAAAAATTTGAGTCACGTTCGTTACGGTCGAATGGAAAAACGCTTCAGTGAAAGCACGAATTCCAGACTCGTTGAAAGCATTGAAAAAATGACGGGGCAGAAAATCTCGGCAAAGCAAAAATCACAATTGATTCACGGCCCCGATGAGGTGGATTTAGTCTACTCAGGATTGGAAGACACTATGATTAGCTCCTACCGTGAAATTCGTGATATTTGGATGCGTAGCAAACGTGTGGAAGACATGCGCACGGCGGCTTTCGTGGCTTCTATTAATAAAGTCGGTCTTTCTTATATGGAATTGGGTATTTTCCCATAAATAAATAAGGATTTTAATTAGAAATAATCTACTTTTGCCAATCCTTAAAAGTTATAAGATGCAAGAAGCAGTAAAATTTGTACACGAACAATTGACCCAAACGCCTGACTTACCTAAGTTTTCGGCTGGTGACAACGTTTCAGTGAACTATAGAATCAAAGAAGGAAACAAAGAGCGTATCCAAACCTTTAAAGGTAGTGTATTAAAGCGCCAAGGAACTGG
>CAZTCQ010000038.1:16392-18423 GCA_964612525.1 uncultured Chitinophagaceae bacterium | reverse complement strand
AGAATTTAAATTCAACAACATATGTTTAACTCAATTTTTTTATTAGGAATGCCAGCAGGAGCAGAGTGGATTATTATCGTACTGGCTGTTTTGGTGTTATTTGGAGCAAAGAAAATTCCAGAATTCATGCGTGGCGTGGGTAAAGGGGTAAAAGAATTTAAAGATGCCAAAGACAATGTTAAAAGTGAGATAGAAGCAGGCATGAAAGAAAACGAAAGCAGCGCGCAATAGTCTATATTCAAAAATGAAAGAATACGTGAAAGTAAGTAGCTTTAAAAATATAGTAATGCTCGTGCTAGTGGCACTGAGCTTTCCTGCGGCAGCACAGGTTTCTGCCACTATGGAAGGCAAGAAAAAAAGTAAGAAAACGGTTCAAGTCATTAAGATTACTGACACGAGCCTTATACCAAAAAATGCAAAAATTATAAAATCTGCGGCTCTTCAGGAAAAGAGAAAAATTGATAGCTCTCGATTTATTAAAAGAAAAGTAGCCGTAACCGATAATCGCGTCAAACCAAGAAGGGTATCACATGTTCGTGTAGACCCTGCGATCTATGGCAAGCACACTGACTTTATTGTAAAGTATATTGCTAATTATCACAAAAATTACGGTAAGCGATTAACTAGAATGAAGCGGCAACATCGTTCTCATTTTTCTTTCATAGAGAATGTATTTAGAAAATATAAAGTACCAAAGGAGTTAAAAGCATTAGCTGTTATTGAAAGTGCAATGAATTTCCAAGCAGTATCCTCGGTTGGAGCTCGAGGACCTTGGCAGTTTATGCCAGAGACAGGAAGACTATTGGGTTTAAGAGTAGACAGCCGTGTAGACGAACGAGTTGACTTTTATAAAAGCACCAAGGCCGCGGCCAAATATTTGAAGCGTATCAATCGAATGTTTAAAAACGATTGGTTGTTGACCGTAGCGGGTTATAATTGGGGGCCAGGAAATATAACAAAAGCACTAAACCGTTCCAAGGGCAAAACCTATTGGGATATCAAAGATCGATTGCCTCGTGAGACAAGAAATCATGTAATGGCTTTTATCGCTACTTCTACCTACATGGATCAAAACTCAAATGCATTGAGCTTAGGAAACGCTCCAGGCGGCATGAGAGCTCCAAAACCTAATTTTGGTTCTTTTGCTTCTTCTTATGACGATGTGCCTACAGTTGAGAATAATAGAATTTCCTTTAAAAAAGGACAACTGAAAATCGCTCCTTCCGAATTAGATAATATTGCAATTTTAAAAGTTAAAGGAGCCTATACAATTGGGGTTATCTGTAAGCATTTAGAATGCGACGTAACTACTTTGACACGCTGGAATCCCACCTTTGACACAGATATATTATCTGCAGACGGTCCAATCTACCTTAGAATCCCAGTTGACAAGCTTGAGCGTTTTATTTTAAAAAAGAATAAAATCGTAAGAGATTCTCGTTTATACATTGATCAGAATATTGCGCCAAAGCAATAGTCTATGTCTCGCTATTTTATAGAACTTGCCTACAACGGTAAACAATTTTCTGGTTTTCAAAAGCAAGAAAATGCACGTACTATTCAAGGAGAAGTTGACAAAGCTTTTCGAACAATTTTAAGGTCTGAAATCGAAACTACCACAAGTAGTAGAACAGATGCCGGAGTGCATGCGGTACAAAATTTTTTACATTTTGATACCGATAAAATTTTACCTGTTACGATGGCTTATAACGCAAACGCTATCTTACCAAAAGACATCGTAGTAAAGTCGATACGAGAAGTAACACCAGAAAGTCATTCAAGATTTAATGCTCAGTACCGAACCTACGAGTACATGATTTATCAAGAAAAAAACCCTTTTCTTACTGACCTTGCCTACTTCTACCCTTTTCCTTTAGATAAAAAACTACTTTCAGAGGCTGCCGCGTTCTTTAAAAAGAACACAGATTTCCAAAGTTTTTGTAAGCGGCATGCTGAAGTAAATCATTATCAATGTAACCTTAGCATAGTCAATTGGACCGAAGAAAAAGATTATCTCAAATTTACGGTACG
>CAZTCQ010000038.1:0-16292 GCA_964612525.1 uncultured Chitinophagaceae bacterium | reverse complement strand
ACATCACCGATTCGCTTTCCTACCACAGCTTGCTCTATACCTAAATACAAAGAATCTTTTGTTCGAGCCAAGAGTTCAAGCGTCTCTTGTTTTTGTTCTCCCACAGCATAAGTATAGGCACTGTCACCCACAAAACCATTTAAAACTGTACCAATATCGACACTTATAATATCTCCCTCTTGAAGTTCATAATCCGTGGGAAAACCATGAACGACAGCGTCATTGATACTCATACAACAGCCCGCAGGAAAATCGTTGTATCCCTTAAAGGCTGGAGTCGCTTTATGATCGTATATAAAAGTCTCAGCAAGTTCATTTAAAAAACTACTCGTCACACCTGGCTTAATTTCTTTTGCCAAATGAGCATGCGTATTGGCCACTAGCATATTAGCTGCTCGCAACAGTTCCACTTCTTCTTCTGTTTTATAATAGATCATACTAATTGATAGCGAAGATAAACCGCTTTTATTTTTTGATTCTTAAAAACTAAGAATAATCCCTGCAATAGCAGCTGACATGTAAGATGCCAGAGTTCCAGCAAACATAGCTTTGAGCCCAAGGCTTGCGATATCTTTTCTTCGTTCCGGACACAAGGCTGAAATACCTCCAATTTGAATCCCGACGGAAGCAAAATTTGCAAAACCACACAAAGCAAAACTAGCAATCCACTTTCCTTTTTCACTTAGAACTCCTGCGGCCATCATAGATTTCATATCTAAATAAGCTACAAATTCATTGATGGAAAGCTTGGTGCCCATCAGTTGACCGACAGACTGAAGATCAGCATCGGGAACACCGAGTAACCAAGCAACTGGATAAAATATCCAACCGAATATCGTTCGTAATTGAATCGGCTCTTCAAACGGCAGGTAGGATAATCCCGTATCTACCAATGCAATCAGGGCGATAAAACCTATGAGCATAGCAAATACATTCAAAGATATTTTCATCCCATCAGAAGCTCCATGTGTGATCGCATCTATCGCACTGTCGTATTGACTTTTTTTACTAATCGTAACCTCACCCATAGTCTCCGACTTTTCTGTTTCGGGGTATAATATTTTGGCAATTACCAAAGCACCAGGGGCAGCCATCAAACTAGCCGTCAACAAAAATTTCATCTCAATTCCGAAAGAGGCATAAATCGCCATTACAGAACCTGAAATGCAAGCGAAGCTGCCTGCCATACTTGCCATAATTTCACTGCGAGTCATATTTTTTATAAAGGGTTGAATCATTACTTGAGCCTCCACTTGACCAACAAAAGCACTGCCTACATTACTCAAACTTTCTACTCCGGAGACTCTTAAAATTTTATTCATCCATTTAGCGAGAAAGCCAACTATGCGTTGCATGATACCAAAATGATAAAGTAAAGCCACTAGTATGCAAATAATAATTATTGTAGCTAACACATTAAAGCCAAAAATAAAAGGACGCATAGTGGATTCCATATTTTCACCGGCTCGGTAAGCCATTGGACCTTCAGCGCCGTTTACTAGTAGGCCCCCATAAACGAAAGATGCTCCCTTGAATGCAGCAGCATCTATTTTTTCTACTACTTTGCCTATAAGCTCAAAGAACATTTTGATAAAAGGAACCTTTAGTATTAAAATGCCAAGGACAATTTGTAAGCCAAGACCAGTAAACACCAATCGCTTATTTATTTGAAACCTATTGTTGCTAAAAGCAAACGCCAACCCTAGAATAAATAATATACCGAGAACACCTTGAAATTTTTCCATAGTTAGAACTGTGAATATAAGACCTTGCTTTGTAATTAAAAATGAGAATTATCTACACTATTTAGACGCATATTAGTAGATTTATACTTTTATGAATGATAATTACGCAGGCTCGTATGAACGGCTAGAAAATATCATGAGTGAGCTACGGACCAAATGTCCTTGGGATAAAAAACAGACTATCCAAACTCTCAGAAAACTTACCATCGAAGAAACATACGAACTAGTGGATGCCATTGATTCAGAGGATTGGGCCGGTTTGGAAGAGGAACTTGGCGACATTTTACTTCATCTTGTTTTCTATATTAAACTAGCAAGCGAAAAAGGTAAATTTACTCGAGAAGATGTTGTAAAATCTATTTGCAAAAAGCTCGTCAACCGTCACCCTCATATTTACGATAAAGTTTCGGTAGACAATGAAGAAGACGTAAAGCAAAATTGGGAAAATCTAAAATTAAAAGAAGGTAAAAAAGGTGTTCTTAGTGGCGTACCTAGCTCACTCCCCGCAATTGTAAAAGCTGTTCGTTTGCAAGAGAAAGCGAAGCAAGTTGGGTTTGAATGGGAAAAAGCTAGTGACGTAAAGGATAAAATAGACGAAGAGTGGAGTGAGTTTGAAGAAGCTCTTTCAGTAAACAACAAAGTTGAAATGGAAGCAGAATTTGGCGATGTCTTATTTTCCATGATAAACTATGCCAGATTTTTAGACATTGACCCTGAAGCGGCTTTGGAAAAAACGAATAAAAAATTTATTCGTAGATTTAATGAAATGGAAAAAAAAGCAATGGTGTCAGTCAGTTCTTTAAATGAACTTTCACTTGAGGAGCTTGATGCGATTTGGAATCAGATAAAGAAGAGTGAGTAAACTTAAAAAAAATACGGGTCGAGCGTTTAGATTTCCTTTTGACATTGATAGGAGGATTTTTTTGCTGCTTGCTGTTTTATTCTTCATCCTATCTTGGCAACCGGTGAATACGCTTCTCTTCCCTCGATTAACTACCGATAAAATTGCAAAAAAAATTAGTGTAAATTTCGAGAAGGAGTTTCAAGAGTTCGAAAGTAATGTAGCCCGTTTCGATAAGAGCATCCCAGATTTTACATCAACTACCCTTGAAGATTTCAATAAATACAGGGCAAAGAATTGGTCTTTTGCTGCTTATCTGAATGACTCCCTTTTTTTTTGGAGTAAATCAATAAATAACCCTCTTCAATTTCAAGCTGCCGAGACCGACACTCTATTGAGTTACGAAATGAATGGCGAAGTTGGCCTCTTTCTTCGGAAAGAGATTCAGACTCCATCAGGGGAAGTATCTATCATTGGCAAATTCCCCTTATTCACAAATCACAATTTGAATAGTGATTTATTGCCTTCTAATTTTGCCTTTTCATTTGGAACCAAACAACAAGAAGATTTTGGATATAGACTAGAACCCTTGTTAAACAAGAACGATACCAACCCGCCGAATAACCTTGTATCGATAAGAGGTTACCCGCGTTTCAGACTAGTAGAACAATCTAACTTTTTTGCAATTACTGATAAAAATTTCGCCCGTTTTTTCTTGGCATCATTGGCCTTTATCTTCTTCGGCGTATCCATTCATACCTTTTTCAAGGTATCCGTAAGTAGAAATCCTCTTCTCTACTTTAGCCTAATGTTGCTAACGATATTTTTAATTCGTTTTCTCACTTATCAATTTGGATTTCCTGACGATTATTCCGAGTATTATCTATTTAATCCAACCTTATATTCATCCTCGTTTCTTTCGTGTTCACTCGGCGATGTCTTCATTAATGCTTGTTTACTTTTTTGGGTATTGTTCTTTTTTATTATGAATGTCCAAAATAAAGTTTGGAAGGTTGGCTCTAAATACAGCTCTATTGCTTTCTTAATTATTTTAAGTTTTGTGCTGTATGCTTCGGCCTATGTTTCAATCCTACAAATTAGAAGCATTGTTTTTGATAGTCGTTTACGATTTGACACTACCGACGTAGCAAACCTTCGCCCTTACAATATTATAGGGCTCGGCACCATGTTATTAATCTTTGTCAACTATACCTTATGTGTCATGATTTTTAAACGATACTTTGAAAAGTATAATGTAAAATCAAAGGTATTTATTCTCATTCCTCTAGCGGGTATCCCCCTCTACTGGATACTGTTTCAAAATTTTGACTACGTTTTCACCATAGTAGCTTTTTGGACTAGCCTGACCTTGTTTTTTTTAAGTATAAAATCTCTGCATACTAAGTTTGACTTCAATTCGTACAAGCTCATATACTGGATGATTTATCTATCCCTTAGCTGTGTAATTGTGATCCATTACTATGACACTCACAAAGAACTAAAATTGCAGCAAGATTTTGGGAAACGAATTTTAAACTTTGAATCCAAGATAACCGAAAGTAAATTGCTATCAATAGCTGCCAAAATAGATAGCAGTGCTCAGATTAAGAATTTCAAAAGAACCGAGGATATAGTAAACTACATTAACCAAAAACACGTTTTACAATTTGAACCCGTTTACAATAGTCAAGTAGAAATTTTACCGAATGAGAATGAAAGGCCTGATCAAATAGATAGCGATGAACAAATAACTATCCATAAAAGCGACTCCTTAATACTTCAACTGGTTAATCAGAACAGTATAAAGAAGTATCAACTATCACAAAAAACTGAAAATTATACAATTCAAATAAGCTTATCACCCGCCTATAATTTGATAAATCCAAGTTATAATCAGCTATTATCCACTTTACAACTAACTCAAAAACAAAGCACTTCAAAGTATCAGTTTGCTTATTACAAGGATAATCAGCTCGTGGAGCAATCAGATATTGATGCTTTTCCTATTAAGCTTCCTAAAAATATTTCGAATACAGAAGGAATTATAAACCTTCCCAACACAAAAAACACAAGTGAAGTCGCGGTTCATGAAACAAAAAACGGCTCCAAAAAATCTATTATTATTAGAAAAAAGAAAAATACACTTTATAAAATTAGCACCACCTATGCTTATATTTTTACTGTTATTTTCTTGCTTGTTTCTTTATACATCCTAGGCAACATAATCGCTCGATCCAACTTTAGAAGACGTCGCTTTATTAATTTACTAGGACTTACTCTACGTATGAGAATCCATTTGGCTATCCTTATTGTTGAACTGCTCTCGCTCAGTGTTATTGGTGGTATTACTATTTACATGTTTTCTTCTGAAGCTAATAAAACTGCAAAGCAAAAAGCATTTTACGCATCTAATGAAATTAAAAAAGTAATAGAAGGTGCAAATATAGAAGCCTATTCAGACTCATCGAGTTCATTAGATTTTAATGAAACAACGATTAAGAAAATAGTGAGTCCATTTATTGAGAAGCACGATGTAAGCATTAATTTATACAATCTACAAGGAACCAAGTTTTTCACTTCTGTATCAAAAAAAATAGCGAACCTACTTCCCAACTTAGTGAATCCGAAAGCCTTGGCATCCTTGCAAAAAAACAAAACCTTATCCTACCGTTCGAACCAAAGAATAGGCATGTTGGGGTATTTCACAATCTATACAAACATTTTTGATCGCAATGGTGAGTTAAGCGCCATTTTAGAGACTCCCAATTTTACCTCGCAGTATAGTATAGCAAAGAGCAATTCAAATATTGTAACCATGCTCATCAATATTTATGCTCTTGTTTTTCTACTCTCATCACTTCTTGCTTTTTACATTACACGACGACTAACGATTTCTTTTACTAAAATTATTAATCAGTTTTCTAAAATTAATCTTACACAAACTAATGAGCCACTCCATTGGCCATACAGCGATGAGATAGGTTTGCTCATTAAAGAATATAATCGAACATTAGTTAAGTTAGAAAACAGTACCGCTTTGCTGGCAAAATCAGAAAGAGAAATCGCCTGGCGAGAAATGGCGAGACAAATTGCCCATGAAATCAAAAATCCGCTTACGCCGATGAGCCTTTCGCTTCAATCCTTACAAGCAGCCATTAAAAGAAATGACCCAAATGTCCCTCAGCTCACACAGAAAATGACAAGTACTGTATTAGAACAAATAGGCGTCCTCACTCGGACGGCGTCAAATTTTTCGGAATTTGCCACAATGACAGACATTGATGCCAAAAGGGAGTCGTTACTAGATATTTTAGAAACCACAACAGGAATCTATTCAGATAGCGAAGAGACAGAATTTCTATTTGTGTTTCCGAAAGTAGATGTATTTGTGCATGTTGACAAAGTAAAGATGATCAGGGTACTCACCAACGTTATTCAAAATGCGATGCAATCCATTCCCGATGACCTTACTGGACAAATTATATTGACCACGACCAAACAACCAAATAATTTAATCGATATTACCATTGAGGATAACGGGCAAGGAATTCCAAAAGAACTCCATGCTAAAATCTTTGAGCCAAACTTTACCACGAAGTCTTCTGGCTCTGGACTTGGTTTAGCCATGTGTAAAGACATCATCACCAAAACGGGAGGGAATATTTATTTCGAAAGTTCAAAAGGTAAAGGAACCGCCTTTCATATTTTAATTCCTCTGTACAAAGATGAAGAAAGCGAGGAGGAAGAATAACTACAATGTAGTCTTACCCATTTTCATCACCAAATCAAATTCTTTCTTCTTTACCTTCCCTACCGACAAACGCATTAATCTTACCAAATCCATATCTTGAAGTTTGGGCTCGGCTTTAATTTCTTTTAGCGTTACTGGCTTAGCCAGGTCACAAACTGGCTTAATATCCACTGCCACCCAACGGTCATCCTCTACAGTCGGGTCTTGATAATGCTCTTTAATTATCTCAGCCACTCCCACTATTTCCAAGCCTTCATTTGAATGGTAAAAAAAAGCTAAATCGCCTTTTTTCATTTCTTTCATATTATTTCGAGCCGAGTAATTTCTAACTCCATCCCAAAATGTTTTTCTATCTTTTTTTAAATCATCCCAACTATATTTAAAGGGCTCTGATTTCATTAACCAATATTGCATTTCAAATTTATTTTCAAATTTACAAACAAAATAACTCCTACTTTTACGACATGAATCATAAATACCTAATGTTATGTGCTATGCTTTTTTTAGGCAGCTGCGCTGTAAAAAAACCAGCACCGAATCCGATTGTTCTCAAACCCCTCAAAATCACCACAAAAAATAAAGAAGTACGCGAACGCCCCTCTCAAGAAATAGACATTCTTCATACAGAACTCAATGTATCTTTTGATTGGCAAAAACACTTATGCTTTGGAAGAGAAAAAATTATATTCACGGCCTATCACTACCCCACTGATTCTTTTATTGTTGACGCAAAAAACTTCACCTTTAAAAATGTCCAACTTTTTAAAAACGGAAAAGAATTTGCATTTAGAAAAAGAAATAATACTTCTCATCTAAAAATTTATTTGCACCAATCCATTACGAATCAAGATACGCTGGCCTTAACCTTTAACTACACAGCCCAACCAGACAAAAACATAAGCAACGGAAGCGCCGCCATCAAAGATGACAAAGGACTTTACTTTATAAACACTGATAAAAAAGAACCATTCAAACCGACCCAACTGTGGACGCAAGGCGAAACAGAGTCTAATTCAAACTGGTTTGCCACCATAGATAAGCCTCATGAAAAAATGACTTTTGACATTAATATTACGGTGGCTGATTCTTTAACCACCCTAAGCAATGGAACTTTAATTCGCCAGCAAAAAAAAGGAACAGCTCGAACCGACTATTGGCGAGTAGAAAAACCTATGAGTGCTTATTTAGTCATGATGGCCATTGGCCAATTTAAAAAAACAATCGACAAAGATTACAAGGGAAAAGAAGTAAGCTATTATCTAGAAAACAACTACCACCCTTTTGCTAAAAATATTTTCAAACACACACCAGAAATGATAGAATTCTTTTCTAACAAAGTAGGTTATGACTACCCCTGGGGGAAGTATGCACAAGTAGTTGTGCGCGATTTTGTTTCGGGCGCTATGGAAAACACAAGCGCCACCTTGCACGGTGCCTTTGTTCAAAAAGACGATCGAGAACTCATTGACAAACAAAACGATGGCATTGTGGCTCATGAGCTTTTTCACCATTGGTTTGGCGACTTAGTAACCTGCGCTTCCTGGTCACACCTTACCTTAAACGAGGGATTTGCCACCTTTGGAGAGCAACTTTGGTTCGGACACAAATATGGTAAAACCGCTGAGCTTCTTAAAAAATATAATAGCATGAAGTCTTACCTGCGTTATTCAAAACGAAACGACAAACCCATCATTCGATTTCACTACAATGACAAGGAGGAACTCTTTAATCCAATCACCTATCAAAAAGGTGCTCGGGTACTGAACCTGCTGCGATTTGCCGTTGGAGAAAACACTTTTTTTACGGGTATTAAAAACTATCTCAAAAATCATGAATTCAGTACTGCCCAGATAGAAAATTTACGATTTGAAATGGAAAAGGTATCCGGTCGTGATTTAAGAAAATTTTTCCAGCAGTGGTTTCACAAGGGAGGACACCCAGTGATTGAAGTTAAAAAAAATGAAGACAAAAGTGAATTGGTAATCATTCAAACGCAGACCAAAAATGTATTTGAATTCCCTTTTCAATATCGAGTGAATGATGAAATAGTTACCGTTCAAATTAAAAAACAAAAAACTAAAATTAAGCTCACTCCTACACAAGTCAATTCGCGTTTGTACCTAGATCCCAATTGCCTTTTTATTGGTAAAATTGTGAACGAACTATACGATAAAAAATCCGTCACTGACTACTACGCGGGTGCTTCCAACCTTGTTGAAAAAATGCGCATACTCGATGCAAGCTCTGGCAAAAAGGACCAAACAATTAATGAGGAACAAATGTTGCTGAGCGCAGTAAATGATAAATTACCCGAAGTGTCCTATCAAGCCATGAAAAAAATTGATTGGGAAAACGAACAAAATATAACCAGGGCTAAAGAAGATTTAAAAAGAATTGCCAATTTTAGCACACACTCCAATCAAAAATCTCAAGCGATTTATATCCTAGGCGGATTGGCAGACCCTCTGTTAGAAAAAGATTTTTCTAGTTGGAGCCAAGCTAAATCGTACCAAGTAGCCGCGGCCGGCTTGTATGGATTAAAAAAAGTAAACCCCTCCCGAGCGACTGAAAAGGCCTCCCCTAGCGCCGACACGGCTAAATCAGCCTTATTCAAAGAAATTTGCAACGTATACGCTACGGAAGCAGATAGTAACAATGAGTATTTTTCAAAACAACTCATGCACCGTTTTGGCACCGAACGAAATCATTTAATTTCTACCTATGAAATCTGGGCCAGTCGATTTGGCAAAGAAATACAAAATAAATTCTGGTCCGAAATAATGAGTCGCGCTCAGGAAGACGAAAATAAATGGACGCGCTACTATGCCATGAAAAGCTTACACGGCTTAGCCAAAGACAGTAAATATATTTCTGAATCGCAAAAAGCAAACTTGCTTACTGTGATGAAAAATGAAAAAGAAGGATCTGTAAAAAGAAGGCTTCAAATCAATCAAATCTTACCCACTGAAAAAATCGAAAAATGAAAAAAATAGGAGTTTTAACTAGCGGAGGTGACGCTCCAGGCATGAATGCCGTTATTCGTTCTGTGTGCCGAACCGCCTTACATAATACAGTAGACTGCATAGGTATCATGAGAGGATTTCAGGGCTTGATAGAAAATGACATGAAATTATTGCCCACCACTGCTGTAGCAAATATTTTGCAGCGAGGAGGAACTATGCTCAAAACCGCTCGTTGTCAAGATTTTTTTGAGAAAGAAGGAAGAGCTATCGCAGCGGCTAATTTAAAAAAGCAGGGAGTGGAAGCCCTAGTCGTAATTGGCGGTGACGGAAGTTTTAAGGGCGCCCAAAAACTATTCGAAGAGCATGATATAAAGGTGATTGGGGTTCCCGGAACAATTGATAACGATATTGTGGGCACAGATTATACCATTGGTTTTGACACAGCACTCAACACCGCTGTCTCGGCTATTGATAAAATTAAAGATACCGCTGAGGCTCATGACAGAATTTTTATCGTAGAAGTTATGGGACGCGATGCTGGATATTTAGCCTTGAGTAGTGGCATTTCTTGCGGAGCGCAGCACATCTTCATTCCCGAAATGCAAGAAGATTTTGATCGATTTGTAAAAGAAGTCACGGATGATAGAAAACGAAATAAACAGACCAATCTAATCATAGTGGCAGAAGGTGATGAATTTGGCGGAGCTCAAAAAATAAATGAGTATCTACTCGATAAAGTTCCGAATTTACAAAGCCGAGTGACCATTCTAGGACATATTCAAAGAGGAGGCTCGCCCAGCGCTTTTGACAGAATTTTAGCCAGCAAAATGGGTTATGCCGCTGTGAATGCGCTCCTGCAAAATAAAAGCGGTAAAATGATAGGGATACAAGGTGGCAAAATTATAGAACTCGGTTTTGGTGCAATGTCTAGCACTCAGCGTCTTCTTGAGGAGGACCTGACCAAGATGGCTGCGATTTTATCAAAATAAAGAGGCAAGAATTTTAAGAATCTATAACAGTATTCAAATTTGTAAAACTCATAAGGTTGTACCTTTGAGCAATGCGCCTAAAAGCACTTCTGGTCATATTGTTAAGTTGTATTTCTTATGGCTCATTTAGCCAGACGTACTATCGTAAAACTGAATTTGGTATAAGCGCGGGCGGAGCCAATTATTTTGGAGATTTAAATCAGCAGTATGGTTTTGACTATTTCAGACAAAGCGGTGGTGCATTTGTAAAATATAATTTCTCACGATACATCGCAATGCGATTGGCAGCCAACTATGCTCACATAGGCTATGCCGACCGCTTCACTAATAATTTTTACCAGCAACAGAGAAATCTAAGTTTCAAATCAGACATTTTTGAGGCCTCGATAATGACTGATTTTCATTTTTTTAAATATGACATTGGCGATTTTGATCATCGATTTACTCCTTACATCACCTTAGGATTGGGTATTTTTAAATACGACCCCTACACTGAAATCAATGACACCAAAGTAAGGCTTCGTCCATTGGGAACCGAGGGGCAGTCTTACCCTCAATTTAGCGATCGAGTGTATGGCACGACAGCAGTTAGTTTTCCAATAGGGGCCGGCATAAAATTTTGGTTAGCAAAAGGCACTACGGTGGGTTTTGAGGTTATTAACCGGATGACCACTACTGATTATTTAGACGACGTAAGTACCTCCTATGTGGGTTCTGATTTATTTCCTAACGATGTAAACTCGCCCTACCCCACTTATGCCTCTCAGCTACAGGATCGGTCACCTGAAGTTACAAATACACCTATAGGAATTCCGGGAAGGCAAAGAGGCATAAGCTCCACGCGAGACCAATTCCTCACGGCACATTTATTCATAAGTTTTCGCTTGCCCACCTATCGTTGTCCGGATTCTCATTAATATTGCAGTATGGCTAAAATTCCAATTAATATTGCTACAGGCAGTATTCAACAAGAAGAGGTAATTGTAGGAATTGATCTGGGAACTACGAATAGTTTAGTCTCCGTCATTCATCCTAATTCCGAACAACCCGTGGCCCTGAAAGAAGTAGACCAAAACGCCATAGTACCTTCAGTTATTCATTTCGGTGACACCATCACAGTTGGCCAGGACGCCAAAGCTTTTTTAGAAACCGATGCCGCTAATACAATCTACAGCATCAAACGCTTACTAGGAAGATCGTATAATGATATTAAAGAAAAAGAAGATTTCTTTTCTTATAAAATAATTGATAATGAACAATCAGAATTAGTTCGAATAAAAATTGGTGATACATTTTATAACCCCATTGAACTATCGTCCTTCATTTTGAAAGAACTCAAAGAGCGTGCCGAACATATTCTAAAAACGAAAGTGTCCAAGTGCGTAATCACTGTCCCGGCCTACTTTAATGATGCTCAGCGCCAAGCGACTCGTGACGCGGGAAAACTAGCTGGGTTAGAAGTACTTCGAATTATTAATGAACCCACCGCCGCAAGTTTAGCCTATGGAATCGGTACGGATTCATCCGATGAAAAAACAATAGCCGTTTATGATTTGGGTGGAGGCACCTTCGATATTTCTATACTTCAACTGTCAAAAGGTGTATTTGATGTCCTTAGCACTAACGGCGACACTTTCTTGGGAGGCGATGATTTTGATTTGGCTATTTTTAAATACTTCTTTGAGTCATTAAAATTAAAGCAAGATTTTTATGAGGACAAAGAAGCTGTTCAAAGCTTACGACTTCTTAGTGAAAAGGCAAAAATGAGACTGAGCATCGCTGATACTTTTAGTGACTCCTTCCAGAATAAAGAAATTAAAATTGACAAAGCAACCTTCGACTCTCTTATTCAAGAGCAGCTAAACAAAACTATTGAGTGTTGCGAGAAAGCTTTGAAAGATAGCGAACTATCCGTAAATGAAATTGATGCTGTCATTATGGTGGGTGGATCAACAAGAGTTCCCGCTGTGCGAAATGCTGTTTCAGATTTTTTTAAACAGGAAGTAAATGTTGAGGTAAATCCTGATGAGGTTGTCTCGTTGGGTGCCGCCATTCAGGCTGATATTCTAGCAGGAAATACTACGGATGTCCTCTTACTAGATGTGACGCCCCTATCGCTTGGAATCGAAACTATGGGTGGCTTAATGGACGTACTCATAACTAGAAATTCAAAAATTCCTTCTCAGGCTTCTCGTCAGTATACCACACAGAAAGATGGTCAATCCGGAATTGAAATTTCAGTATTTCAAGGAGAACGCGATGTGGTAAGTGACAATAGAAAATTAGGGGCCTTTACTTTGAAAAATATCCCAGCCATGCCAGCTGGCCTGCCAAAGGTTGAAATAAAATTTACTCTGAATGCTGATGGGATACTCGTGGTGAACGCTACTGAATTAAGAAGTAATACAACACAAGAAATTGAGATCAAACCTCAGTATGGACTCACTGATGAAGCCGTTGAGGAAATGCTGTTAGACTCTATGACGCACGCCAAAAAAGACATTGCTCACCGAGCCTATGTAGAAGCTAAAACCGAGGCTGAGCAGCTAATCGACCAAAGTAAAAACTTCCTAAAAAAGCATAAGGAGTTTATAACTAACGAAGAGGTTCAAGCCACAAGCGAGCAAATAACTTTACTAGAAAAAGCGATTGAAACCAAGGATAAAAACGCCATTCAACTAGAGCAAGAAAAGCTGAACGATATCAGTCGCCCCTATGCCGAACGTGTGATGGATGCTGCTGTTTCTAATGCACTATCCGGAAAAGATATAAAAAAATAAAAGCTTCCTTTCGGAAGCTTTTCTATAGATAAATTCTTGATACCTTAGTTTACGAAAAGTACTTCTACTCTTCTGTTTTGACTTTTACCAACTTTGGTCTTATTGTTAGCTAGAGGATCTTTGTCACCATTAAAACTAGTGCTAATCCGATTGCGGCTTACTCCTTTTTGGATTAAATAATTTCTTACCTGACGGGCTCTTCTTTCCGAGAGAGCTAAATTCATTTTAGCATTACCCGAGGCATCCGTATGACCTGTTAGCATAAGCTTTAATTCAGGGTACTTCTTCAGTTGAGCAGCATAATAGTTTAGCTTACTCATAAAGATCTTTTTGATAGAGGCCGAGTTTATGTCAAACAATACAAAGTAGGCAGGCAAGTTTAAAAGTCTGGGAACTGTGTTGTCTACCTCTACAGTTTCTACTTTTGTCTCTGTGATTGTATTATTTTTTTCAACTACATTTATTACTGTATCCCGAATCACTTTAGTAACAATTTTCTCAACGGGTTTCTCTATAAAAACCGTATCACGTTTTACTATCTCTTGAACCTTGGTTTCTAGATTTTCAACATCCTCATTTCTTATTATTTTACTATCTCTTCTACTTCCAAAAAGAACCCACCTTCTTTTTTTCTTACTAGCCTTCTTTTCAAAACTCTTTAACTCAGAACGTAAATCCTTTACCTCATTGCGCAATCGATCGTTTTCTTCCGTTGCCTTTTTGATTTCTTCCGTATTAGCAGTAGTCGCAACGGTTTTAGCAACGTTCACGTCAGCACTACTCGTCTTTACAGTTTCTTTAATATTAGCATTGCGATCAGCTTGAATGCGTGTAATTGTAGGCTGAATTGTTTCACCCTTTTTTCTTACTGGCTCATCATCGTAACCATAATCCGGAGAAGCGTGATAGTAAACCTTTGTTGGTTTTAGAGCTAGTTTTTCACTAGTCTGTAAATTTTTTATAACGTAATCCAACTCATTTACAGAAGTTTTACCCTCTTGATTATCCAATCGGTTTATCAATAGCTCGTTAGACTTGGCCAATTCAGTCACCTGTCTATCCAACTTAGTGTTGACACGATCTAGAGCTAACAATTCTTTGCGAAGCTCAAAAAGAGTTGCTTCCGTTGAAGACTTGTCTGTGATTCTGGCAGCAGGCTCGTAAACGAAATTGTTGTTATAGAGATACTCGTTCGTTAGCGAATCAATTTTTTTTTTACTTTCTTCGTTAGAAGAATTGTCTTGAATACGATTTTGCTCTAATTGCATTTCATTGAGTAATTCTTCCTTCTGTTTCAACTTAAACTTTAGATACTCAATTTGCTCTTGCATATTGTTCAACTCTTTCACGTCCTCACCCTGATTCGAGTAGTTCTGAATCACTTGACTTGAATTACTATCCATATATTGAGTACCATCTTCCCCAACTACAATTGTTCGTTGCATGGTTTCACCCGTTTGAGGATTTACATCCACAATGCGTTGCGTATTTCCCTGACCTTTTGATTTACTAGCAGAGTTGTAGTTATTAATAATAATTTGAATAGGCTGTGGAGCTGGAGTTGGAGCCACTTTTTCCTCTTTCTTTTCTTTCTTCTTAGTCTTTGTTTTCTCTTCAATTATCTCATCTACTTCTTTTACTTGCTCTACTTCCAACTCGTCGTCAGCATCGTTTGTGAATTTTTTAAACCAGTCAGCTGTTTTACTAGGCTTGCCATGTGCCAAAGGCAACTTAAACCCAAGATGCAAATCAGCTGCTCGAATATTGTCCTGTTTGAACAAAGTCAAGAAATTGGAAGTTCCTACGAAAAGAGGTCCCAAACGTACCGTACTACCTATCGTCAATTCTCTGTTTACCAAATTATTATTGTTGTAAACTATTGGAACATACAATCCAGCCATTCTACTTTCCCATCGGGGAGTTACCGCATAATAGTTTGGAGTGAATACTCTGAAGTCAGCATCTTTATTTAAGCTCGTGAAAGGCATATAAGCCATTGCGTTTACGTAAAACCCTTTGAATAAATGCAAGTCAAATTGGGCGCTCAAGGCGGTAGGCATAGCCACTGAATATTGACGCGCCGTATCGTTCGCAAGATAATTCACATTATTACTCAAAAACGTATCAAAGGTTCTGATACTATTAATTCCATTATTTCTAATATTAATATTATTCAAACTGCTGCTAAAATCACGAGCCAACGGAACCGAGTTAAAAGTTAACTGTCCTACGTCTAATAAAGAAACTCCTACTTTAAATGAGTATTTGTTTTTATCTCTACGAGTAGTTGAATAAACTTCTTCATCTTTCTTGTCAAACTTTAAAAATTTGAACTTGTTGATTCTACCTCTAAACTCATAAACCAAACCAGCATCAAAACCAACACCGCTAGCGTCAGGTCTGTAATCTCTTCCTAGCTCACTAGTAATACTTGTAGCACTATGGCCGTAGCCTACTTTATTACCATCCAATCTAATAGAAGAATCGCTAGTCGCAGTCAAACGCATGTCGTCCACATTCAAATAAGCTGAAGAAATCCCTCCTAAATACTTTCCAGTTACACCCGCTTTTAAGAAGTGCTTGCCGTTATCTATTAAAACTCTACCGTAAGTCAAACTTCCTTCAAACCAATTCATTGCAGAAACTTCCATACCTCCTAAATCATATGAACGTCCTGTTATTGGATTCGCAAACTCATTATACAATTGCTCAGCAAATTCTCCATTCATATTCTCTACTGCAATCGCCGTTCGAGATTGTAGTCCGATTGCAATTCCCGATTTTTTACCGGTAGTAATCATCACAGAAGGAAGATTCAAGCGATTGTTCAAATTGAAAGAAACATTGTCACCATTTAAGGCACGAGTGGTCAAAACATTCTTTTTAAAATCTGCATAAGAATCATAATCCTTAAAAGAAAAACGATTGTTTACGAAAAACTTTCTTGAAAAACCGAGGTAATTATTTCTAAACCCAATGTTGGTTGAGAAAAGATTGATATCAAATTTGTAACGATTATCAGCAACGTTGGCCGGCTGTAACATCACACCATGAAGGCCTGAATAATTACCTGTGCTTAAACCCAAATATTCTTGAGCATCAGAAGCAAATGATAAAAGGGTACATGCGGAGAAAAGAAGTAACAGTTTTTTCATAAATAGTTTTTTTCTACGGCAAAGAACTAACTTTTCTTTGTAAGGAATCCTAAGAAGTTCTTAATTCA